>JADGQJ010000119.1 GCA_017881885.1 Chloroflexota bacterium
GCAGGGCCGAGGCTGGAGACACCGGGCATCGGATGAGGTCGGGATGAGCATCCAATTGTCATCTTCACGGTCCGCGGAACACCGCAAGACCGTTGGGCGTTCCAGGAAATTCGCACCTGTGGCAGTCGCGGTCGCACTCGTCGCGGCCCTGACCATCGGATCGGCCTGGCAGGGCGCGCTCCCGGCGGCAGCCGCGGTTCCCGCGGGCGCATCCGATCCCGGTTCAGCGACCGCGAGCCAGGGCCCTACTTCGATATCCCACGAGCAGGCCCTCGAGCACGCGAACGACCCAAACACGTTCGTCCCCGGCGACGCCGTCACCGTGCCGTACAGCCCTCGCAAGGGCGACCGAATCGAGGTCGACGGCGGTCTGCCGGTGGCCCTCCCGGCCGGTACCGCTTCGGGCCGGTCGATCGCGGCAAGCCCGCAGGGCAAGGTCTGGGCCACCAATGACGTGACTGCGTCCGCACCTGCCGGCTCATTCGGAGGCACTGCTGCACCGACGGCCCAGCCGCAGGTATCGGCGGGTCCGGCGGCCAGTCTGCTGCGCCGCGAGATCTACGGCTTCCTGCCCTACTGGGAATCGGTCGCGGGGCCGACCCTGAACTACGACATCCTCTCCACCGTCGCGTACTTCGGCGTCGGCGTGACCGGCACCGGCGATCTCCAGAAGACGGGATCGAGCTGGGGCGGGTGGACAAGCGGATGGCTGACCAACGTCATCAACAACGCCCATGCCCACGGGACTCGCGTCGCGCTCACCGTCGAGGAATTCGCCTGGACCACTTCCGAGCTCAACGAGCAGGTCCAGCTTCTCTCGACTCCCGCCAACAGGCTCAACGCCGCTCAGCAGATCGCGGCGGCGGTCAGCCAGCGGGGCGTGGACGGCGTGAACCTGGACTTCGAGCCGATCGCCTCCACGCAGGAAGGCAACTACCGGATCTTCGTCCAGACCCTCCGCGCCGAACTGGACAAGATCCATACGGGCTACGAGCTGACGTTCTGTGCGACAGGAGCCACCGGCTACTACGACGTCGCCGGCCTGACGGCCCCCGGAGCCGCGGACGCCGTCTTCATCATGGGCTACGACTTCCGAGGCGGCGGCTCGGCCTACGCCGGTTCGATCGACCCATTGACCAGCCCCAAGCCCGTCTACGACCTGACCCAGGTAGTCCATGCGTGGGCGGCGAGGACGGCCGTTTCGAAGATCATTCTGGGCCTCCCCTACTACGGCATCGCCTGGACGACGACGACCAACAGCCCATATGGAACCGTGGTCAAGAACTCGTGCATTGCACCCACCTCGGTTTTCTTCGCGCAGGCGGCCTCGCTTGCGGCCCTGCACGGGCGGAATTACGACTCGGTCGAGCAGTCCGCCTGGACCTCGTACCAGCTGACCTGTCCCACCGTCGCGGTCACGGTCTGGCGCGAGCTGTACTACGACGACGCTCAATCGCTGGCCGCGAAGTACGACATGATCAACTACTGGAATCTGCGTGGCGCCGGAATCTGGGCGCTCGGCTACGACGCCGGCCACCCGGAGATGGGCAACCTCATCGCTGCCAAGTTCTTGAACGACAAGACCCCGCCCAAGGTCGGCATCAAGAACATCCCGGCAACTCAGAACAGCGAGGGCTTCCCCGTCAGCTGGACCGGTCAGGACGATTTCAGCGGCATCGCCGGCTACGACGTCCAGGTCTCCACCGACGGCGGCGCGTTCACGAACTGGCTGACCGGTACGACGGAAACGACGGACAACTTCCAGGGCGTGTCGGGTCATAACTACTCGTTCCGCGTCAGGGCCACCGACGGTGCCGGCAACGTCGGCCCATGGGACGTCACAGCCACGTACACGGCCTCGCCGGCCTTCGCGATCGACGGCTACGTCACCGTCGTGGCCGCGTCGGCGAATGAATGCCCATCAGTCACCCCGTGCGCGGGCAATCAGCTGGCAACGGCGACCAAGGGCACGGTCCTGAGGATCCTTGCCGGACCGGTCGTCGGCACCGATGGGCAGACCTGGTATCAGGTGACCGGTCCGTTCGCGGCGCTGAACGCCGTGGTTCCGCTCTTCCCCGGCCCGTGGGTTGCCGTCTCCAACGGGACCACCGATCAGATCGCGCCAATCACCCCTCCCAACTCCACGGCCGTCTCGGCCGGCATCACCAACTACGTCGTCGGCGTGCCCGGAATGCTGCCCTCGGGCACCGGCATCGATCGCGGCAAAGTCTTCTCGCCCGATGGCGACGGCATCCACGAAACGCTCCCCATCTCATGGTCGGACACGACCGCCTTTAGCGACGTCGTCCTGACGATCTACCGCGAGGACGATACGGTCGCCGGGACGATCGATCTGGGAGCCAAGGGCGCCGGGACTCAGTCATATGTCTGGGACGGCAAGGTGGGTGGTTCGACGCTGCCCGACGGCACTTACATGATCCAGGTGGCCGGCACGACCGGCAGCACGACCTACTACGCACCGTCCGCGTCGCCGTTTGGAACCTGGCAGATGGGCCGTATGGGCGCGGTGATCGACACGACGCCGACCGGCACGTACTACTCACTGGCTCCGGTCCGCGTCCTCGACACCCGGACCGGAGTCGGCCTCACCGGCCCCTTCAAGGCCGGTCAGGCTCGATCGATCCCGATCGCCGGCGCCGCCGGCGGCGTGCCGGCCGGCGCGATCGCCGTCACCGGCAACCTCACGGTTACCGCGGCCACGCTCGGCGGGTACGTCAGACTCGGATCAACCGTCGGCGGGACTGCTTCGACGATCAACTTCAAGGCGGGCGACGATCGAGCCAACGGCATCACCCTCGGGCTCGCAAGCGACGGCAGTCTGAGCGGCGTCTACTCCACCTCCTCCGGAAAGGGCACTGTCGGCCTCGTCCTCGACCTGACCGGCTACTTCGTGAGAGACGCGAACGGATCGACGTTCATCCCGATCGCGCCGAACCGCATCGTCGACAGTCGGTCCAAGAAGGGCCTATCGGCGCCACTTACTGCCGGCAAGGTAACCACCTTCAGTGTCGCCGGCCTGGCCGGCATTCCCTCGAATGCCACCGCAGTGACCGGCAACGCGACCATCACCGGCCAGACCGGCGCCGGCTACATCACCGTTGCGCCGACGATCGCCACGGGCCACCCGCCGGTCTCTTCCACGCTCAACTTCCCTCGAAACGACACCAGGGCCAACAACGTGACCGTGCCGCTCGCCGGCGGAAAGCTGCAGGTCGAGTACGTCGGCAGCGCCAAGACCACCGTTCAGTTCATCTTCGACGTGACCGGCTACTTCGTGCCCGGGCTCTCCGGCGCGACCTTCGTTCCACTCGCGCCCGGCCGGGTCGTCGACAGCCGCACGGCGCTCGGCTTCAAAGGACCGCTCAAGACGGGCGGCACTGCGCCCTTCGCGGTGAGCGGCCAGGTTTCGGTGCATCCGATCGCCGTGGCAGTAGTCGGGAACCTGACCGTGGCCGGCCAGACTTCCGGCGGCTGGCTGGCGGCAGCTCCGGGACCGGAGACTTCAACCTCGACTCTCAACTTCCCCGTCGGCGACGATCGCGCCAACGGGTTCGTCAGTCTCCTCGGGCCCGGGGGGACACTGTCCGTGACGTTCGGCGGCCTCCGTGGGTCGGTCGCACAAGTGGTCGTTGATATCCTCGGTTACTACCGCTGACGCAAGTCGCTGTAGGCTGAGTCGGCATCAGCAGCCCGATAGGTCGGAGATGCGACCGGCGAGTGCGCAAGAGGATTGCGATGAACGACCATCCGAGCGACAAACCCGATATCAAGCCGAAGGCACCGCCGCGTCCGAGACGGAAGGCGGAGGCGGTTCCTGCCGCGTCGACCCCTGAGGCCGCCGCGCCGAAAGCGGCCGCGAAGGCGGCCGGTCCGGCGAAGCCCGCTTCGAAGCCGACGCTCAAGACCGCGGCACCAAAGACGGCCGCGGTCAAAGTCGGGGCGTCCCCGCTCGCCCACACGGCGGCGGCATCGTCTGTGCCGGCTCCAGTTCCGCATTCGGCCCCCGCACCCATCCGCGCCACGGTGGTGAACCTGACGCAGTCGGGCGCGGCCGAGGTCGAGGCAGAGTCGATCAACGTGCGCCAGGGAGGCATCGGGGCTGCGTCGGCCGAGGACATCACGGTCGAGATGGGCGGCATCGGCCGGGCTCACGCCGACGACATCGCCGTTCGGCTGGGCGGCGTAGGCATCGCCCACGGTGAGCACCTCTCGATCGAGCTCGGAGCGGTCGGTGTGGGCGTGGCCAGCCGGATCGACCTCAAACAGGGATACGCCAGGGCGATTCTCGCTCGCGAAGTCCACATCGAGCAGGGCGGTGCCCAGTCGATCGTGGCCGGGCACGTAACTCTCGGGAAGCAATCGGGCACGTTCATCCTGCTCGCTCGCAAGGTCGAGGGCGACGTCCGGACGGTCCTGGACTGGCGTGGCGCGCTGGCGTTCGGGGCGGTCCTGGGAGTGGCAGTCGCCCTTCTGTCGAGACGCAAGCGCGGCTGAACCCGGAAGCGCGGCCGGGCCGCGGTCGGCGCCGTCGCGGGCGGCCGGCTGCCCCAACCGACCCTATTGGTGGATAACGCCACTACCTGCAGACGCCCGCCTGCGGCTCGCCGGGGAGGCGTCCGGTATACTCAGTCGCCTGCTGAGCGGCGTCTTCCTGGGATCCCTCAGCCGATCTCCGTTCTGTCACAGGAGCCGTTCGTGATCGATCCCACCGCTCGGGTGCATGCGTCCGTGGACATCGAAGCCGACGTTTCGATCGGGCCTCGGACGAGCGTCTGGCACCGTGCAGTGCTTCGAAATGGAGCGAGTCTGGGCGCAGAATGCGTCATCGGACGCGATGCGTTCATCGACGAGGGCGTGCACCTGGGCGATCGAGTCAAGGTCCAGAACGGCGCCCTCGTGTACCACGGGGTGTCGGTCGGCAACGGCGTCTTCATCGGGCCCGGCGCCATTCTCACGAACGACCGCTACCCGAGGGCGATCACCGCCACGGGTGAGCTCGCTGGTAGCGACGACTGGACGGTCAGCCCGATCGCACTCCATGACGGCTGCTCGATCGGCGCGGGGGCCGTCGTCGTGGCAGGCGTCAAGATCGGCCGTTTCGCGACCGTGGGCGCCGGCGCCATCGTCACTCGCGACGTCCCCGACTTCGCCCTCGTGGCCGGAAACCCCGCCCGCCGGCTCGGCTGGGTGTGCGCCTGCGGCGCTCGCCTGAACGACCAGACGGGCCGCCCCGCAACGCCGAACCCAACCCGAGAGGCATCCCTCGACTGTGCGCGATGCGGTCGCGCCTACGCCTTCCATCCACAGAGCGGGGAGCTCGAGGAGCGGCCCGCTTCGAACCGAGGAGTCCAAGAATGATCCCGCCCGCCCGCCCCGATCTCGGCCCCGAGGAGACGGCCGCCGTCGCCGAAGTCCTCGCCAGCGGCATGATCGCCGGGGGCCGCAGGGTCGCCGAACTCGAGGAGCGGTGGGCGAAGTTCTGCGGTAGCAAGCACGCTCTTGCCATGTCCAACGGCACCGTGGCCCTGATGTCGATATGGGCCGGGCTGGGACTCGAGCCAGGCGACGAGGTGATCACCGTCTCGCACACCTTCAACGCGACGGTGAGTTCGATTCTCTACACGGGCGCATCTCCGGTCTTCATCGACATCGAGCCGGATACGTACCTCATGGACGCGGGCCGCATCGAGGCCGCCATCACGCCCCGGACCCGAGCGATCTGCCCGGTCAGCCTGTTCGGCGTGGTCGCGGACATGGACGCAATCCAGGCGATCGCCGACCGCCACGGACTCGTCGTCGTCGAGGACGCCTGCCAGGCCCACGGCGCGATGTACCGCGGCCGGCGCGCCGGCAGCTTCGGCTACGCCGCGTTCAGCCTGTACGGCACCAAGAACATGACCACCGCCGAGGGCGGCTTCATCAACACCGACGACGACCGCCTCGCCGACTGGGTCAGGCTCTACCGCAACCAGGGCATGAAGCAGCGTTACCACCACGAGATCCTCGGCTACAACTTCCGCATGACCGATATCGCCGCGGCCATCGGGCTCGTCCAGCTCGACAAGCTCGAGCGGAACACCGCCCGACGCCAGGCCATCGCCAAGCGCTACGACGAAGCCTTTGCGGACCTGCCGATCAAGCTTCCGATCTGTCCTGAGGGCCGGACCCACGTGTACCACCAGTACACCCTCTCGGTCGGACCGGATCGCGATCAGATCGTCGACGAGATGAAGGAAGCCGGCGTCAGCTGCGGCATCTACTACCCGATCCCCTGCCACAAGGCTCCGTACGTCCTGGAACTCGGCATCGAGGCGGACCTGCCGGTGACCGACGGTGCGGCGGCCACGAGCATGTCGCTGCCGATGTACCCGGGCCTCACCGGTGACGAGCAGGACCAGGTCATAGCCGCCCTCCGGGCATCGGTCGGACGCCACGCAACCGCGGCGGGCGAGCGCCGGCTGTGAGCGCGCCCCTGCGGCTCGGCCTGGCCGGTCTGGGCTCGATGGGCCGCAACCATCTGCGGGTCATCTCGAACCACACCGACACGGTTCTCGCCGCAGTCGCCGACCCGACGCCGGAGGCGCTCGCGGCCGCCGTCGAGCAGACCGGCGCCCGGGGCTTCGCCGATCCGCTGGAGATGATTTCGACGGCGGACCTCGACGGCGTCGTCATCGCCGCACCCACAACGCATCACTCGGCCATCGCGCTGGCCGCAATCGAGCGAGGCCTGCCGGTCCTGGTCGAGAAGCCGCTCGCGGCCACGGTCGACGACGCCATCGCCATCGTCACCGCCGCACGCAAGCACGGCGTCCGAGTCCAGGTCGGTCACGTGGAGCGTTACAACCCCGCGGTCCTGGAGATGGGCCGCCTGCTGCGGGCCGGCTGGCTGTCCACGATCTACGCCATCACCAGCCGGCGCGCGGGCCCGTTCCCGGCCCGCATCCGCGACGTCGGAGTGACCGTGGACCTGGGCACGCACGACGTCGACATGCTGTCCTGGATTGCGGGCGAACGGCCGATCCGTGTCTACGCCGAGACGGCGCAGCGGATCCACGCCACGCACGAAGACCTCCTCTTCGGGTTGATGCATTTCCCTTCGGGCGCCACCGGATTCCTCGACGTGGACTGGCTCACCCCGGCCAAGCGCCGCAGCCTCATGGCCGTCGGCGAGGAGGGCATGTTCGAGCTGGACTATCTGACCCAGAGGCTCACGTTCACCCGCTCCAATGTCGAGCGGCCGCTGATGATCGCCGGCTACGCGACCACCTTCACCGGCGACGTGGCTGAGATTCCCGTCGTCAGCATCGAGCCTCTGCGGGCCCAGCTCGACGAATTCGTCCGAGTCCTGCGCACCGGCGACCGGCCGTATGTGCCGGGCGAGGACGGGCTCTGGGCGGTCGGAATCGCCAATGCTCTGCTCACGGCCGCGGCGGAACGCCGGCCGATCGATCTATCGGACCTACCTTCGAGGCTCAACGCCGAATGACTATCGTCTCCAGCCCCTCGCGCGTCCCCAGCTTCCTGGGCGGCGCCATCACGCCCCCGGTCAATCCCTGTGTCCACGGCAAGCCGCGATTCGTCACGCCCTGGGCGGGCGAGGCGGAAACCGTCGGGCGCGCCGTCGTCGTCGGTGCCGGCAAGATGGGCCTGCC
>JADGQJ010000120.1 GCA_017881885.1 Chloroflexota bacterium
CGCGGCCGCGCCGCTCGCGTCGACAGCGGCCACGACGTCCACGAGCCCCGGCCCGGCGATCCGGGCAGCGCCACGGTACACGTGCGCCCCAACCGCCTCGAGCTGCTTGACGTGTCCGGAGTCGTCGGGCCAGTCGCGCCGCTCGCGATTGATCATGTAGTCGCGACGGTCCGAGGCGCGCTGCCAGGGATATCCGCCGTGGCGATGCTCCTCGGCCGCGTGAAGCAGCGACTTCGACGGGATGCAGGCCCAGAACGCGCACGAACCGCCGAATAGCTCGCGTTCAACCACGGCAACACTCTTGCCACGTTCTCGCGCAGCGTTTGCCGCGGCTTCTCCGGCAGCACCTGCCCCGATGACCACGAAGTCGAAACGATCCATCATCGGTCTACTCTGGGCGCCCCTATGGTCGGGACGATGGGGTGATCATCCGCCCGAACAGGGACAACGGCCGCCGCACCCCGGCGTCGATCCGAGGGGCGGGCCATGTGGCTGCGCTCGGGACTTGACAACTAACTTAGTACTCACTAAGTTATGCCCATGAACACCCGCCTTACCGCCGACGAACGCCGCGACGAGGTGGTCGCCGCCGCCGCGATCGAGTTCGCCGGGTCCGGCTATGCCGGCACCTCCACGGCGTCGATCGCACGACGCGCCGGAGTGTCGCAGCCGTACCTCTTCCAGCTCTTCGGCACCAAGAAGGAGTTGTTCATCGCCGCGGTCCGGGATTGCTTCGACAGGACTCGCCTCACTTTCGAGCACTCCGGGAAGCTGGCGACCGACCGAGGCCTCGACGCCAAGCACATCCTCGAAGAAATGGGCCATGCCTACGTTCGGCTTCTGCTGGGCGACCGGAACATCCTGCGGCTTCAGCTTCAGGCATACGCAGCCTGCGAGGATCCCGAGATTCAAGTCGTGGTTCGCGACAACTACGCCGTCCTCTGGCAGGTAGTGACGCGGGTCTCCGGCGGCGATCCCCAGGCCGTCCACGCCTGGTTCGCCGAGGGAATGCTCATAAACGTCATCGCAAGCATCAGCAACGCCACGACGATGGAGGAATTCTTCCAATCACTGCCCGGAGGTGTTGTCGCGCCCTGCTGACCGCACCCCCTTTTTGTCCGTTGTACTTAGCGATCACTCAGTTAGTTATCTCACGAAAGGAGATCGACAGCCATGGCTCGGAGAGCCTCTCCCCTTTGGACGTTCTTCATCACCGCCACCGCACTATTCATGGTCAGCCTCGACAACCTCGTCGTGACCATGGCCCTCCCCGTCATCAGACTGGACCTGGGCGCCTCGCTCAGCGATCTCGAGTGGACGGTCAACGCCTACACCCTCACCTTCGCCGCGCTGCTGCTGATGGGAGCCGCACTCGGCGACCGCTTTGGACGGCGACGGATGTTCACCATCGGCCTCGCGGTCTTCACCATTGGATCCGCGTGCGCCGCCCTCTCCCCTTCCAGCGGCACGCTCATCCTCGCTCGCGCGCTGCAGGGCCTGGGTGGGGCCATCACGATGCCGCTCACACTGACGATCCTGTCCGACGCCATATCTGCCGAGAAACGGCCTCTTGCGCTGGGCGCTTGGGGCGGCATCGGCGGTTTGGCCGTTGCCGTCGGGCCGGTGGTCGGCGGCGCAATCACGCAAGGCGTCAGCTGGCACTGGATCTTCTGGGTGAACGTCCCCATCGGCATCGTGGCCATTCTCTTCGCCCATTTCCGCCTCAGCGAGAGTCGCGCTCCGGGCCGCTCGCTCGATCTCCGGGGCGTCGCGCTCGCCAGCCTCGGTCTGTTCGGCATCGTGTGGGGCGTCACGCACGGCAACGGACGCGGCTGGACGGACGGTGAGGTCCTGGGCGCAATCGCGGCCGGTGTCGCCTTCATCGCGTTCTTCCTCGTCTGGGAGGCCAGGGCAGCCGAGCCGATCCTGCCACTCCAGCTCTTCCGCCGGCGGGCGTCCGTAGTGGCGAACGGCGTCTCGTTCCTGATGTCGTTCGGCATGTTCGGATCGATCTTCCTGCTGTCGCAGTACTTCCAGATCGTCCAGGGACTCAACCCGCTCGACGCCGGCCTGCGCATCCTGCCGTGGACCGCGACGCCGGTCATCGTGGCCCCGATCGCCGGCTGGGCGTCGGGTCGCATCGGCGGGCGGCCGATCCTGGCCGCCGGTCTCGCCCTCCAGGGAATTGGCCTGGGCTGGATCGCCGCGCTCATTTCGACGTCGGTCCCCTACTCCAGCCTCGTGCCCGCGTTCGTGGTGAGCGGCGCCGGGATGGGCCTCTTCTTCGCCCCCATCGCCAACGTGGTCCTGTCAGCGGTGCCGCGCGAGGACGAGGGCAAGGCATCGGGCGCCAACAACACCATCCGCGAACTCGGCGGCGTGTTCGGCATAGCGGTGCTGGCCGCGATCTTCTCCGGCACCGGGTCGTACGCGACGCCACAAACGTACGTGGACGGCCTCATCCCCGGCGTCTGGGTCGGGGCCGCGGTCGTGGCCCTGGGCGCCGCGCTGGCCCTTGCGCTACCGGCGGCAACGGCCAAGCTTCGGGGGGTCGAACGGCCGGCGCGAGCGGCTGCGATCGAGGGCCAAATCGCGGCCTGATCGCGGCGCCGCACGCAAGTCAGAGAGCCCGCCGGCCAGCCGGCGGGCTCTCTCCTCGCTCGCGCCCCGTTCGTCGGGTGGCAGGCAGCCGTCGCGGCGCAGGCTCGGCGGAGGGTCGGCGGAGGCGCCGCCCGAACGCCCGAAACATCGCGCGTCGGGGCCTCTACCATGCTTTCAACTCGACCCCGTCACGCCGTGGAGGGTTCCGATGCCGTCATTTGGTTTCTCCGCCGGCCATAGCGGATCCGCGCCGTCTCCGTTCGACGCCATTAACGGACCGAGGCTCGCCGGAGGGGAAGGCAGCCATCCGCTCCACTCCGTCAGCCCTGAAGAGCTGCTCAATCCGAGCGACGGCGCCGTCGTGGGCGAATTCGTCTTCGACCATCCGGCTCGAGTCGGCGATGGGATCACGGGCCGCGTCCGGCTGACCGCCATGAAACCGGTCAACTCGCGCAAGGCCTATCTCCGGCTCGTCGGCCTGCGGCTGGACGAGACTCGCCGCTCGCGGGACGAGACCAACTCCAAGGGAGAGACCATCTACACCGAGCGCTGGGTCGAGACCAGCGGCAAGCTCTTCGTGACTGACTCCTTCCCGGAGCCTCCGATCCCGACCAATCTCCAGCCGGGCGCAACGTGGGAAGCGACGTTCATGGTTCCGGCTCCTCAGCTGGGCCCGCCGACCGCCCATCTGGGCGAATCGATCATTGCCTGGGCGCTGGAGGTCCGCTGGGACGTCGCGATGGGCTCTGACCACTGGGCCGCCGTGTACCTCCCCCTGGCACAGCACCCGGACCTCCTGAGGGCTGGGATCGGCAAACAGGGCGGCATGAGCCTGATGTCCAGCGTTCCGGTCGGCAATGCCTCGATCAACGTGGTTTCACCGCTGCCTGCACCTTCTGGGCAGGAAGTCGTCGTCACGGTCGTCTGGCCTTCGGCGCCGTCCGGCCAGGGGGCCCGCGTCGAACTTCACCGCCGCACGAACGCCCCGAACGGGACGGAAGGGATCATCGCCTCGGTAGCCGTGGACCCGGCTTCGCTGGCGAGCGGCGCGGCCGGGGCGCGGCTTCTCGTGCCGGCCGGATCGGCGCCCTCATTCGACGGGGCAGGGCTGGAGATCAACTACGTGATCCGCGTTCTGGTCGACCGGCGCCTGCGTTCGGACGCCGCGATCGAGCGCCCCGTCGCCATCGTCTGAGCCGGGCGCCAGGGGGGCGCTGAGTTGCGGGCGGCGGTCCTCGGAGCCCGCGTTATCGTTACAAGCCGCGACTCTTCGGGACGGCGGATGTTCGTCGGTACGCTTTCTCCATGAGGTGACCGGAATGGCCGAAAGACCTGCTGCGCCGACTGCCGCTGATCTAGCCGGGCTTCTCGGCCCGGCGTACGGGCTTTGGGCAGAGCTCCAGAAAGCAATCCAGGCCGGCTTCGAACCGGTAAGTGAGCGCTGGGTCTACGGCGGCCGCAAGTACGGCTGGTCGTGCCGCCTCGAGCGAGGCAAGCAGGGGATCCTCTACATGACCCCCGACGCGGGCCACTTCCGTGTCGGTCTGGCGCTGTCCGACGCGGCGCGCGAGGCGGCGCTCGCAGACGACCTGCCCGCCCACATCCACGACGGACTGGCCGCGGCGACGAAGGCCATCGAGGGATGGCCCGTTCGAATGCCGGTGCACACCGCCGCCGACGTCGCCATCGCCCTGAGGCTGGCCGAGATCAAGCTCGGGAGCTAAGCGGGCGGGTTCCCGTCGGCCGCCGGCGGCTTCGCGCCGACCGCCGGCGCATTCTCACCGACCAACGGCGCGGCCGGCTGCTCGGGCTCGCTCGGGGCGCTCGGCGGCGTCGGTTCGGCGGCAAGGCAGACCCGGTTGCGTCCCGCGTCCTTGGCTCGGTACAGGGCAAGATCGGCCGTGGCGAACAGTTGGTCCGCGGTCTCCTCGGCGCCCCGAATACTCACACCGATGCTGATCGTGATGGACACATTCCCGGCACTCGTGGGCATCGGGGTGTGCGCGACAGCCGCCCGGGCACGCTCATACACGAGGCCGACGTCTTCTCTCCGGTGGTGCTCGGTGAGCATCATGAACTCGTCCCCGCCGATGCGGCCCAGGACATCGTGCCCTCGCAGGTTGTTCTCCAAGTGGCGGACGAGCCCGCACAGCGCCTCATCTCCAACCTGGTGGCCGTAGGTGTCGTTGACCCTTTTGAACTCGTCGACGTCGCAGATACCCAGCGCCAGACCCTGATGGTGCCGGCCATCCCGAGAGAGCTCGCGGGTCAGAACCTCGGCGAACGCCCGGCGGTTCAGAGTCCCGGTCAACGAGTCGTGCATGGCCTCATAGGCAAGCGCGTCGCGGGCCTCGATCAACCTCGCCTGCATCTCGATCATCCGCCGGCCGACATCGACCCGAGCGTGGAGCTCGCCTGGGTCGAATGGTTTGGCCAGATAGTCGTCGGCCCCCGCGTCCAATCCGGTCACGATGTCCGCCTTCTCACCCATCGATGTCAGGATGATGATGTAAGGCGGCTGGTCGGACTGGAGGCCGCGGATGCGGCGGCAGACCTCGACACCGGCGAGGCCCGGCATGACCCAGTCGAGCACGGCCATCCTGGGGGCATCGGGTCGTTGCATGACCTCCCAGGCTTCGGCGCCGTCCACGGTCGCCACCACCTCGTGCCCGAACTTCTGCAGCACCCCCGTGAGGACGAGGCGCGACACGACGTCGTCGTCGGCGATGAGGATCTTCACGCCGGGCTCCCCGCCCTATCCGGTTGTTCGGCTGTGAAGGCGTTCATCGCCTCCCGGAGCCGGCCGAACTGCGACTCGATATCGAGCAGACGTGCTTTGACCGCCTCGATGTCGCGGGCCCGTCCGACGTTCTCCATCTCGATTGCCGCCGCCCTGAGAGCTTCGCCGCCGACGTTGGCCGACGCGCCCTTGATGGTGTGGGCCTGGCGGAGTGCGGCCGCGATGTCGCCCGCGTCGACGTAGCTCCTGAGCGCCTCGATCTGCTTGGGGATGTCCTTCAGAAAGCCTTCGATCACCGTTTGCGCCAGATCCTTGTCGTCCATCAGGCGAGCCATCATGCCCGCCCGATCGAACACCGGATTCGAGTCTGCCGCCGCGGAGTCCGCCGCCCCGGAGTCCGTCGCCTCGCGAGACGATGTCTCGGTCGCCGCAGGCGCTCCCGCAACTGTAGAAGCGGGCTCCTGCGGTAGCCATCGTTCCAGCGCTTCGGTCAGAGCGGCAGGCGAGACCGGCTTGGTGACGTAATCGTCCATCCCCGCTTCCAGGCACCGCTCCTTGTCGCCCTGCAGCGCGTGGGCAGTCATAGCGATAATGGGGATGGCGTGGTTCCGGACGGAAGAATGCGGATCACGGATGTGGCGAGTGGCCTCGAGGCCGTCCATCTCCGGCATCTGGACGTCCATGAGCACGAGGTCGTAAGGGAGCAACTCGAGCGACCTGACGGCTTCCGCGCCGTTGGCCACGGCGTCCGCCCGCAGTCCCAACTTCTTCAGGATGCCGATGGCCACCTGCTGGTTGGTGATGTTGTCCTCGGCCAGCAGGATGCGCACCGCGCCGCGCCGCATCTCGCGAATGGCGTGCCGCGTGATGATGGGCCGCTCCGTTTGGGCCACGGCCGAGCCGGCCAACACGGCGGCAAGGCAGTCGAACAGGTCCGACTGGCGGGTCGGCTTGACCAGATAGGCCGAGAACCCGATGTCCTCCATCTCCCTGGCATCGCCTCGCGTTCCGAGCGACGTCATGAGCACGAGACTGGTATGCGCCGTGGCCTTGTCCGCCTTGATGGCGCGCGCCAGGGTTGCACCGTCCATGCCGGGCATCCCCATGTCGAGAATGGCAGCCGCGAACGGATCGCCCGCATCACTGGCGCTCCGGAGCGTCTTCAGCGCCGAGACGCCGTCGGCAGATTCTTCCGATCGCACGCCCCAGGCGGCGAGCTGAGCCTTCAGTATGTCGCGGTTGGTGGCGTTGTCGTCGACCACGAGAATGTGGACCCCGCGAATCTCAGCCGCCGGCGCGGTTGGGCTTTCTCGCTCCGCCTGCCTGCCGAAGCGCGCGGTGAACCAGAACTCCGAACCGGGCCCTTCGCTAACGACACCGATCTCCCCGCCCATCATTCCGGCCAGCTGCTTCGAGATGGCGAGCCCGAGGCCGGTGCCGCCGTACTGGCGCGTCGTCGATGCGTCCGCCTGCGTGAACCTCTCGAACAGGAGTTCCTGCTTGTCGGCCGCGATGCCGATGCCGGTGTCCTTTACCGAGAAGCGCACCATTACGTCCTTCTCGGTCTCCGACACGAGGCTCGCCCGCACAGCGACCTCACCCTCGTGGGTGAACTTGAGCGCGTTGCCGACAAGATTGAGGAGCACCTGGCGCAAACGGCCCGGATCGCCGCGGAGGCGCGCCGGCACATCGGGTGCCGCAGCGCACATGAACTCCAGTCCCTTGCCGTGGGCACGCAGGGCCAGCAGGGAAGCCATGTCGTCGAGCAGGGCGCGCAGGTCGAAGTCCAGCGTCTCCAGTTCGACCTTGCCTGCCTCGATCTTGGAGAAGTCGAGGATGTCGTTGAGCAGTGTCAGCAGAGACTCGCCGCTCCGGCGCACGGTCTCCGCGTAACGCCGCTGGTCCCGGTCAAGAGGGGTATCGAGCAAGAGGCCGATCATGCCGATCACGCCGTTCATCGGAGTGCGGAGCTCGTGGCTCATGTTGGCCAGGAATTCGCCCTTGGCCGTGTTGGCCAGTTCGGCGCGGATCGTGGCCTCCTCGAGTCTCTCCTCGGCCTGCTTGCGCTCGGTGACGTCGCTCATCAGGTTGAGCGTTGCCGGTCTGCCTTCCCACCGGATCAGCGCCGCCGAGAGGAACACCCAGATCGTCTGGCCGCCGGCCCCGATCATCCTGAAGTCGTACGCGTCGATGTCCTCTCCGGCCATCCGCCTCTGGTAGTTCGCACGGACCATCTCCAGGTCCGCCGGGTAGATGAAATCCTCGAAAGGCCTGCCTACCAGATCGGATACGGACGCACCGACAAGGTCGCACATCCTGCTGTTG
>JADGQJ010000035.1 GCA_017881885.1 Chloroflexota bacterium
CACCGCCGATGCGCCGCTGTCGGTGATGTGGGACCTGGGCCGCGCTGCGCAGAACATGACTCTAGCGGCCTGGGAGCTCGGGATCGGCAGCGTGCCCGCTACGGTGTACGACCAGGCTCTCGCCAAAGAGCTGCTTGGCCTGCCGCCCGGCCGCCATTGCGAGTTCCTGCTGAGTTTCGGTTATCCCTTGAACCCCGAGGCGTTGACCTGGGCCAAACGAGCCGGCGGCCGCAAGCCGCTGGACGCGATCGTCCACCGCGAGCGCTGGTAGGACGTCGGCCGCACGGCGGCGGCCGCGATGCGCGAACGCGGCGCGGCCGACACTCAACTCAAGAGCGCGGGCTTACTCCCATCGGAACGAGCGCGCGGAGATGGCCAGGCAGACGACGAGCCAGCCGGCGAGGATGGCGGCATCGACGGCCATCGGTGCGACCTGAGGGGCGTTGACCATGCTCTGGCGCAGCCCATCGCCGAGATACGTGAGCGGCAGGAGTCGCGCCACCGACCGCAGGAAATCCGGCATGAAGGCGAACGGGAAGAAGATGCCCGACAGGAACATCATCGGCATCTGAACGACCTGGACCACGCCCGTAGCCTGCTCCTCGGTCTTGAGGAACGAGGCCAGCATGAAGCCGATGGCCAGGAACGCACCGGCGCCCAAGAAGACGAACCCCGCGGCCAGGGCCAGGTTTCCGACGATCTGTATGTTGAACGCGGCTATGCCCACGCCGATTATCAGGACCGTATCTACGGCCGCGACTATCAGCCTCAACAGGATGTTGCTGGCGACGAGCTTCCAGCGCGCGAGTGGCGTCGCGCCAATCCGCTTGAGGATCCCTTTCTCGCGCTGCTGGACCAGCGGCACGGCCGCGAAGACCCCCAGCTGCATCAGCGCCATTGCCAGGATGCTGGGTACGAGGTAGGTCACGGTGGAGACATTGGTCGAGGCCAGCGTGAGCTGGGTCACGGTCAGTACCGCCGACTGGCCGGGGCCCGAGATGACGGCGAGGCTGAAGTTGTCGGCGGCGCTGCTCACTGCGACCTGCACGACCTGCGTCGTCTGAGTCTGGGACGGATCCGTGTAGAGCTGGATGGCGACCGACGCTGGATGCCCGGTCCTCGTCTGGGCAACTGCTGCCTCGAGGCCCTTTGGGATCACGATGACGGCCGAAACGTCGCCGTTCTGCATCGCCGCCTTCTCGGCCTCGAGGGAGCCGATCTGGAGGGTCAGCGGTGAACGATCGGCCGCCAACGCATCGCGTATCCCCGACGATGTCGTGGTGCCGTCCTGGTCGACAAAGCCGACCGTGACTTTGCTGCCGCCGCTCCCCGAGAAAAGCACGCCGAAGAGCAGGACGAACATGATCGGGAAGAACAACGTCCAGAAGAGAGCTGCCCTGTCGCGCGTGAGGCTCTTGAGATTGGCGACCGTGAGGCCGACAAGTGTCTTCATCTTCGGCTCCTAGTCGCGCAGCGCTCGACCGGTCAGGTCGAGGAATACGTCTTCGAGAGTGGCCTGGCGGATACCCAGGTTGTGCGGCTCCACGCTCAGGCTGTCGGCGAGAGCCAGCAGAGCACCGATCGTGCCCGCCACTTCACTCGAGTACAGGACGGTCTGGCCGTCCTCGACCGCGGCTCGAGTTACCCCATCGAGCTTGCCCAGCTGTTCCGCCGGAAGCTTGAGGCTCGTGTCGAAGAAGATCGCCCGCTCCTTGAAGCGCCGTCCGATCAGCTCCGCAACCGTGCCCATCTCCAGGATGTGGCCGTGGTCCATGATGGCCACGCGGTCGCACAGCTCGGCGGCTTCCTCCATGTAGTGCGTCGTCAACATGATCGACTTGCCCTTGGCCTGGAGTCCTTTGACCAGATCCCAGAGCGAGCGCCGCGCCTGCGGGTCCAGACCAGTGGTCGGCTCGTCCAGGAAGATCAGCTCCGGGTCGTTGACCAAAGCCAGGGCGATCGACAACCGCTGCTGCTGGCCCCCCGAGAGCTCCATCGATCGCGCCCGGGCGCGCTCGCCCAGGTCGACCGCGTCGATCAATTGCTTGGTCGGCAGATGGTGGTTGTAGAAGCTGCCGAAAAGATCCAGCAGTTCGGTGACCGTCAGGCGCGGATACAGCGACACACTCTGGAGCTGGACTCCGATCCGCTGCTTGATGGACGGCGCGTGCTTGGAGATATCCATCCCGAAGACCGTCGCCGTGCCGGAGTCCGGTTCGCGCAGGCCTTCGAGGATCTCGATCGTGGTCGTCTTGCCGGCCCCATTGGGACCGAGCATGCCGAAGACTTCGCCGCGCCCGACCTGGAAGCTGACGCCATCGACGGCTTTGACGTCGCCGTAGCACTTGAACAGGTCGGCGACGGCGATGACCGGCTCGCCGCTTTGCGTCATCTCACTCCTTGCTCGTCTGCCTCGACGGCGCCCATCCTCGCGCTCGTCCCTTTCGGCGCCCCGATTCTAGCCATCGCCAGGGATCACGAACGTCCACCTTGAGCATGATCTCAGCCCGTACGCCGGGAGGATCGGGCCTACTTCTGCGTTTGCAGCATGTCCGCAGAGCGTTCGCCCAGGATCGCGAAACCCAGCCGTTCGTACAGCCGGATGGCCCCTGTGTTTTCGGTGTAGACGCCCAGGTAGACCAGATCCACGCCCTCGGCGAGCGAGTCGGCGGCCAGAACACGAGTCACATACGCGCCCAGACCGCGACCTCGCCAGTCCGGCCGGGTCCCGATCGAGGAGATATAGCTCGCCCCGTCGAACGTGTACCGCTGACCGGTTGCGACCGGCTTGCCGTCGACGGTGACAACGCAGGCGTGGAAGTCGGGCCGGCCCAGCGTGAGGCTGATCTCTCGGACCAGATTAGGATTACGGGCGATTGGCACGTCGAACGAGTCGCTTATGACCGACGCGATCGCCTCCGCGCGGGCGGTTATCTCGGCCTCGGTCGAGGGGTTCCATCGCTCGACCACCGCACCCACCGGGAGCCCGCCGTCCGCGACGGCCTCGGGTGCGCGCACCAGGACCATGTCGTACCCGCCGCCCTGATCGACGAAGCCGTTGGCCGCCAGCCGCGCGATGAGATCGTCGGGCCGGCTGAGACCCGGAATCGCCCAGACGTACGGCCGCCGATCGAGCGCGATGAAGAGGTCGCAGGCCGCGCGCAACCGATCGTCGAAGGCTGCCGGAGCGGACGGCCAGCGGACGGCCACGAGTCGATTGAAGAAGGGTTCCACCTCGGTTGCCGAGAACAGCATCACGGCGTCGCCCAGATCGCGCCAGGCGCGGCCGGGGATCGTGACCGCCCTCGCCTGATGCGCCTCCATGAAGCGCAGTGTGTCGGCGTCGAGCCCGCAAAATGGGGCCCCAGGGTCGGGTAGAGCCATGCCTTCACGTTAGGGCATTGGGCCGCGGCGGATGCGGTCGGCGCACCACGCAACGGAAACGCCCGACCGGCGAGGCATTCGCGGTCTACCCGCGGTGCGTCTGGTCGCCGCCTCGCTCTTGAAGCTGTGCCGAGATTCCAGATTCGACGATCGCGGTGGGCTAAGCGCTCCGGCGCTCGAGGACGTTGGCCCAGCGCTGCGCGGCGTTCGCCGGGAGCAAACGCAGCTGATGAACCTGCCGGAGTTCCAGCTCGCACAGGATCGGCCGCAGCATGCTGAGCCAGCCCTGCGCGCGTTCGTGAGACAACTCCTGCCAGGCGAGAACATCGCCGACGACGCCACTCTCGAGGCGGCGCCAGACGACGCAGACTCCGGTCTCGCTGTACTGCAGCGAGGCCTGAGTCGCCGGACCGCCCAGGAACCCCGAGAGAGTCAGGAACCGGGGCTGAGTGGAGACGGTCTGCGGGTCCTCGAGAGCCTCGACGAGCCGGGTAACGATCCACCACATTCCGTCCGAGCCCAGGCTCACGCGCGCCTCGCCGACCGCATACATGTAGCCGTCGCCGCGCTCGTTCATCTGGAGGACCAGGCCGTCGGGGGTTCCGGGGAGCGAGAACGCAACCGGTTCGACCGGAATTGTGGTGCTCGGTACGGGCTCGAACAATCGAGCCAGTCGCCCGTCGTCGGCCGGCCTGGTCATGACCTTGATGGTCTTGCCTCGGACGGCGAACTCGCGCATATCCTCAACGACAGGTGCCTTCACTCGTGCCATAGCGTTCCTCGTTTCGTTCGCTGCGCTGCACCGATCGTCGTCAAAGACGTCTCGATCGGGCCCGCCCGAAGGCAGGTCAATCAGCGCAAGCGACCGCGCTAGGGCACCGGCACCGCCGCGATGCGCCCGGGCAACAGGCCCGGTGCCTGCAAGTCTAGCGCGTTCTAGCGGCCGAGTGGGACTTTTGGCGCATGTCGGTAGGACTTTCGGCGGTGGGGGTGGAGGCGCCGCGGCGTGGGGTCGGGGAACTCTATACTCGGCAGGCCCCCGCCGGTCGAAATAGACCGGCGACCCGTGTCTTGAGGAGCTCGCGTCATGGATCGCACCGGACAGGAACCCGTCGTCTCAGCCCCCGCCGCCTCCACGGCAGGCGCACCGGCCGGCGACCCGCGTCCGGGTAGCGCCAACCGGACGGACTCGGCCCTCATCGCCGCCGGCGACTTCGGGGCCCTCTCCAGGCCCCACCTCTCCCCCATCCTGGGCCGCTATTACGAACGCAGCTGGGACCACGGCGAGGGGCACACTCTGTACGACTCGGCCGGGCGCGGCTTCCTCGACTTCGCCTGCGGCATCGCCACGACCTCCCTGGGCCACCACCACCCGGCGGTCACTCAGGCGATCAAGGATCAGGCCGACAAGCTGCTGCACATCTGCAATGCCCTCGGTTATCTAGAGCCGGTCGGCCAGCTGGCGACCATGCTGGCGGACGCGTGTCCGGACCCGCTCGACACCGTCTTCTTCGGCAATTCGGGCGCGGAAGCCGTCGAAGGGGCGCTCAAGCTCGCCCGCCGCGTCACCGGCCGGCCCGGCATCGTCGCCTTCCGCGGAGCATTCCACGGCCGAACCTTCGGCGCCGCCTCGATCACGAGCTCGAGTATCAACTACCGACAGGGCTACGAACCGCTCCTGCCATCTGTCTACCTGACCCCGTTCCCGAACGTCTACCGCTACTTCGGGGAAGACGAGGAGGCGGCGACGGCCGGCGCCATGGGCGCTCTGCGCACCCTCTTCGGCCACGAGATCTCCGCCACATCCGTGGCCGCGATCATCATCGAGCCCATCCAGGGCGAGGGCGGTTTCAGCCCCGCGCCGGTCGCGTTCCTCCGGGAGTTGCGCGCGCTCTGCGACGAAAACGGGATCCTACTGATCGCCGACGAGATCCAGTCGGGCATCGCCCGAACCGGCAAGATGTGGGCCTTCGAGCACGCCGACATCGTGCCCGACGTCGTCTGTGTGGCCAAGGCACTGGCCAATGGGATGCCGATCAGCGCCATCGTCACCCGTCGCGAACTTCAGGAGCGCTGGGGCGTCGGGGCGCACGGAACCACCTTCGGTGGCAACCCTGTGTCGTGCGCAGCCGGCGTCGCCGTCATGAAGACAATCGCCGAGCAACACCTCGTGGCCAACGCGGCAACCCGCGGCGACGAGCTCCTCGCCGGCCTCAAAACCCTCATGGCCGCCGATGACCGCATCGGCGACGTCCGAGGCCGAGGCTTGATGGTCGGCGTGGAGCTGGTCAAGGACCGCGCCACGCGCGA
Source organism: Chloroflexota bacterium (assembly GCA_017881885.1). Taxonomy (GTDB): domain Bacteria; phylum Chloroflexota; class Limnocylindria; order Limnocylindrales; family CSP1-4; genus Fen-1039. Next base: position 5,695 of record JADGQJ010000035.1, read on the forward strand.
GCCGGACACGGAGACGAGCGAGGCTCTGGTCCTCGCGTGCGCCGAGCAGGGCTTGCTGATCCTCAACTGCGGCACACACCACAACGTCATCCGCTTCCTGCCCCCGATCGACGTGGCAGCCGACGAAATCGCCCGCGGCCTGGAGCTGTTCGCGGCGGCACTGCGGACTCTGCCGCGGTCCGGCGCGTCGGCCGGGCGCTAGCCCCGTGGGCCACACTCGGTGGCCGGAACCCTCGCAGAAACGTCGATGCCCGCGGCTGCTGCCGCGGGCATCGGCTTAGTTCGACGGATCCCGACACAGGGCCCAGTGGCGGAGTGACGGCGAACCGGAAATCTCGTGGGTTCTAGCGGTTCCTGTCCAGGAACGACATCACGTCCTCGAGGCGGAAGCGTCGATCGCCCCGCTTGCAGACGCGATAGAAGGGCAGTTCGCCGCGATCTCCCAGCCTCTTCACCGTGTTCACGTGCAGGTGAAGCATTCCGGCCACCTCGCTCGCGGTAAGCATGGGACCGAGTTCGTTTGCGGCCACTGCAGCCATAGGTTTCCTCTGCGTCTGTATCAAATCTCGCGCGTCCGAAGTGTTTGGAACGGCCATCCTGATCCAGCCTTGAAGCGACGCGAACCGTACAGACTCCACACAACCGTCACAAGCCTTACTTCCGGCTGTGGCCACCGGTACCGGTTCATTTTGGGCATGATGTACGGGTCCAAGCAGCCGAATGGACCGTTCGAATGAGGTAGTGGCAGCCCACATTCCTGCCGCGACGAGTCTCCGGCCGGCGGCGCCGAGCCCGCAGCCGGGCCTGAAGACCGGTCCCGCGGCCGAACGGGTGTCCTGCACGAACGCCGTGGTGGAGTGGGTCCGGTGGCGCTAGGATCAGCGCGTCCACCGAGGAGGGATTGATGCGGGACCCGTGGTTTCGGTCGGTGTCGTCGAACACCCATGCCGCGCGCGCTTTGATGTTGTGGGTGCTGGTGGCACTCCTGACCGCTTGCGGCGGGCCTACTCCGCCGCTGAGCGCAGCGCCGTCGGGAAGCGCCGGCCCAACATCGGCGGCCTCGCCGGCGCCCAGCGCCACTGCTACGCCGCTGCCCACTCCCGCACCTACGCCCCCGCCGATCCTCTTCCCGATCGCGGTCGTCGTCCGCTTCGATGACGGCAGGTCGGGCATCACGCCCGAAGCGCTGACAGCCGCGGCAACCGCAGGCCAGCTTCTGGTTCCCTGCGAGCTCACGGGCCTCAGCCTGAACGGCCAGACGCTCTCCCTGCCCGCAGCCACGACATGCCAGACAGCGGCTCAGATCGCGACCAACGTCCACGCCACGGCCGGGATCATCGGCTTGCTCCCGCCCGGTCTCGTGTCGCCTTCTGTCAAGGTGCTGCCGATCGGGGAGGCCGACCTATTCGGTTCGCCCACTCACCGCGCCGTCGCGTATCCGCTGATCGCGCAGACGGCCACGGCCGAGTCCTGGACTGCATACGACGTGAACGACGTCCGGACCCTGATCTCGACCGGTGACACCTGCCCCGATCGGGGCGTCAGCCTCCTGGCAGTCACCCGCGCCAAGGGCTGGAACTGGGTTCTGTCCGGCGGCGGCGCCCACTACACCGGCATCCACATGAACACCCAGTATTCAGGTCCGAGCGGCAAGGGCTGGCCCGTCCCCACGATCAGACCCAACGGCTCCGCCGGTACGCTGGCCAAACTGATCTCGGACAACGACGTCAGCGCAAACGACTTCGAATGTCCGATGTTCGCGGGCTGGACTCAGCACAACGCCGGCCAGGTGTTCAGCATCGACCCAAGGGTTGCCCAGCTGCTGGCGACCAAGGGCGGCGTCAAGGTCGTCACGCTCGGGTCGAACCACATCACCGACGGCGGCCGGGCCGGGGTGCTGCAGACCATCCAGTACCTCGACGCCGCCGGTATCAAGCACACCGGCGCCGGAAAGAACCTTGCCGATGCGCTGGCCCCGGCCGTGGTCGATGTCCGCGGCGTGAAGTTCGCCTTCGTCGGGTGGGACGACATCCACGGTTCAGCGGCTGCCACCGCGTCCAAACCGGGAGCGGCTCCGATGACGGACGCCACCGTCTGCAGTTCGATCAAGGCCGCGCGCCAGGTCGCCGATATCGTCATCGCCATGCCCCAGTGGGGCTGGCCGGAATATCACAACACCATCACCAAGGACCAGATCGCCCAGCGCGCCCACATGTACGACTGCGGCGCAGACGGGATCCTGGGCAGTGGGACCCATTGGGCATCATGGGCTTCGATCCTGCCCGGTCCAAACGGCCCGCAGTTCGCCATCGGCAGCCACGGCAACTTCCTGTTCGACCAGAACTGGAGCCAGCAGACGATGGAGGGCGTGATCGTCGAGGTGACCTTCGTCGGGACGCGGCTGGCGCAGTTCCGACTTCACCCGTACGTGGTCGCGAGCGGGGCACAGCCGTGTCTGCTCGACCCGCTCGGCGACGGCAAGACCGTCCTGAATCGGGTCTGGTCGGTGAGCAACGTGCACTGAGGCCCCGACCCGGATCCCCGGATCAAGGGCCTCAGATCGCGGTATTCGGACCTAGCTCGGGGTGCTGGTCGGAGAGGCCACGCTGGTCGGCGTCGGCGCCGGCGACGGAGTCGCAGCGGGAGATCCCGTTGCGGCCGGCGATCCGCTCGGAGCCGGCGTGCCGGTCGGCGTCGGGTTGACCGATGGGAACGCCAGCGTTGGAGGGGCCGGGCTCGCCGCAGTAAGGGCGAAGTCTTTGCGGACGGCGGCCACGTCGGCCGTGAACGCCTGGTCCCACTGGACGAGCGTCGCAGCCATCGAAGCGACCTCGTTTGGCGTCGTGGCGGCGTTGACCTGCTGGAGAAGGCTCACGTACTGGGCGCCGTCGCTGAGGAACGTCGTCACTTCGTTCGCGCCCACGCCCCACTCTGTGACGGCCTTGACCTCGTCGACCCAGCCTTTGGTCTGCGTGTAGAAGTCCTTGTAGGCGGCCTGCTGCTTTGCGAAGCCGAGCGTGTTGGCGGAGACGGCCTGTCGCGCCGTCTCACGGGCGGGCGACCACTTGGCCTCGATCTTCGCCCACTGCTGGGCGGGCGTCGGGGGCGGCGGATTGATGAAACTCGTGTACACCCACACCACGGCAAGGAGCCCGAACAGAAGCGCAAGAATCGGGAGGTAGGCGACGATCCAGCGATAGGCCGTGCCGTGCTGCTTCTTTCGGCGCGCCGGAGCAGCCTTTGCCCGCCTGATTTCGGCGCGCGTGTGCGGCTCGTCCGGTGTTTCGGTCTTGACCGCCGGGGTCTCGTTCTTGACCGCCGGGGTTTCGTTCTTGACCGGCCGCTGGCCCTTGATCGGCGTCTCGACCTTGGAAGACTCGTCAAGCGGTGGATTGGACCCGGCGTCGGCGCGACCGCGCGTCTTTCGACTGGGCGGCACCGCTCGACCGCGGCGCGTCTGTGGCGACAATCTGGACCTCCTGACAGTTGCCTGGGAGCGCTGCGGGACCGCTTCGCCCGTCGGAACCCCGGTAGCCGATCTGCACCGGGCAGGCGTCGGAAGTCTAGCGCGATCGGCCCGGCAGCGCGGCTCGACTCTCCAGAATGCCGGTCTGAAGCTCACCCACACGATCCGGTCGGCGTTTACTACACCATGCGAGGGCGCCAAGTCGACAGCGGCGCGCCCGCGCTCAAAGTTGCCGTATCGTTCCCAATCGCAACCTTCGCAACCTTGACCCGAGGACCCCTCTCGTTGACACTCGGCTTTCCGCACCAGATAGAGGGCTCCTGCGCACGGAGCAGGTACCCCTGTCGGCGTCTCGTCCGGTCGAGGCCAGCGGCAGCCATCGAGATTTGAGAATGGAATCCAAGTTGGGGCAGACAGGCGTTCCTCGGGCCCAGGGTCTGTATGACCCGGCCCTGGAGCACGACGCGTGCGGCTTCGGCTTCGTGGTCGACATCGCAGGCCGGCAGTCGCACGCGATCGTTCGCGACGCCCTGACCGTCCTGGTCAACCTCGAGCATCGAGGCGCGACGGGCTCCGAGAAGAACACCGGCGACGGCGCCGGCTTGACCATCCAGATCCCCCACCAGTTCCTCGCGGAACAGGCGGCCAAGTCGGGGCTCAAGCTCCGCGGCCGCGGCGGCTACGGCGTCGGCATGGTCTTCCTCCCGCCGGACAAGGTCAGTCGCGTCGAATGCTTCCGGCTCTTCGAACGGGTCGTGGAGGAGCAGGGGCTCCATTTCCTGGGCTGGCGTGAGGTTCCGACCGACAACACCGGTCTCGGCGCGAGCGCGAAGGCCAGTCAGCCTCTGATCCGCCAGGTATTCATCGATCGGCCCGAAGGGACCGTCGAGGACCTGGCCTTCGAGCGGAAGCTCTACGTCGTCCGCCGACTCGTCGAGAAGGCCGTCTCCCGTTCGGCCATTCCGAACCGCGGTGACTTCTACATCCCCTCACTGAGCTGCCGGACGATCGTCTACAAGGGCATGCTCAACGCCTCGCAGCTGCTGACCTTCTACCCGGATCTGCTCGACGAGCGCGTCGAGAGCGCCATCGCGATGGTCCACTCGCGCTTCTCCACGAACACCTTCCCGTCGTGGGCGCGGGCCCATCCGTATCGCTACATCTCCCACAACGGCGAGATCAACACGCTCCGCGGCAACGTCAACTGGATGCACGCCCGCCAGTCGCAGTTCAGCTCCAAGCTGTTCGGCGACGAGCTGACCAAGGCCCTGCCGGCGATCGATACCGAAGGCTCCGACTCGGCCATCCTCGACAACACCCTCGAGCTTCTCTACCTCTCGGGTCGGTCCGTCGCCCACGCTCTGATGATGATGGTCCCCGAGCCGTGGCAGCACCACGAGTCGATGCCTCCCGACAAGAAGGCCTTCTACGAGTTCCACGCCTGCTTGATGGAGCCGTGGGACGGGCCCGCCTCGATCGCCTTCACCGACGGCATCCGCATCGGCGCAACGCTGGACCGCAACGGCCTGCGCCCGGCCCGCTACTACGTGACGAAAGACGGGCGCGTCGTGATGGCCTCCGAAGCCGGCGTGCTGGACATCCCGCCCGATCAGATCGTGGCCAAGGGCCGCCTCCAGCCGGGCCGCATGTTCCTCGTCGACACCGCCGAACAGCGGATCGTGTCGGACGACGAGCTCAAGCACCGCGTCGCCACGGAGCATCCCTATCAGGAGTGGCTCCGCGAGTGGCTGGTCAAGCTGACCGAGCTGCCCCCGCCGCCGCGCGTCATCGAGCCGGACCACGAGACCGTCCTGCGCCGCCAGGAGGTCTTCGGCTACACCGCCGAGGACGTCCGCATCCTCATCAACCCGATGGCCACAACCGGCACCGAGCCGGTCGGGGCAATGGGCAACGACGTCGCGCTGGCCGTGCTATCGGAGCACCCGCAACTCCTGTACTCGTACTTCAAGCAGCTTTTCGCCCAGGTCACGAACCCGCCGATCGACTCCATCCGCGAAGAGATCATCACCGCCACCGAGATGGCTGTCGGGCCTGAGGGCAACCTCCTGGAGCCGGACGCCAAGGCTGCCCACCAGCTCGAGCTGCCGTCGCCCGTTCTATCGAACGAGGAGCTCGAGAAGATCCGCCACCTCTCGACCGGCGACGCTCACGGCTTCAAGACGATCACGCTGTCGATCCTCTATCGCGTCGCCGACGGCGGGACCGGGATCCGCAAGGCCATCGAACAGCTCCGCGACCGCGCCTCGGAGGCGATCGCCGAAGGCCACAACATCATCATCCTGTCGGACCGCGGCCACGACGCCGACGAAGCTCCGATCCCGGCGCTGCTGGCGGTCTCCGCCGTCCACCACCACCTCGTTCGGGCCGGCACCCGCACTCTCGCAGGCCTCGTCCTCGAGTCCGGCGAACCGCGCGAGGTCCATCACTTCGCATTGCTCATCGGCTACGGCGCGAGCGCGGTCAACCCGTACCTTGCCTTCGAGACCGTCCACGACCAGGTTCGCCTGGGAATGATTTCGGGCTCGGCGGAGCTGGCCGAGAAGAAGTACCGCAAGGCCATCGCCAAGGGCATCGTCAAAGTCATCTCCAAGATGGGCATCAGCACCATCCAGAGCTACCACGGCGCCCAAGTGTTCGAGGCGGTCGGGCTCAACCAGGACTACGTCGACGAGTACTTCACCGGGACGCCCACTCGCATCGGCGGCGTCGGTATCGACGTCATCGCCCGCGAAGTGAAGATGCGGCAGGACCGGGCATATCCGCCCAAGCGGCCGATCTACCACAAGCAGCTCGGCACAGGCGGCAACGTCCAGTACCGCGTCGACGGCGAGAATCACCTCTTCAACCCGCTCTCCATCGCCCAACTCCAATACGCCACGCGGAGCGGTAGCTACCCGGCGTTCAAGGAATACTCGAAGCTCATCGACGACCAGTCCGATGGCCTGTGCACGCTGCGCGGCCTGATGGACTTCAAGCCGAACCATCGTCATCCGCTGGCCATCGAAGACGTGGAGCCCGTCGAGGCGATCGTTCGCCGCTTCAAGACCGGCGCCATGAGCTACGGCTCGATCTCGCAAGAAGCCCACGAAGCGCTGGCCATCGCCATGAACCGCCTGGGCGGCAAGTCGAACACCGGCGAAGGCGGAGAGGATCCGGCCCGCTTCGAGACGCTGCCCAACGGCGACTCCATGAAGAGCGCGATCAAGCAGGTCGCCTCCGGACGGTTCGGCGTGACGAGCGAGTACCTCGTCAGCGCGCGAGAGATCCAGATCAAGATGGCCCAGGGCGCCAAGCCGGGCGAGGGCGGACAGCTGCCCGGGACCAAGGTTTACCCCTGGATCGCCAAGGTCCGCCATTCGACCCCGGGCGTCGGCCTCATCAGCCCGCCGCCGCACCACGACATCTACTCCATCGAGGACCTGGCCGAGCTGATCCACGACCTCAAGAACGCCAATCCAGACGCGCGGATCTCCGTGAAACTGGTCTCCGAGGTCGGTGTGGGGACGATCGCCGCGGGCGTCGCCAAGGCCCACGCGGACGTCATCCTGATCAGCGGCCACGACGGCGGCACCGGCGCCTCGCCGCTCTCGTCGATCAAGCATGCGGGCCTGCCCTGGGAGCTCGGCATCGCCGAGACGAACCAGGTGCTGCTGATCAACGACCTCCGCTCACGCGTGGCGGTCGAAGTCGACGGCCAGATGAAGACCGGCCGGGACGTCGTGGTCGGGGCGCTGCTCGGAGCCGAGGAGTTCGGCTTCTCCACGGCGCCGCTGGTCACCCTGGGCTGCGTGATGATGCGTGCCTGCCATCTCAACACCTGCCCGGTCGGGATCGCGACTCAAGATCCCGAACTGCGCAAGCGCTTCAGCGGCGATCCGCAATACGTAGTCAATTTCATGACGTACGTGGCCGAGGAAGTCCGCGAGTACATGGCGATGCTGGGCTTCCGGACGTTCGAGGAAATGGTCGGCCACTCCGAGCGCCTCGAGATGCGCCGCGCGATCGATCACTGGAAGGCCCATAGCCTCGACTTCAGCCGGATCCTCTACCAGCCCCAGGTGCCCAAGACGACCGGCCGGACCTGCCAGATCACGCAGGAGCACAAGCTCGAGCTCTCGCTCGACGCCACGACCCTCATTCCGCTCTGCGCTCCCGCGCTGGAACGTGGCGAGAAGGTCGTCGCTGAGATGGCGCTCCACAACACAAACCGAGTCGTTGCCACCTCTCTCGGCTCCGAGGTGACGCGCCGCTACGGCGCTGCCGGCCTCCCAGAGGACACGATCCAGCTCCACTTCCGTGGCTCGGCCGGCCAGAGCTTCGGGGCTTTCGTGCCCAAAGGCTTGACGCTCACCCTCGAAGGCGACGCCAACGACTACATCGGCAAGGGCCTCTCGGGCGGCAAGATCGTCGTGTTCCCGCCGCGTGAGGCGAACTTCGTGGCGGAAGAGAACGTCATTACGGGCAACGTCGCCCTCTACGGCGCCACATCGGGCGAGGCCTACATCCGCGGCATCGCCGGTGAGAGGTTCGGGGTTCGCAACTCCGGCGCCAGCGCCGTGGTGGAGGGCGTCGGCGACCACGGCTGCGAGTACATGACCGGCGGCCGCGTCGTCGTCATCGGCAAGACCGGCCGCAACTTCGCCGCGGGCATGTCCGGAGGCATCGCCTACGTCCTCGACGAGAGCGGTGAGGGCGGGGCCGCCGGCGGAGGCTTCGAACGCGTCTGCAACAAGGAGATGGTCCAGCTCTTCCCGCTATCGGACCCCAAGGAGATCGCGGAAATCCGCCGCCTCCTGGAGCGGCATGTCGAGTACACCGCCAGCCCGCGCGCGCAGGCCCTGCTCGACGAGTGGGACACCACCGTCAGCAGGTTCATCCGTGTCGTCCCGAACGACTATCGCCGCGTTCTAGAGGCGCAGGCCCGAATGCGCGAGAAGGGGCTCTCGCAGGACGAAGCCGAGATGGCCGCCTTCGACGAGAACGTCATGGACGCGCGCCGAGTGGCGGGGAACTGACGATGGGCAAGCCGACGGGTTTCATGGAGTTCGAGCGCGAGCCGGCGCACGCCCGGCCTCCGCTGGAGCGCGCCAAGGATTGGAGCGAGACGCACCCGGAATACGCCGAGAAGACGCTCCGCGACCAGGGCGCCCGATGCATGGATTGTGGCATCCCCTATTGCCACACCGGCGCGCTGGTCAACGGCATGGCGCTGGGCTGCCCGGTCAACAATCTGATCCCCGAGTGGAACGACCTGGTCTATCGCGGCCAGTGGCGCGAGGCGATCATCCGCCTCCACAAGACGAACAACTTCCCCGAGTTCACGGGGCGCGTCTGCCCGGCCCCATGCGAGGGATCGTGCACCCTCGGGATCAACCAGCCGGCCGTGACGATCAAGACGATCGAGGCAGAAATCATCGAGCGGGCTTTCCGCGAGGGCTGGGTCGTGGCCGAGCCGCCCCTGGCCCGCACCGGCTTCAAGGTTGCGGTGATAGGCAGCGGCCCGGCCGGCCTCGCCGCCGCGGCACAGCTGAACCGGGCCGGCCACGAGGTGACGGTCTACGAGCGTGACGACCGGATCGGCGGCCTGCTCATGTACGGCATCCCGAACATGAAGATGGACAAGGCCGTGGTCGACCGGCGAGTCAAGCTGCTCACCGAGGAGGGCATCAAGTTCACTACCAGCGTGGCCGTCGGCAAAGACATGGCGCCCGAGAAGCTGATGGCCGACTTCGACGCCGTGGTCCTGGCGACCGGCTCCACCATCCCGCGCGACCTGCGGGTCGAGGGCCGTGAGCTTGCCGGCGTCCACTTCGCGATGGACTTCCTCGTCGGGAACACGAAGCACCTGCTCGGCGGCCCGGCGACGTCGATATCCGCGGCAGGCAAGAACGTGATCGTCATCGGCGGCGGCGACACCGGCACGGACTGCGTCGGAACCGCCATCCGCCAGGGCGCGAAGAGCATCACCCAGCTCGAGATCCTGTCCCGGCCACCGGACACCCGCGCCGCGGACAACCCGTGGCCGCAGTGGCCCAAGGTCTACAAGATGGACTACGGCCAGGAAGAGGCCGCCGCTCTCTGGGGCGAGGATCCGCGCCGCTACCTCGTCAACACTCGTCGTCTGATCGGCGACGGCGCCCGGGTGACCGCAATCGAAACCGTCGAGATCGACTGGGTTCACGGGTCGAGCGGGCGGCCCGAGATGCAGGAGCGCGCCGGCACGGAGAAGGTGCTCGAGGCGGACCTGGTCTTGATCGCCATGGGCTTCGTCGGCCCGGCGCCCGAGCTGCCCACGGCCTTCGGCTGCAAGCTGGACCATCGCGGCAACATCGTCCACGACGACGACATGATGACCACGGCGCCGGGCGTCTTCGCCGCCGGTGACTGTTCGCGCGGCCAGTCGCTCGTGGTATGGGCGATCCACGAGGGCCGCCTGGCGGCCCGCGGCGTCGACAAGTTCCTCATGTACGGCGAGACGGTTCTCCCGGGCTGAGAGAGACCCCTTCTCAGCGCAGCCGCTACGCCATACCTTTGCGCCATGCCCGCAGGCGACCTCGAAACTGAGCGAATCCGGCGCATCTACGACCGCCGATCCGCTTCCGAGCGCTCGAACAGCCGGGACCCCGGGTGCCGGTGGCTGTGCTCCCAGGCCGAGGGCGAGACTCTCGAGATCGGCATCGGCAAAGGACGAACCCTGCCGTTCTATCCGCCCGGCATCCATCTGACGGGCGTCGAGTTGAGCGGTGTGGCCGTGGGTGTCGCCGAGCAGCGCGCTCAGGAGCTCGGACTTGACGTCACGCTTCGCCAGGGCGACGCTGCGGCGCTTCCATACCCGGACGAGCACTTCGACACGGTTGTGTTCTGCTACGCGCTGTGCACCATCCCAGACGACCGGAGGGCGGTTGCCGAAGCCGTGCGCGTCCTTTGTCCCGGAGGCCGGTTGCTCCTGCTCGAGCACGTCCGCAGCCCCAATCGATTCGTCCGGGCGATCGAGCGCCTGCTGGAGCCGATCGAGCTTCGGCGCCTGGGCGACCACTTGACGCGTGAGCCGCTCGACCACGTCCTGGCTGAGGGGCTGGAGGTGCTCAAGCTCGAGCGCAGCATGTTCGGGATAATCGAGCGACTCGTCGCGCTCAAACCCGAGGGCGATACGCTCGCTCAGGCGGTGTAGCCGAGCGCGGGACGCTGAGGCCTCGCTAGGGCGCAGAAGCGGGGACGTTGTCATACCGGGCCGACTGCACGAAGCCGAACGACCCGCCCCAGTACCGCAGCCACGCCCGGCCGATTACGGTCGACTTGGCGATCGGCCCGAAAGCCCGCGAGTCCTGCGATTCCTGGCGGTGGTCGCCCATCACGAACAGATAGCCGCTGGGCACCTTCCAGACTGTCTGGCCGGTGATCGGGTCGGTCGACTGCCCCTCGAAGACGTAAGGCTCGCTGAGCTTCGCGCCGTTCACCCAGACCGTCCCGTCCTTCACCTCGACCGTGTCACCGCCCACGGCCACGACCCGCTTGATGAACGGGATGTTCTGACCGTCCTCCTGGATTCCGGCCGGAGGTTCGAAGACGATGACGTCGCCCCGTTTGTAGTCGCTGAAATGCGGGGAGAGCTTGTCGACGAGGACGTACTGTCCGGGCTCGAGGGTGTGCTCCATCGAAACCTGGAGGATCTGGTACGGCTGCGCGACGAAGTTCTGGACGACGAAGAAGATGAGGAGCGTCAGAACAATCGTCTCGAGGATCTCGAGAAGGCAGCCTCGCCAGCGTGGAGTCATGCGGGTTCGCCCCTGCTACATGCGGGCGCACACCCGCGACCGAGTTGTCGACCGGCCTAGAAGGTAGCACCTCCGGGTGTTTTGGCGGCGGCCGGCGCCGCCGGGAGACGGTCCGCGGATCACCGGCCCGTCGTTGCGGCGGGTCTTTTGCCCAGCAACGATTTCCCGCTTATGCGGTCAGTCCGGTATCGTCTGCACTTGTGAGCACCATCGTCGAGTTCCGGGGTTCGTTCCGTCTGGTCGAGGAAGACTCGCACCGGCTGCGCAAGATAGGCAGAGGAACGTGGCATTGCCGTTGCGGCGGCCTGCCGGACTCGACGCACTTGACGCCGAAATGCGACGTCTGCCGGGGCGGTGGCAACTGCGGCCTCGACTGCACCCTGAGCAGCTTGTACTGCCCCAAGTGCGGCGCCACTCTCTGAGCCGCCCAGGGTTGGCCGGGACGCCGGCGCGCGGATCCCGGGAATCCCGTTCAGTGCGTAGCCGCGACCTCGACTCTACCTGCGGGCTTCGTTCCGGCGGCCGGATGGGCCGCGACGCGCTCGGCGTCGAGAAGCTGGCGCTTGCGGGCCAGACCGTAGGCGTAGCCGTGCAGCGAGCCGTCGGAGGCGATGACTCGATGGCACGGCACCACGACCGCGATCGGGTTCGCCGCGCACGCCGCCCCAACCGCACGGGCAGCTTTCGGGGCGCCGACCGAGGCCGCCACCTGGCCGTAGGAGCGGGTTTCGCCGGCGGGAATGCGTCGCAGCGCCTCCCAGACCCGTCGCCGGAACGCCGTTGCGTGGACGTCCAGAGCCAGCCCGCTCACGTCCGGGCGCGGCCGGCCCACCGCCAGATCCGAAACGAGCGCCGCCAGGTCGGCCATGCCCGCGTCGTCGCGGATGACCGTGGCGCGTGGAAACTCGGCGCACAACTCCGACTCGAGCGCCGACGGCTCTTCGCCGAGACGGACCGCGCACAGGCCGCGATCGGTTGCCGCGACCAGCGCCATGCCGTCGGGTATCGGCGTCGCGGTCCAGCGGATCCGCTCCCCTGCCCCACCGGTTCGATACCGTCCCGGGGCCATGCCCAACTCCGCGCCGGCGGCCTCGTAGGCTGCGCTCGACGAACCGTACCCGGCATCGAAGAGCGCGCCCAGGACGTCCCGCCCTCCGGCGAGGTGCGAGCGGAGCCGCTCCGCGCGTCTGGCGGCGACCCAACCCCGGGGCGTCACGCCGAGCCGCTCGCGAAAGATCTCCCGAAGCCGTCTCTCCGGGATCCCAACGGCCGCGGCCAGCTCGCGGTCTCCCGGCAGATCATCACCGGAGTCGAAGGCGGCGGCCAGCCGCGCGACTGTCTCCTCGACGGTATCACCTGCGGCCGCGGCGCCGGCCGTGGCGGCCGCGGCGCCGCCGACCCGGGCGCCCGCCGCACGTTCCCGGGCGCCCGCACGTTCCGGATGGCACCTCAGGCACGGCCGCGCTCCCGCCGCGAGCGCCTCGTCGAGACTTGCCACGATCCTGACCCGGTCGCGGCCGGGTGTGCGGGCCGGGCAGCCGGGCAGGCAGGCGATCCCCGTGCTCGTTACAACCAGCAACCAGGTAATGCCGGGCTGGGGCTGTCGTGCCGCGATCACGGCCCATTGTTCGTCCGTGGGTGCCGTTCCGGCCAGGCCGAGTCTCTTTCGTTCGTTCATGAGCCGATCCTAGCCCGGCGGGACGCGTTCGGCTTCCGGACTTCGGCTTCAATCCGGCGGCGATTGTGCCCAAGACGCCCGGGAGGCGGTTTCCCG
>JADGQJ010000121.1 GCA_017881885.1 Chloroflexota bacterium
GATTTCCGGATTGGCAGAAGTCCGTGTGGGTGAGAACGAAAGCTTCGAGAGTGCCCTGCGCCGGTTCAACAAGAAGATCCAGCAGAGCGGCATCCTTGCTGAGGCCCGTCGCCGCGAGCACTACGAGAAGCCGAGCGTGAAGCGCAAGCGCAAGGAAGCGAAGCGCAAGAAGGTCGCACGCCAGCAGCAGAGCTAGGCCCGACCGACGCGCCGTCGAAGGGTCGCGCGACCGAGCTGCTTACGCGCTACCCGCCCCGAGGTGCCACACCGGTGTCCCTCCGAGATCGACTCGATACCGAGCTGACGGCCGCAATGCGGTCCAGCGACGCCATGCGCCGCGATGCGCTGCGCATGGTGCTGGCGGCCGTCCAGCGAGCCGAGAAGGAAGGCAAGCATCGGCTTTCCGACGATGAGATGCTCGGCGTCCTGACGCGCGAGCTCAAAGTCCGTCATGAGTCCGAAGACACGTTCCGGGCCGGCGGACGCGAGGATCTCGTGGCAAAGGAAGTCGCCGCCATCGCGATCGTCAACGAGTTCATGCCCCAACCCTTCTCGGAAGCGGAGTTGCGAGCCATCGTCGAGGCCGCCATCGCCGAGTCCGGCGCGGCCTCGCCGCGAGACATGGGCAAGGTGATGGGAATCCTCTCGCCGAAGACCCGCGGCCGCGCCGACGGCAAAGCCGTCAGTCAGCTCGTCACCCAGCTGTTGGCCGCGCGAGCAGCCGGCGGATCGTGACGGTGACTCCGTGCTGAGGGAGCCGCATGATCCGCCGAGATCGTTCGGGCGACGCGACGCCCTCAGGCTGCTGATCGCGGCGCTGCTTCTGGTGGTGGGTCTGGCAGCCGGCGTCGCCCCGGACTTCGCGCCCTCCAACCCGGGGCTCGCGGCGGGCGCGATCGCGGAGGCGGCCGTTCGAGCGCCGCGAGACGCCGTCATCGAGAACCCGGTCGAGACCCAGGCTGCCAAGGATGCCGCGGCGGCAGCGGTAACTCCCCAGTACGACTACACGCCGCAGCGTGCGGCCGGCATCGCGCACAACCAGCTCGCGGCGTTGCAGCTGTACCTGGTTCCGGTCGACGAGGCTTTCCTTGCGGCCAAGACGCCGGAGGTCCGCAAGACAGAGCTCCAGACCGCGCTTCCGGGCCTTTCTTCGGACACAAGGGCGACCCTCGTCGCGCTCGATCCTTCGCGTTGGACGGTCGTGGAGGGGGCCGCGCAGGAGCTCCTCCTCGCGATCGAGCAGCAGCAGGAGATCCGGGACGCCACGACCGCCCCGAACAGGGTCATTCAGCAGATGCCGGTCGGCCTCAGCCAGTCGGAGCAGCTACTGATCGCTGCCATCGTGACGCCGCTGGTCGTGGCCAACTCCAATTACAGCGCGGCGCTGACCCAGCAGGCCAGGGATGCGGCGATCGCCAAGGTCACGACTGTCGTGGACACGCTCAAGTCCGGCCAGGTGATCGTCGACCAGGGGCACCTGATCAGCGCCGCCGACATGGTCAAGATCACCTACTTCGGCCTGGATACGTCGCGCACCGATTTGGCCAAGCCCGCCGCGTGGGTCGCGCTCGGCGCACTGGTCGCGGCGCTGCTGCTGGCCTGGCTGTGGCGCTTCCGCCAGGACTACTGGCATCGCGGCAGGACGCTCATTCTCATCGGCTTCATCTTCGTGCTGATGGCCCTGACTGAGAAGCTGCCGGCCGGTCGAGCCTGGCTGCCTTATGTCATACCCACGGCGGCCGCGGGGATGCTCCTGACCGTGCTGCTCGACGCCGGCCTCGGCATCGTCATGCTGGCGCTGCTCGCGGTCCTCGCCGGTGTGGCGAATGGCTCGTCGCTGGAGTTGGCGACGTACGTTTTCCTCGGCGGGATGTCCGGCATCCTCGCCATCCGCAAAGGCGAGCGGCAGCAATTCTTCGTCCAGGCCGTGTTCGCCGTGGCGCTGGCCGAAGTGGCGGTCATCGGCGTCTTCGCCTTGCTCGGCCAACACGACATGACCGGCATGCTGCAGCTGTCGATCGCCGCCGCGGGCGGGGCGATCATCGCGACCGTGGTCACGCTCGGTAGCTTCGCCATCCTCGGCAACGTGTTCGGCATCCTCACCGGCTCGCAGCTGCTCGAACTGGCCAATCCATCCCAGCCGCTCCTGCGGCGGCTCCTCTTGGAGACGCCCGGGACGTACCACCACTCCCTCATGGTCGGCAACCTGGCCGAGCACGCGGCCGAGGCGATCGGCGCCGACCCGCTGCTGGCCCGCGTCGCTTCGTACTACCACGACGTCGGCAAGCTGGCCAATCCGCTCGTCTTCATCGAAAACCAGCAGAGCGACGACAACGTTCACAACCAGCTCGAACCCGCGGACAGCGCCGCGATCCTGCGGCAGCACGTCAGCGACGGCGTGAATCTTGCCTACAAGGCCAGGCTGCCGAAGCCCCTGATCGCCTTCATCCCGCAGCACCATGGGACCTCGTTGATCGCCTTCTTCTACGCCAAAGCCAAGGAGGCGGCCGCGGCGCCCGTCGGCGGCCTGGAAACCAAAGCTGGTCGTGAGGCGGGCGAAAGCGTCGATTCGCGGCTCTTCCGCCACTCCGGTCCCAAGCCCCAGTCGAGGGAGGCGGCGGTTCTCATGCTCGCCGACGGCGTGGAAGCGTCGGTTCGCTCGCTTTCCAGCCGCGATGAGACCACAATCAGGGCGATGGTCACTCAGATCATCGGCGATCGTCTCGCCGATGGGCAGCTCAACGAATGCGACCTGACCATCCGAGACCTCGATATGATTCGTGAGGCCTTCGTGGGACAACTGCTCGGCATGTATCACCAGCGGATCGCTTATCCGCAGAACAAGATCGTCGAGATCGAGTCGCGTCGCGGACGCGGCCAGGGCTAGCAAAGAAGGGACCTGGGCTATGGGGGAAAGGGTCGTCGCCGAAAAGGCCCGAAGGGTGGCGCCATGAGCGAGTTCCGGGCCATCGGCCCCGAGGTGCTTGACGAGGGCGAGCCCGAGGACGGCGCCGTTCAGGAGGTCGACGATTCGGACGGCGGCACGACCACCTCGGTCTATCTGCCGCCCTTCCGAATCGACGTCACGGTTCGAAGCGGCGTCGCACAACTCGTGTCCCGGCACCGGCTCGCCCTGGCGGTTCGCCACGCCCTGGAAGCCGCGGGCGCACCCGGTCCGGCTTCGATCGCCGTGGTGCTCTCGAATGACGGCGAGCTGGCGGAACTGAATGTCATCCACATGGGCCACGCGGGCGCGACCGACGTTCTCTCCTTCCCCTTCTTCCCGCCCGAGGCGTATCCCTCGCACGAACGGGGCATATCGATCGGCCGCGATCCCTGGGTAGCGGCTGCGCTCAAGCAGGCGTTCGCGCTGCCACCCGGATTGCGGGCGCACCTGGGCGACTTGATCGTCTCGGTTGAGAGTGCATCGGCGCAGGCCGCAGACGGCAGCGGCGGGCAAACCGGCGACATCCGCTGGACGCCGGCCGAGGAGATGCTCCTGCTCGCGGTTCACGGGACGCTGCACGTTTGCGGTTGGGACCATGCCGAACCCGTGGAAGAGGCGGGCATGCGGGCGCTCGAGCGGAAGATCCTCGAGTCCCTTCCAAACGAGGCGACCCCGGGTCCGGATCGCTAGCGCGATCGCACGGATCGATCACTCGTCTCGATCGCCCGGCCGGACATGCGGAACCATTCGGTCGGGGAAGCTGATGCCTCGCCGCCCCTGATACCATCCGCGCAGGCCCTCCGGAACGGGATAGGGCTTGTTTTGCGTGTCGCGATGCTTTGCGGCCGCACCTGCGGAGCAGCGGTGAAGATAGTCGTCGGCCTCGGAAACCCGGGCGCCCAGTACGAGAAGACGCGCCACAACATCGGCTGGATGGTCCTCGACCGACTGGCCGATCGAGCCGGCTGGTCGGGCAAGGGTCGGACGCGCGATGCCTCGGCCATCGTCCAGGGCCGATACCGCGGACTCGATCTGCTGCTCGTCAAGCCGCTCACCTTCATGAACGAGTCGGGTCTTGCGGTGCGCAAGGTGCTGGCCCGCGAACACGCCCCGTTGGTCGAGATGCTGGTCGTGGCCGACGACTTCGCGCTGCCGTTCGGCAAGCTGCGCTTTCGTGAAGGCGGCAGCGCCGGTGGGCACAACGGCCTGCGATCGATCGTCGAGGAGATGGGTTCGGAGAAGTTCAGCCGGCTGCGGGTCGGGATCGGCGACCCCGGTCCGGATGCGATCGACCACGTTCTGAGCCAGTTCTCCCGCGGTGAGCGCGCTCGACTGACCGATCTGCTCGATGCCGCCGCCGACGCAGTGGAGGCGTGGGCGCGCGAAGGAACGAACAAGGCCGCCAATCACTTCAATGCCTTCGAACTGCGGCCGGACGACGATCAGCGAGCGGCGCCCCCGGGCGAGGTCGACGGGCCGCCCGGACCCGACGGCATCAGGCGCACGCGGACGGGCTGGCGCAAGCCTAAGGCGGCCGAGGGCGGCGAGTGAGCGTCCGCGGAGGCCGTCCTCTGCGCCGCCAGATCGAGGCCGCCCTGAGCGGAGCGGCCGACCCGCTCGGCGAAGACGGGCTGGGCCTGCCCGACCGCGCCCGTCCGGACGACGACGAATCCGACGAGTTCGCCGTCGCGGAGGAGCCGGCCGAGCCCATCCGGCGCGGGAAACGCGGCAGGGAACGCCGGGTCGACGCCGAGGTGCGCGTCGCGTATCAGGCTGCCCAGGCCGCCAGGGCGGGGGCGAATCGCGAAGCCGCGTCCGCGGTTCCGGGATCGGGCTCTGCCACGAACTCGCGCCGACTGCCGGACCTGCACGTGCTGCCGCCACTCCTGCACGCCAGCGGGGCCTTCGCCGCGCTGCGGGAGAGGCTCGGGGCGGAGAGCGCGCCACTCCCCGTGAGCGGCCGGCACGCGGCACTCGCGGCGGTGCCACACGGCGCCAAATCGTTCCTTGCAGCGGCGCTCGCTCTCGACGGCGTCCCGCTCGCGGGCGGCCCGGGCGGCCCGGGCGGAACGGGCGCCCTGGGCGGAACGGGCGAGCGGCTCTGCTGGGTTGCGCGCGACGCTGAGATCGGCGATCGCGTGGCCGAGGAGCTGCAGTCCTGGCTTGGCGACCCCGACGCGGTGGCGGTCCTGGAGCCGCGCTCGTCCCTCGCCTACGAGCGCAGCGAGCTTGTCCGCGATGAAACCGCTGCCCGCGTCGCCGCACTGGCCCGCTGGCGCTCGGGTCGGGCCCGTGTCCTCGTGGCCAGCGTTCAGGCGCTCCTCCAGCACACTCTTGATCCCGACGAAGTGCCGGCCGAACCGCGCCATCTCCGAGTGGGAGCCCGGATCCACCAGGAAGAGTTGCTTCATGAGCTGCTCGCCCTCGGCTACGACCCGGTGCTCGAGGTCGCCGGCCGGGGCGAGTTCGCCCGCCGCGGCGGTCTGGTCGACGTCTTCCCGTCGGCCGCCCCGCTGCCGATCCGGATCGAACTCTTCGGCGACGAGATCGACGCGATGCGGGCCTTCGATCCGGCCGACCAGCGCAGCATTCGCTCCGTCGACGAAGTGGCCCTGCTTCCCGCCAGTGAGTTCCTGGTGCCCACCGGCGGAGTCGCCGCGATCCGAGAGCGGCTCGCCGGGTTGCCCGGCCGTCTCGGCGCGCGACTCTCGGAGCGCCTCGTCGCGGATCTGTCCAGGTTCGAGGAAGGCGTTCGCACCGGAACCGGGGAACTGGGCGCGCATTCGGGGCACATACACGACATCGGCGCATCCGCCCGCGCTCTGGACACAGGCGACGCCGCCGAGGTCTGGGCCGCCGTCCTGTGCCCTTCGACCGGTCTCGATCACGTGCCCGCCGGCACTCTTCTCGTCCTCGACGAGCCGGCCGAGATCGCCGACGCGGCCGACTTCCTGTGGCGCCAGGCCAAGGAGCGCCGCGACGAGCTGGTCGCCGCGCACGACCTCCCAGAACAATGGCCCGAGGCGTATCTCGGCCCGCGCGACTGGAAGAGCCGCCTGCTGCGCGGTCGCACTCTGGAGTTGACGTGGGAATCCGAGGCCGCCCCACCGGCAGGCGGCGGCACGCCGATGGGCGATTTGTTCGGTTGGCGCGAGCCCTCACTGCCGCCGGCCCGGACCGCACGGTTGGCGGAAACGATCGCGGCCTGGACGAGCGAAGGAGATCGGGTCGTGCTGGCGTCGGACCAGGCCGCCCGACTGGCCGAGCTGCTGACCGAGCAGGACATGCCGACCGCGGCAGTCGAGCGAATCGCGGAAGCGCCCGGTCCCGGGACTCGAACGCTCGTCGGTCGAAGCCTCAACGGCGGTTTCGCAGGCGGCCCGGACGGCCTCGTCCTCGTCACCGACCGCGAGCTCTTCGGCACCGTCCGAGTGCGTCGTCCCAAGGCTCTGCGCCGCGTCGTGCCGCGCGACATCCTGGACCGGCTGACCTCGGGTGATCTGGTCGTCCACGTCGACCACGGCATCGCCCGCTACGAGCGGATGCTTCGCCGCGGCGCCGCCGGCGACGAGCGCGACTACCTGGAGCTGAGCTTCCACGGCACTGACAAGATCTTCCTGCCCGTCGAGCAGATCAACCGCATCAGCCGCTACTCCGGCGGCGAGAACCCCGAACTGAGCAAGCTCGGCGGCAGCGAATGGCTGCGTACCAAGCAGCGGGTCAAGCGCGCCGTCACCGACCTCGCCAAAGAGCTGCTCGAGATCTACGCTGCCAGAGCCGCCGCGCCGGGCTTCGCGTACCCGCCCGACACTCCGTGGCAAGCGGAGCTCGAGGCTTCGTTCCCGTACGAGGAGACCCTCGACCAGCTCCGCGCCACCGCCGAGGTCAAACTCGACATGGAAGCCGGCCGGCCCATGGACCGCCTGGTGGTGGGCGACGTCGGCTACGGCAAGACGGAAGTCGCGCTGCGTGGCGCCTTCAAGGCGCTCCAGGGCGGCAAGCAGGTTGCGGTCCTCGTACCGACCACCGTTCTCGCGGCCCAACACTACGCAACC
The DNA here is from genome assembly GCA_017881885.1 of Chloroflexota bacterium. GTDB lineage: Bacteria > Chloroflexota > Limnocylindria > Limnocylindrales > CSP1-4 > Fen-1039. Next base: position 7,003 of record JADGQJ010000121.1, read on the forward strand.
TTCGGCCAGCGTTTTGCCGCGTTTCCGATCACGGTCCGCCTGCTCAGCCGCTTCGTTCCCGACAAGGAGCAGCAGGCGACGGTCGAGGGGCTGGCGTCCGGTTCCGTCGACCTCGTGATCGGAACCCACCGCCTGCTCAGCAAGGACGTCCGCTTCCACGATCTGGGAATGGTCATCGTCGACGAGGAGCAACGGTTCGGGGTCGCGGCCAAGGAGCGACTCAAGAAGCTGCGCCGCGAAGTCGACGTACTGACCCTCTCCGCCACCCCGATCCCGCGCACGCTCAACCTTGCCCTGGCCGGCGTCCGCGACCTGAGCCTTATCGAGACTCCGCCGGAGGATCGGCTGCCGATCCAGACGCGCGTCGCCGAGGCTTCGGCCGGGCTGGTTCGCGACGCGATTCTGCGTGAGCTCGATCGAGGCGGGCAGGTCTTCTTCGTCCACAACCGCGTCGAGACGATCGAGGCCCAGGCCGAGCAGCTCCGCCAGCTCCTGCCGGGAGTGCGGATTGCGGTCGGCCACGGCCAGATGCCGGAGGGCCGGCTCGAGAAGGTCATGATCGCGTT
>JADGQJ010000122.1 GCA_017881885.1 Chloroflexota bacterium
GTGGCCGACTGGCCGACCGCGGCCGCCGATGCCGCCGACGCGGCCGCCGAAACCACAGTGGCCGCGCTCATCGATCTGGTTCGGGCGGTGCGCAACGCCCGCGCCGAGGCTCGCATCGAACCCGCGGCGTGGCTGCCGGTCGACGTCTACGTGCCCGAAGCGCTCGGTCCAACATTCGAGGCGCTTCGGACGGCGATCGAGCGGCTGGCCCGCGCGAAGCCCCTCGCCCGCGAGTTGAGCCGCGAATCGGTTCGACGGGGAGTGGCCGGCGGCCTGTCGGTTATAGCCGGCGAGATCGAGGCGATCGTCCGGCCGGCGGCCAGGGACGATGCCCAGGATGAGCGTGACCGTGCCCGGCTGGAACGCGAACTGGCCGATGCTCAGGGAATGCTCGCCGCCGCTCGAGGTCGGCTTACCAACGAGGCGTTCATCTCCAAGGCTCCGCCGGCCGTGGTGGAGGGCGCTAAGGCGCGAGCCGCGGAGCTGGAGGACCTGGTTGCGAGGCTGGCCGAACGAGTCCGTCCCTGAGCCGGGGTCGAGGCCGCCTCCGGACCGCTCCGATGATCCGCGGCTCTGCGGGACAGACCGCGGCGGCGCGCTGTTAGGATACGGGTAGGTCCGCAAGCACCTTCAAGGAGCGACTGTGCCGCTGTTCGGGAAGGGTCGTAAGGGTCCAGATCAACCGACGACCCCGCCGATTCTCGAAGACGTCCCCGCCCAGGACTTCATCCTCAAGCTCTCGTACTCGGCGAAGAGCAGTGAGAGCGTGCGCATCAAGACCAGTCCCAGCGCCGTGGCCAGATTGGCGCGAATGCTCGACGGATACTCGCAGGGCGAGCCGGAGCTCGTTGAACCGTACCCCCTGGAATTCACCCAGGCCGCTCCGTTCATCGCACGCATGCCGGCCGCGGCGGAGTGGCTGACGTATCACCGCAAGCGGCTGCCGATGACGCGCCACGCGCTCGTAGTGCTCGAGTCCGTCGACGCGATCGACCTCGCCTTCGATACCTTCGTGGGCTGTCTGCTCGATGGGGAGCTCGACACTTCGGGCTACCCGGACTACAACGCCATCGTCGGCGGCGTCGCCTCGCACTGGGACGAGATAACCGGCGACATGATCGTTCGCGCCGTCGTCGGGTGGGGCGGGAAGGGCGCCCGCGGCGACACGGACCGCAACGCGGCCCGGATCCTGGCTGGTCTCTTCGGCAACATCCAGGCCGATCAGCATGCTCTAGGCGTCGTAGCAGTGGAGCGACCCGTCGCCGGCACCAAGGCGACCGGCGTGGTCTGCGGCCACTGCGGCTTCAATTCCGGGCACGAGCGGGCCTTTTACTGCCCCAAGTGCGGCATGCGCATGGCGCGCGGCTAGGCGCCCGGAGACCGATGCCGACCTACGACTACGTTTGCACCGCCTGTGGCCACGAGATTGAGGTCATGCACTCCGTTCACGCGGACGGACCTTCCGGTTGCCCCAAATGCGGCGCGCGTATGCGCAAGGCCATAGTGCCCATGGCGGTCCATTTCAAAGGAGGCGGCTGGGCCCGAAAGGAAAGAGGCTCGGGCAAAGCCGCGACGTCAGGGTCCAGGGAGTCGGGCTCGAGCGGCGCGTCCAACTCGGGTTCAGGTTCGAATGAGCCGTCCGGGTCCGGTTCTAGCGGGTCCGGCGAATCCGTTGGCGAATCCTCCGGCACGAAAGCCGACGGGGCGTCCGGCGAGAAGTCAGGCGAGAAGGCGAGCCAGACGGCACCGAAGGACGCGGACTGACGATGTCGAAGTCACCATCCGATTGGATCTCTCTCTCGGAGGCGGCCGACTTGCTCGCGGCGTCGAACGTCCGCTTCACCTCCGACACGATCGGCCGATGGGCTCGGACGGGGCAGCTCCAGAGCATCAAACTCGGCAACCGGCGCTTCGTCCGCAAAGCCCAGGTACGGTCGCTCTTGCGGCCGCACGGCACGGTCCACGGCGAGGACCTGCAGCCCGGTTTGTTCGAGGACCTGGACGACTAGACCCGGACGGCGATCGGCCCGGACTGGGTATCAGCCCTGTTGAGTTCCGCAGCGGCGGCAATAGCGGGCTTGGGTCGAGACCGGCAGGGCGCAATGGTGGCAAACGCGGACGCTGCCGCGATCGAACACTTGCTGCGCCGACTCGGCCCAGAGCGCGGCCACCAGAGGCGATTCGGCCATGTCCGACTGCGAAGCGGCTACGACCGATGCCGGCATCTGTGAGTCGACGGGGATCGACCAAGGCGCCTGCGACCGGGCGGCGCTCAGCCAACTGGCGCCGACCGTCTGCCATTGCGAAGACTCGTCCGGGTTAGGGGCCGCGATTGGCGTGGGCTCGAGCGGGCGTCGCTTCGCAGGCAGCGGCGGGAGCGCCGCCTCGTCGTCGTGAGACGGAAGGTCCGGTTGCGCCGCGGCCCAGCGGTCGGTTGTGGCCGCAGGCAACGTGAAGAGAGGTTGCAGGGAGGGCTCCGCGGGCACGGGCTCCGGCTCAGCCTCTGTGGGCCTCAGTGGCTCGGCTTCGAAATGGCTCTCGGGCTCGGGCTCGGGTTCGGGCTCGAGTTCCGGCGGCGTAAAGACGACAGGCGCTGATGCCGCCGGGATCGGACTCTCGAACACGGAGGCCGCGAACGGTTCCGGCGTTTCGAGCGTTGCCGCGTCGACCGGGGGCTGCGCGGCGACCGGCGCCGAGTCCTCGTCGCCCCACCAGTCGTGGCGTTCGATCGGACGCTCGACCCACGGCGTCGGCACGGGCCACGGCGCCGCCGGCTTGGCGTCTCTTGACTTATGGTCCTTGACCGGGCTGGGCGCCTTGGGTTCCTTCGGGGCGGAGGGTCGCGCAGCATCGTCCGCTGCAGCGCGGCGGCCGAGAAGGCGGCCGATCACCGGCGTGTGGCGCGGCTCGCCGCCGGCCGGCGTCTCAGGGAGCTCGATCGGTTGCCGGAGCGAGCCCAGCAGGTCGAGGTTCGACGGGGTCGCGTTCGGGAGCGCCGGTGTCTCGGGCTCCCAGGCGCCCGGCACAGGCTTTTCCGGCTCCGATCGTGGCGCCGCTTCGGGCGTTATCGCGCGAGCCGCGTCCTCGGCCAGGGTGTGGGTTGGCGTAAACGGCTCCGGGACCTGAGCTGCCGCCTGGATCGGGGAGGGTTCGGGTTCCTCGCGAGTCGGAGCGTGGCTCAACTGCGCCTCGATGAGTTGGATTTCTTCGGGCGTGAGCGTCATCTCGCCGCCGGCCGGCGTGCCGTCCACGGGCCAGAGGCTCCAGCCGTCGTCGGCCGACTTCCAGGCTTGAGACTGGGCCTTCAGCTGCTGGGCGGCCGACTTCTCGTCCTCCGAGAAGCGGGTGAGCGGTCGCGGCTCATCGACTCGCGGTTGCGGTTGCGGGTGCGTCACCCGAGCCGGCCCGACCACAGGCTTATGCGTTATGGGGGGTTCGGCGAGCGGGCGCGGCGCCGGCTGGATCTGCGGCGGGACTGGTGCCGGTGGCGAGACCTGCGCGGGCGGTAGGGTCCGACGCACCGGCGCGGACTGCACCGGTGGCGGGACTTGTGCCTGTGGCGCGGACTGCACCGGTGGCGGGATCTGGGCGGCCGGCGGCACCGGACGCATCTGCGCCGGCGGTGGCGTTTGCCGTGTGGTCGCGTCCGGTTCCGCTGAGTGGATAGGCTGCTTCTCGGCCGAGCGGTTACCGGCAACGCGCGGGCGAGGCGCCGGCCGCCCGAACAGCGGATCCGCCGCAGGCCACGGGACCGGATCTGTCGGATCCGTCTCGCGCATTTCGACGTCCGCGATCGCGTGGGTTCCGCCACCCGCGTCGAGATCCTGGCGGGTAACTGGCGTGCGGATCAGCAGATGGTCACGCGGCGCCACGGGCTCCGCGTCCCAAAGGGGAGCGCAGGAGAGGCAAGCCCCCTGGTTCTCGTTCCAGCACTTGTCGCAGGCGTACTGGCGGCAGGTCATGCAGAAGTTGAACGTCCGATGGAACTCCGCGGTCACGCGCGAGGACTCGCCCTGGCTGGCATCGATGCGGGCCGCGGCCATGGCCTCGTCCATCGATGTTCCGTCGGTCATCACGAAGTTCTTGAGGCCATGCGCCAGGAGCCGGGCACTGCTCAGCGAGGGCCCTTTGGCCGGGGGCGGACTGAAGGTGTAGCGGGTGCCACACCGCTCGCAATACGAGTCGGTGAGTTCGCGCATCAGTGCTCCGATGTCTTTTGTTCATAGGCGCGAGCGTGCGAACGTCGCTCGTGGTTCGAGAGTACGCCGTCGTGACGGTCTCGTGAGCCGCCCTGCTCGTACCTGTCGCGGAACCCGAAGGTCCCTCGTCCTGCAAGGCCATTCGCAAGGCTGCCAGGATAGGTCGACCCGCCACAGCTGTCGAGCGCGGCCGGCCCCGACCGTAGGGCGTACCGGTTCGACGGCACCGGGACTGCGGGATCGTCTCGGCGTAGTATGGGGCGGCCTCCGGGGAAATCCTGGACGGAGGACATCGTGAAACCTCGACTCGCGACTCGCTCGCGGATCGTCAACCACCCTCTGAGTCCAGAAGAGAGACAGATGACGAGCATTCAAGAAACCGGCGAGAGAGTCGCGGCGAACGTCGAACGCGTAATCGTCGGCAAGCGACAGGAAGTCCGCCTCACCCTGGTCGCCCTGCTGTGCCGCGGCCATCTGCTGATTGAAGACGTGCCGGGCACGGGCAAGACGATGTTGGCCAAGGCCGTCGCCCGAAGTCTCGGCTGCAGCTTCCGGCGCATTCAATTCACGCCGGACCTGCTCCCGTCAGACGTGACGGGCCTGTCGATCTACAACCAGCGGACTCAGGAGTTCGAGTTCCGGCCGGGTCCGATCATGGCCCAGGTGGTTCTCGCCGACGAGATCAACCGTGCCACACCCAAGACGCAGTCCGCGCTCCTCGAATGCATGGAGGAACATCAGGCCACGATCGACGGCACCACATATACGATGCCGGAGCCGTTCCTCGTCATCGCGACGCAGAACCCGATCGAGTATGAGGGCACCTTCGCTCTGCCCGAGGCGCAGCTTGACCGCTTCATGCTCCGGATTCGCCTCGGCTATCCCAGCCAGGCGGACGAGCAGACGATCCTGGACCAGCAGAAGATCACCCACCCGCTCGAGGATCTCAAGGAGGTCCTGTCGGTCGCCGACCTGCGCGAGCTCCAGAAGGCCGTCCGCGAGATATACGTCGATCCGAGCGTAACCGACTACATCGTTCGCCTGGTCAACGCCACCCGGACGCACCCGGACGTATACCTGGGCGCTTCGCCGCGCGGCTCGCTGGCCCTCTACCGGACGGGTCAGGCGCTCGCCGCGATTGCCGGTCGCGACTATGTCATCCCCGACGACATCAAGACCCTGGCCGAGTCGTGCCTGGCCCATCGCCTGATCATCAAGACCAGCTCCTCGATGCACGACATAGACCCTCGGCAGGTCGTGGCGGAGTTGCTCGGCAGCGTGGCCGTGGATGCCAGCCGCGCAGTCGGTCCGGACCGGCGCGGAGCGAAGTCGGCCGTGTTGGACGGAAGCGTTTCCGGCCAGAGGGGCCCGAGCGGCAGCGCCGCCCGTTAGGCTCGAGAAGGGCGAAGCATCGTGATCCGGCGGCTCCAGTTCCTGCTCGTGGCTGTGGTCCTGATTCTGGCCGCGTTCACGACCGGACAGGGGTTCCTCTTCTACGCGGTGTACCTCGGGCTTCTGGCTGTGGGCGGCAGCTACGTGCTGACACGCTTCGGCCTGGCCGACCTGGAGGCCGGGTATCGTGTCGACCATCGCCAGGGTCACGTGGGCGATGACCTCCGGACGACCTACAGCATCTCCAACGCAAGCCGCCTGCCGAAGCCGTGGCTCGAGGTCTACAACCCGACGGACCTACCGGTGCCGCTCCCCGGACGCGCTCTCGGGCTGCGCTCGTGGGCCCAACGGTCCTGGGTCGCGATCGTGCCGCTCACGAGGCGCGGCACTTACCGGATCGAGCCGATGGTCGTGAGGACGGGCGACCCGTTCGGGTTCTTCGAAGCGGCAGCGACGGTGGGCCGCCCGACGGTCGTGACGGTGTTCCCGCGCGTGGTGCCTCTGCCGCGATGGCGGCTGCCGCACGCAAACCTCGAGGGTGCCCATTCAGCCCCCGAACGGACGCTCCAGACGACGCCGCAGGCGACCACCGTTCGGCCCTACGCTCCGGGCGACAGCTTCAACCGGATCCACTGGCGCAGCACCGCGCGGCTGGGGGAGATCCAGGTCAAGGAATTCGACCTCGAGCAGACGGCGGACGTATGGCTGTTCGTGGATCTCGACATCGGTGTTCAGGGCGGTACCGGCGACGTCTCGACGGTCGAGGAGTCGCTGCGGGTGGCGGCCTCCATCGTCCATGACGCCATCGTCGAGAATCGCGCCGTGGGCGTGACCACCAGCGGACACCGGCTCGTTTCGATTCCGGCGGATCGGGGTCCTCGCCAGCGGCTCAAGATCATGCAGCTGCTGGCCGCGGTCGACGGAGATGGGCACGCTCCTCTGGGCGAGGTGCTGTTGTCGGGGCTGCCGCGCTTGAGGCGCGGAATGACCGCCGTCATCGTGACGCCCTCGGTCGATCGGTCGTGGGTCCGGGCATTGACGGGTCTTCGCGGCAGAGGCGTGGCTGCGGCTGTAGTGACCGTCGACGCGTCCAGCTACGAGCGCGCCGGCAGGTCGGGACGGGGCGGGCAGGACGACGAACTCGCTGCCGAGTCCCAGCAGCGTAGGGCTCTGAGTTTCGCTCTGGCGGAATACGACCTCAAGTCATATGCAGTCGCCGCCGGCGACGATCTCGGGGCGGTGCTGGCATGACCGCCGGCTCGGTGCGGACGCGGCCCGCCGGAGAACTGCCAGGGCGCGACCAGGACCGCGGTTTCGACGAACCCGGCCTGTTCGACAGGTTCATGGAGCGGCTGCGGCCCGACGAAGGCTGGGTATCGCTTGCCCTGGTTCTGGTATTGGCCGGAACGATGGCCTGGTCGATCGCCGACTCTCGCTGGATCCTCGGCCGCGACGACCTGACCTCTTTCGTCATCTGGATCGCAGTAGCCGCCGCGATGTGGGGCTACATAAGCTCCCGCCTGGACATCTCCCCTTGGATCGCCCAGGTGACGGGTGCTGCCGTTGGGGCCTTTGTCGTGATCGAATTCGTGGGCTCGTTGCTCCCGGGCGCGGAGTCGGGCCTTCCAGGGTGGTTCCAGGCGACGGCCAGTTCCGTGGCCCAGGCCTACCTCGATCTGACGTGGCGCCACCAGATCGCGACCACCCAATTCGGGCACTTCTGCTTGATCCTCGGGATCGTCATCTGGGCGACGGTCCAGGTGGCCTCATACGACGTCTTCGGGTACCACCGCGGGATCAACGGCGTACTGCTCATGGCGGTCATCCTCATGACCAACATGGC
>JADGQJ010000123.1 GCA_017881885.1 Chloroflexota bacterium
GCCAGCGCGGCCGCCACCGGGAGCGGCTGGTCGATCATCTGGCGGCAGGCATTCGAGAGCGCGAGCAGGTGGCCGGCGAGATTGCCGCTGTCGACCGACGACACATACGCCGGATCGAGCCGGTGCAGGTCGCGCGTGTCATACCAGTTGTAGAGGTGCCCGCGATACCGCTCCAGCTTGGCGATGGTTGCAAGGGTCGCCTCCAGGCGCTCCACCATCTCGAGCGTACCGATCCAACCGAAGTCGCGAGCCGTCACGGTCGCAAGCAGGTACATCCCGATGTTCGTCGGCGAAGTGCGATGGGCGACGACCGGCGTCGGATCGTCCTGGAAGTTGTCGGGCGGCAGCCCTTGGTCGTCCGGGCCGACGAAAGCCTCGAAGAACCGCCAGGTCTGGCGAGCGGTCAGGCGGAGCGAACGGACATCGGCCGGGGAAAGTTGCTCTGCCTCCGACTCGCGCGGCGGCATGCTGACGAGTCGGGCGACGACGGGCGAAAGCAGCCACAGGACGATGAACGGTGCGGCGATCCAGCCCGCGCTCGGCTTGACGGCCAGAACGAGGCCTGCGGCGATGGCCGCGATGGCTACGCCGCCTGCCATCTGCTCGTAGAACCCCAGGAGGTCGACGTCGGGCTCGGCCTTGGCCTGCGCCGCGGTCGTCCACTCGAGGAGCTTCCTCCTGGTGGCGTAGACCCGGACCAGTGTCCGCAGAATCGCGTCGACCATCAGCCACGCCTGATGCGCGAGGAATGCGAAGCCGAGGAACACATGCGCCACTGCCAGGCCGACGTCCCCGCCGACGGCGCGCAGATGGCTGCGCTTGGAGATTCCCTGCCGCTGCGGCCGCAGGCCAGCCAGGACGGGCAGTGCTTCCGGAACGATCGCGGCCGTCAGGACGAACACCGTCCAAACTGCGGCCGACACCGCGGGCAGCGTCCAGGCCGCGACCAGGGTGGCAAGCGTCAGTGGCGCGGACATGGTCCGGCGGAGGTTGTCGATCATCTTCCAGCGGGCGATGCGGGGCATGGAATCCGGCCTCCGCCGGCCCTTCGCGTCGCCGGCCCGTCCGAGGATCCAGGGCAGGAGCTGCCAGTCGCCGCGCGCCCAGCGATGCTGGCGGACTGTCGAGACCAGGTAATTCGACGGGAATTCGTCGAAGAGCTCTATATCGGTTACGAGCCCGGCTCGGGCGAAGACGCCCTCGAATAGGTCGTGGCTAAGGAGCGCGTTCTCGGGCACCCGGTCCGCCATCGCCGCGCCGAAGGCGTCGACGTCGTAGATGCCCTTGCCGGTGAAGCTTCCTTCCTGGAGCAGGTCCTGGTAGACGTCGGAGACCGCGGACGCATACGGGTCGATTCCGGCCGATCCGGAGAAGATCCGCTGGAAGATCGAGCCGCCCTGCTCGGCCGGAAGCGTCGAGGTGATTCGCGGCTGGAGTACGCCGTAGCCCTGAGTCACCCGGCCGGCGCGCGAGTCGAAGGTCGCCTGGTTGAGCGGATGGGCGATCGTCCCCACCAGGCGGCCCACGGAGCCCAGGGGCAGCCGCGTGTCGGCATCGAGGGTGACGACGTAGCGCACGCCCGTCGGCGGAGTCGAAGCGCTTCGCCCGGTCGTCAGGATCCCGGTCGTGACCGATCCGCGCAGGAGGGCATTCAGCTCCTCGAGCTTGCCACGCTTGCGCTCCCAGCCCATCCAGCAGCCTTCCGCGTCGTTCCAGCGCCGCTTCCGGTGGAAGATCAGGAAGCGGGCACCTCCGCCGGGGGCCTCGCCGTGGCGCTCGTTGAGCCGGTCGATGGCAGCCGCCGCGGTCGAGAGAAGCTCGTCGTCACCGGGTACGGTCTCGCTCGGGGCGTCGAGCCAGTCCGACAGCAGCGCGAACCGGACGTCACCCTCGCGGTTCGCCAGGTAGTGGATCTCCAGACCGGCGACCCGAGCCTCGACGTCGGCTTCGCTCGTGAGCAGCATCGGCACTACGACCAGCGTTCGCAGCTGAGACGGTACGCCGTCGTCGAGGTCGAGTCGGGGCAGCGCTCTCGGCCCCAGCACGTGAGTGACTTCCCAGTTGACGATGGCGATCGCGAGGTCGGAGGCCGGGAGGAGCGCGAGGACGGCCAGGAGGACGATTGCGCCGGCTGCGGGCCCATTCCCCGTCAGGAGAAGCGGGACCGCGAGGATGGGAGCGGTGACGAGCGCCAGTGTCCCGAGGTAGCCGCGCCCGGCGGCATGGAAGTAGATGCGTCGAAGCCGGCTTGCCAGCGGTGCCTGAACATGGAGGACCCGCTCGAACGCGGCGCGACCCGATGAGATGAGGTAATAGCCTGGATCTCGCAGTCGCGCATCGACCGGCCCGGCACCGGTCGCCTGCGCGGCGTCCGACATCGCCACGGCCCTCCTGGCGACCTCGACCTCGGTCAAGCCCGAACCCCGCGACAGATCCTCAACGGCGTGCCGATAGCGATCTCGGGTCGCGAAGTCCATCGCCCCGAACGAACTGTGTTCGCGCAGGACGCCGTCGACCAGGCTTACGCTTTCGACGAACTGGGCCCAGTCGAACCACGAGATCAGGCGCATGCTCGTGATCACGTTTCGGACGGTCACGTTCATCGTCGCCTGGCGCTGGTGCTCGAGGCGGACGGTCTCCTCGGCCGTTGTTCCCTGAGCCGCGAGGAGTTCCTCCACCCAGCCGAGTACCGGCGTCACCGCCGGGTCTTGATCTCGAAGGCGCTGGAACAGCTGGACGCGAGCCGCCGCGGGGAGTGATCGAGGCGACAGCCGACGCAGGGCGGCCGCTGCGGCCTGTGGGCTGTCCTTGCCGAGACCGAGCAGGCTGTCGGCGAGCTCGTCCGCCTTCTGCCGATCTGCCCGGCCGCGCACGATCACCTCGGCGATTCGGCGGAGGTTGTCGACCAGGAGGATGCGGAGGCTGATCGCGATCGCCCAGAGCTCGCCGATCGTCAGCGGCTGGACGCCCTGATAGGCGCGCACCATGCGTCGCAGGCTTTCCGGCTCGAAGCGGCTGTCGGTGTGCGCGATGTATGCCCAGGTGATGCCCAGAACGCGCGGGTAACCCTCGAGATGGCCCTCGGCAAGCTTGGGAAGTTCCCTGTAATAGTCCGGCGGCAGGTCGTCGCGGATCTCGCGGAGCTGCTCATCGACAATGTGGAAGTTGTCGAGGAGCCATTCGGCCGCGGGCGTGATCGATTGCTCGTCTTTGACCGCTCGCGCCAGGACGCCGTATGCCTCGAGCAGGACTTTTCCGTTCTCGGCGATGCGAGGCCCGACGGCGTGTCCTCTGCGTGGCGAGTTCGTCACAGTCTGGGCGGCGGCAAGGCTCTGGGCGTGCTGCTCTAGCCGCTCCACGCTGAACAACTCTGCGAGGATCGGCTCTTCTGCCTCGGCGTCGGGCCGAATCCTCCGCCCACCGCGCCGAGGCGGATCCGGCAGAGCCCGGTTCGACGTCACCCTTCGCCCTCAGCGGTTTGGCTTCCGTCCGAGCCGAGCTGGCCTGGGAGGATCAGCAGCCTGGCTGTGTCGCAGTACCTGGGTCCGTGGCCCGGATTCCGGGCACGGAGAGTCGGCGCGATCGGGTCCGTCTGCAAGGCCGATCCGTCGCGGCAACACGGTCGCGGTCGTCCGGGGCTCGGTCCACCAGCCACTGCAACTCCAGGTGCCTCTCGGCCTTGATACCCTCATCCAAGGAGTCATGGTATCGGGTCGGCCGGAGTTGAGAGATATGTGTCCATGGGACGCGTTACTGCTTCGCCCGAAAAGGGCGGTTCCCGAGCCGAATGGCCGGGCGGCCCAGGGCGGTGGCGCTATCCCTTCGCTCCCGACGTCCTCCGCCGCCCCAGCATCAACCCAACGCCGCCCGCCAGGAGAACCAGCACCGGAGTCCGTCGGGGGCCCGGCCCGGTGGAGCCCGCCAGAGAGTCGCCCGGCGCCCGCGCCGCGGGAGCCTACCCGGCCCGATTCCGTAGATGCCCGGAGTCCACAGCTGCCCGGAGCCCGGCATTTGACTCCCTTGGTGGGACTCGCCTTTACCGGTCGCCTCAATCAAGGCAAGCTGTGATGGCATCGGGCATCCAATTGCGCTGGTGCGCAATTTCGCCGGACGTCGAGTCCGGTGATCCTCCGCTCGGCGACGGCTCGGCCGCCTCCCGCGACGCGGAGGAGGAGGCACGATGTCCACGAGCGCCGCCGCCCCGCCGCCCCGTCGAGAGTCGAGCAGACGCTTGCCTGTCCTCCTGCGCCTTGCTCCGTTGGCGGTCGGAGCCATCCTGGCTCTGTCGGTGGCCGTGACCGTGACGGCGACGACGGCGAGAGTGACCGCCCCACAGCATGCCTCTCCCGGGTCCAGGATCGTGGTCAGGGGTGCCGGGTTCGGAGCCGGCCAGACCGGCAAGCTCACGTACGACGGCGCAGCCGTCGCGAGATTCGCCGCGTCCTCTTCGGGCTGGTTCAGCGTCCCCCTCATCATCCCGACGTCGGCCGCCATCGGCAGCACCGGCCGGATCTCCGCGAAGGACGTCGCCGGCGACCTCCTGGCCACGACGATGCTCCAGATCGCGCAGACGGGTGTTTCGCAGGAGTCCCTGTCGGTGCCAACGCAAGCCCAGCCGGGCTCGACCATAACCGTTTCCGGCAGCCAGTTCGCGGCAGGCAGCCCCGGCTATCTGACAATCAACGGCCTGAAGGTGACGACTTTCGTGGCGTCGTTGGACGGGTCGTTCAGCGTCCCGTTTGCCATCCCGACGGCGATCGACATCGGCACCGATCGAATCTCGGCCAGGGATAACTCGGATCTCCTGATCGCGACCTCGCTGATCGAAGTCAACACGGGTCCAATTGCGACGGACACGCCTGCGCCCACACCTTCGCCGACCGATACGCCCGCGCCGACGGACACGCCGATGCCCACGGACGCCCCGACGGATTCGCCCGCGCCGACCGATACGCCCCCGCCCACGGACTCTCCGACGGACACGCCGTCTGCGACCGATACGCCCGCGCCTACGGACACGCCGGTGCCCACGGACGCCCCCACCGACCAGCCGACGGACTCGCCCGCGCCCACAGACTCGCCCGCGCCAACGCCGCCCGCAACCGACACTCCCGCGCCGACACCGATCGCAACCGCACAGCCCACCGCGTCGCCGCCCGGCCTCACGCTCCCAAACTTCAGCCACGTCTACTGGATTGTCTTCGAGAACCGCGAGTACTCGAGCATCGTCGGCTCGAGCCAGGCCCCGTACATCAACTCGCTCATCGCACGGTACGGTCTCGCGACCGACTTCACCGCGGTGAGCCATCCCTCCGAGCCCAACTACATCGCCCTCACCTCGGGCTCCACCCAGGGCATCGCAGACGACGGCGTCTACAACCTCAGCGCCCCAAACCTCTTCGATCAGATCGAGACGTCGGGTAGAACCTGGCGCGCTTACATGCAGGGCTATCCGGGCGGCTGCTTCGCCGGCGCGTCGTCGGCAGCGGTGGTCGACGGCATCGGCAAGTCCGGTCCGTACGTCCGCAAGCACGACCCCGCGATCAGCTACACGAGCATCAGCGGCGGCGGCTCGCGCTGTTCGAATATCTCCAACCTCGCGGGCTTCGACCCGGGCGCGGCCAACTTCGAGTTCATAGTGCCGAATCTGGTCAACGACATGCATGACGGAACCGTCGCCGACGGCGACAATTTCCTGCGCTCGTTCCTGCCTCAAATCACGGCCAGCGCCGCATTTGCGAACTCGGTCGTCTTCATCACGTTCGACGAGGGCACCTCGAACGTAGGCGGTGGCGGCCACGTCGCCACGATCGCAGTAACCGCACACATGACGCCCGGCTCCACGGCCGCCGGTGCCTACAACCACTATTCGCTGCTTCGTACGCTGGAAGAGGCCTGGGGCCTCCGGTATCTGGGCAACGCGGCCTCGGCCACGGCGATCGACTTGCCGTACTGAGCCCGGTCCGTCGTGGCGCGGCAAATCCAGACGTCCCGTCGGCACCGCGGCGTAGTGCGGGGCGGGACGCTCGCCGCCCCGGGTGAGACCCGACCGACCGTCCGCATACCCTGCCGATAGGCGCCAATCGACCTGCCTCGTGGGGTCGGCCTGCGGCGGCGCGCGCCGGTAGCGGGAAGGTATGTGCGATGCAGGCATCCGACGTCACGCCAGACTCGGGAGCCGCGCCGGCATCCGGCGCTGGGAGTCACGAAGACGAGTGGTACAAGCCTTCAGCCGCCGTGCTCGAGCAGGCATACATCAAGGACTGGGACGCTCTCGCACGGTCGGCCGACGCGGACTTCGTCGGGTTTTGGGAAGACCGAGCCAAAGAGCTGATCGACTGGTACGAGCCCTGGACGAGGGTTCTGGACGATACGAATAAGCCGTTCTTCAAGTGGTTCGTCGGCGCGAAGACCAACATCGTCCACAACGCCCTCGACCGGCATCTCAAGACCCACAGGCGAAACAAGTTGGCCCTGATTTGGGAAGGGGAGAACGGCGAGCAGCGCTCGTTCTCCTATCACGCCCTCAACCGCGAAGTCAGCAAGTTCGCCAGCGTGCTCAAAGCCCTGGGCGTCAAGAAGGGCGATCGCATCACCATATACATGGGCCGCGTGCCCGAGCTTCCGATCGCAATGCTTGCGTGCGCGAAGATCGGCGCCGTCCACTCGGTCGTATACGGCGGCTTCTCCACCGAAGCGCTGCACGGCCGGATCGAGGATTCGCAATCTCGCGTCGTCGTCACTTGCGACGGCGCCTATCTGAACGGAAAAGTCGTTGAGCTGAAGCGCATCGCCGACGAGGCGATCAAGCGCGCGCCAATAGTCGAGCACGTCGTCGTCTTCCGAAGGACCGGCCACGAGGTGCCGATGGAGGAGGGGCGTGACATGTGGTGGCACGACCTCATGGCGCTGCCGATCGCGGATTGGCGCTGCGCCACAGAGGTTCTCGATGCCGAGGACCCGCTGTTCATGCTGTATACGTCGGGGACCACGGGCAAGCCGAAGGCGATCGTCCACACACACGGCGGCTACCAGGTAGGCGTTGCCACGACTCTGAAGTACGTGTTCGACCTGAAGGATGACGATCGCTGGTGGTGCGCGGCCGATCCGGGTTGGGTGACCGGCCATTCGTACATCGTCTACGGGCCGCTGATCCTCGGCGCGACGGGCTTCATGTATGAAGGGGCGCCGACATATCCCTACCCCGACCGCTGGTGGGCAATGGTCGAGAGGTACGGCATCAACGTGCTGTACACGGCGCCGACGGCAATTCGCGGCTTGATGCGATTCGGCGAGGCATGGCCGAATCGGCGCGATCTGTCGTCGTTGCGACTGCTCGGCTCCGTCGGCGAGCCGATCAACCCCGAGGCCTGGCGCTGGTACTTCAAGAACATCGGCAAAGAGCGTTGCCCGATCATG
>JADGQJ010000124.1 GCA_017881885.1 Chloroflexota bacterium
ACGCCCTCCACCCGTTTCCGCTCCGTGATGTCGGTCTGAGTCCCAAACATGGTTAGCGGCTTGCCGTCATCGGTTCGCGTGATCACACGACCGCGGTCGTGAACCCAGACCCAATGGCCGTCCTTATGCTGCAGGCGCACTTCGCAGTCGTAGAAAGGAAGGTCGCCTCTGAAATGACGCTCCAGAAGCTCGTCGGATTGCTTCACATCCTCGGGGTGGACGTGCGTTTGCCACGTTCGGATGCTCGTTGGGCTCAATTCGGCGAGCGTGTAGCCAATGATCTCGGCCCACACCTCGTTGTAGACCGTCTCCCCGGTCTGGATATTCCACTCCCAGGTGCCGACATGGGCGCCGTCGATGATATTGGCCAGCCGTCGATGCGCGTTCGTAAGTGCCTGTTCGGCTTGCTTGCGCTCGGTGATGTCAAAGATCACGCCATCGATCGAAGCCCACCCGCCACTCCCGTCGGGCACGGGGAAGCCGAGATCGCGGACCCAGTGAATGGTCCCATCGGCATGACGGACGCGGTACTCGATTTCATATGGCAGTCCGGTGGAAACCGCGCGGGCAATCGCAGCCCCGACCGCGGGCTGGTCCTCGGGCAGGGCGAGCGGCAGGTCTGCGAGGGTTCCGGGCGTATTGATTGGCCCAGACCGACGGCCGGTGATCTTCTCGATCACATCGCTTATGTGCTCGAACCGCCACGGCGACTCGGCTGCGCGGCGAAAGACGGCCCCTGGAGTATCCGCGGCGAGCGTGCGGAATTGCCCCTCACTGTCGCCGTCCGTGACCGGTTCGGCGCGTTCGCTCACCAGGTACCTCCGGCCGGCGGATCCGGCAGGCACATACGAACCGATCTGATCGCCCGCGGAATGTGCCCGGGCGACGACCGAAGCTGGCCCGTGCCCGATTCCAGGGAAAAGTGCCCGAAATCCGCCGCACGGGTCCGTCTACTTGGTCGAACCTACCACCGTTTCCCGAGCGGTCAATCAGCCAGCGGTCAGCCAATGGTAACTACCCCCATCACCAATGTGGATCTGCAAGACGGGCCGGGTTTTCATCCTCGCGACGGGCGCCCGATCCGGCCTAGCTTGAATGTTGCCCCGATGTCGGCATTCCACACCGGCGCCGCTCAAGACGTCCCACCCGATCAAGCAGATTTCGGGTTCAAGCCAGCGAGGAGATCGACATGTCCACTGAAGCATTGGTAGTCGCTGCGGTCGCGGTCGTCGTGATCCTGATCGTGGCCGCCTGGTTGGCCTCAACGCGGCAGCAGAGCCAGAAGCGCCAGCGGAGCGAGCAGCTGCGCGAGCGGTTCGGACCCGAATACGAGCGGACTCTGGCCGAGAAGGGTGACACCCGCCAAGCCGAGAAGGAACTGACGGCTCGCCAGAAGCGAGTCTCACAACTCCACATCCATGCCCTCGCGGCGGAGGAAGGCCAGCATTTCGCTGAGGAGTGGCAGGCCGTGCAGATGGGCTTCGTCGACGATCCGTCCATCGCCGTTCGCGATGCCGAGGCTCTGGTCGGGCGGGTCATGGACGCCCGGGGCTACCCGGAAGGCGACTTCGAGCAGCGCTTCGCCGATGTTTCGGTCGACCATCCGACGACCCTCGGCCAGTACCGGGCCGCACACGAGATCACCCTCCGTCACGCCGAAGGTCAGGCCAGTACCGAAGATCTGCGCCAGGTCATGCTCAACGACCACACCCTATTCACCGAACTCGTCGATGCGCCGGTTGCGGTCGAGGTCGTTCCGGATGCCGAAGTTCCGGCGGTCGAGGTCGTTCCGGCGACGGACGTTCCGGCGGTCGAGGTCGTTCCGGTGACGGACGTTCCGGCGGCAGCCGCGGTCTAGACCTTGGTCGCACAACACGACCGGGAGGCGCCGACGCAGGCGCCTCCTTCTCTATACGGACCTTGTCATCCGGCTTGAGCCGGCCCGATTCACGAGCCGACTACGCCGTTGTAGTAACCCTGAGCCAGAGTCCAGGCGGTCTTGCCGCACTGGGATCCGATTTGCCGACCGGTGAAGTCGTCGGCCTGAATGTGGATCCCACCCCACAGCCGCGACTGGCCCGCCTGGTCCGCCGCGTCGTAGTAGGTCGCCCATTCGAGGCGGATGTCGGTCGTCGGCCCCGCCTCGAACTTCAGCGAGCCGGCCTTGATCGTGTAGCCGCTGACACCGCCTGGGAAGTACTCGCTGCCGGTAAAGCCGACGAGCACCTCGGCGGCCGCGCGACTGAACGTGCTGTGGCCCGACACCCACGCGGGGAACGCCGGCGTCACGAACGTGGGGAGTTGATACGGCACCCAGTTGGCCGCCAGGATCCACTTGACGCCACCGATCTGGGTCTTGGGATTGATCGGATTGCCGGCCCAGGCCCGGATCGCTATCTCGCCAACGTGGCCGGCGAGGTCGGCATGGCGCTGCCCGGGCGCGCTCGACGCGCTGGTTACGACTTCAATCAGACCGGGCACCAGCGGCAGGCCCTCCTTGTTGTAGGAGGGTCCGGTGGGATCGCTCGATTGGCCGAGCCCACCCATGTACCGGATCATCGAAATGGGTCGAACGGAATCGTAGTCGCCCTTGAGTCCCCAGGCCGCGATCGCGGCATCGTGCACGGCCCCGTTGAGCGCGAGGTAGAGCTTGACGTCCCACTGCAGTCGATCGACTGAGGGACCCTTGCCTCCGATCCGGAGGTTCGGAGAGAGCTCGTCGGACACGAGATTGGCCAGGACGTTCCAGTGTCCCGGGGGCGTCTCGGAATTCGGGCCGTCGGCCCAGAACTCCGCCATGACACGCCCGAAATCGCCCTCATTGACGACGTCCGCAGCGTACGGCTTGCCCGTCACCGGATTGACCGGGTGCCCGTGACCGTCGTTCGAACCCAGGGTGTTGCCGCCGCGCGCGCCGGGGGAGATGTCGATCGTGGCGGCGCTGGTGGGATCCATCAAACTGCTATCCCGGATCACTTCGACGGCCCCGTCCTTGAAAGCCTGATCGGTCACCGGATCGCCGAGCCGGGGCGGAGGGCCCGGGTCGATCGGCACGCCGATGGATCCGCCACTCGGCAGGCCGAAGCTCTTGACGTGGCCCCATTGGGGCCCGACGTTCTGCTGGACGCCGTTGACGACCGGGATGCCGTTCTGGGAGATCATGTGCAGGATCTGGAGCGGCTGCCAGCGGTTGGGATCGTTCATAGTCGTTCCCGAGTTCGCCACCACGAGCGGCGGATTGACCGATTTGTAGTCCGGCGCGGCGTATCCGCCGGCCTGGTTCGACCCATCGGCCAGCCCGTATGCGATCACGGTCTTGGCGATCCTGTTCCCGAGAGCGGCTGGTGAGCTGCCGTCAGTCGTGGTCACGGTAAGCGGATAGCAAAGCGAGTCCATGACATCGTCGAATTCGGAGAGCGATTGATCGGCCCCGACGGCCTTGATGTAACGCGACGTCAGGACGCGATAGGCCGCGTAGCTGATCGCCTCGTCGCGGGCCGCAGTCACGTCGGGGGCGGTGAGCTTCTCTTTCACGAAGTAACCGGCGGCCTGCGGATCGTAAGCAGCCCAGGCATCCCACATCGCCGCGGAAACATGGAATAGATTCCGGGCGTGGACGGGCGGATTAGGAAGCGCGCGCCGGATGGCATCGAGCAGGGCCTCGTCCCAACGCCGGGCGACGGACCACTCGGGGTGGTTCTTGGGGGCGGCGCAGGTCGACTGTGGGGACCACGGCCGCACGACGAAGAGCCCGCCGGCGAGAAGCGCGACCACAGCCAGCGCACCCACCACGACCAACGAGCGCCTCGATCGGATCCTCAGCATCTCGGTGCCTCCTGCATCGGGATGCGCATGCAGCGCTTCCCGGGCCTTGTCTAGCCGGTTCTGGCAGGTCGCCGCTCATCCGCCTCGATCCGGACGGATCCGGACGACTCGCGCACGACGACCGTCGGTTTGAAGATCTGGGGGCTCTTCGACTCGTGTTCCTCGAGTCCGTCTATTGCGGCCTTCACTCCGGCCACGGCCATCTCCGTCACTGGTTGGCGGACCGTTGTCAGAGGAGGTGTCGCGTACTGGGCCATAGGGAGGTCGTCGAAACCGACGATGGAAACTTCGCCGGGTACGTCCACGCCCATCTGATAGGCGGCATGGAGCGCCCCGATCGCGAGTACGTCGGTCGAGGCCATTACCGCCGTGGGGCGTTCGGAGAGAGCCATCAGCACCTTGAGAGCTTCTGCGCCGCCGCCCAAGGTATTCTGCGCATCGCGCACGAACCCATTGGGGATCTTGAGACCGTCGGCCGCGGCGCGTTCCAGAAATGCGGCGCGGCGCTCGCCAAGGTCGCCGATCCGGCGGCCTTCGAGGAAGACACCGCCGACGAAAGCAATCTTGCGGTGGCCGAGGCTCATCAGATGATCCATGAGGCCTTCCACGCCGGACCGGTTATCGACGCCGATGATCGAGACACCGGGCACGGGGGCCTGCCACCACAGCCCGACGACCGGGACATTGGCGTCTCGCAGGTCCTCCAGGAACCGCGGCTGATCGCTGTTGTCGCCAAGCAGGAGGATTGCGTCGCAATGGCGTGTCTCGAGGACGGCGCGCAGGGCAATGGCCTCGTCCGCGCGACTATGGGCGTGACCCAGTACGACGTTGTAGCCACGTCGATTGGCCTCCGTGGAGACGGCGTCGACGGCACCCGCGAAGAATGGGTCCGTGATCTCGCGGACTATCACGCCCAGGAGCATGGTGCGAGCGCCGCGCAGACCGCGGGCCAGCGGGTTCGGGCGGTAGCGCATCTGGCGCGCGACTTCCAGGATCCGCTCGCGAGTCGCCGGGTTGATCGGTATGGCATTGGGAGCCCCGGTCAGGACCCGCGATACCGTGCTCTGAGAGACGCCGCTGGCAGTCGCAATGTCCTGCATGGTCGGCATGCGGGTCGACCTTGCCGCCGAAGCGGTACCCCGGACCAGAGCGTCCTTCGGCCTCGACCCGGCGCCCCTGGCTGAGACGCCGTCGGCCGACCTGACCTCCCGCTTGGCGACGTCTCGGCTGGACGCAGCAGCTCGAGGTCGCTGGCTCTTGGCTGCCATCGGTCTCGAGTTACTCCGTTAGCGGAGAGTCTTCAATCGCTGGGGGCAAACGGACGGTGCAAGTCCGGTCCACGAGCCACCGACTCGACAACGCCGCGCGACCGAGCCAGTCGAAAACGCGTCCGGCAATCGAATGGAGCATACCATCCCCGGCATCGCATTCCGGATGAAATCGGGCTGCAAAACGGCCGTTTGAGGCAATGGTCGCGCTGGATGCGCCGCATGCCGGCAGCGTCGAGCCGGCCGCTCCCAAACGTGACTCGGGAACCGGTGCAACCGACCTTCGGGGGTTATGCCGGAGAAGCCTCGCTCGCCCCTAGAGCAGCCAAAGCAAGGCCAGGGCAACAACTCCCGGCACGCCCTGGACCCACAGGATCCGCTTGTTGGCCGTGGCAGCGCCGAACGCCCCCGCGACCACAACGCAGCCCAGGAAAACTCGGGATCGGCCGGCCGTCGATCGGTCCGTAGGCGGCCAGACTCCACAGCAGGCCGGCGGCCAGAAAGCCGTTATAGAGTCCCTGGTTGGCGGCCAGCGCGGCCGAGGCTCTGGCGAATTCGGCGGTGGTCCCGAATACTCGGCGAGTAGCCGGCGTCTGCCAGAGAAACATCTCCGTCACCAGGAACCAGGCATGGAGCAGGGCCACGAGCAGAACCGCCCCGGTCGCGATCCAGGTCATTTGGCCGTCTCCAGTCTTGTGGCCGTCCAGGCCATCGAATTCGGCCGCTCACGCGCCGGACTTGGTCGCCTTCCTGGTGGCCTTGCCCGTGCTCTCCGCGACTCGGAATTCGACGATTCGGCGGATCAGGTCCATTGGCATGGGCCTGCTCAGGGGGAACTGAACCGAACCCTTCCCGCTCTTGTAGGCCTTGAGTTCCGCGCCGAACGCCTCGATCCCGGTCGGCACCGGATAGAACCCGATGTGCTTCTCGAATCCCGCGAAATGGACCAGATGGCGCCCGTTCAGATCGAACGTGGGTATCGCGTAGCTGATCGTCTCCGTCGCTGCCGGGGCGGAGGCCTTGATGAGCGCTCGCAACTCTCTCAGGACCTTTTGCGTCTCAGGCGGGAACCCGGCGATGTATTCGTCGATGGAGCCCGATCCAGACCTGCTAGCCATTGTGCGGCGCTACTTCGGGAGGCTCTTGTCCCGGGCCCTTGAGCACGCCAACAGGACAGCTGACTCCGGTTCCTGCCAGCCCGCAGTAGCCGTTCGGGTTCTTCTCGAGGTACTGCTGGTGGTAGCCCTCGGCGAAGTAGAACTCGGGGGCGGGACGGATTTCGGTCGAGATCGTGCCTTTGCCGGCGGCCTTGAGCCGCTCCTGGAAGAGGGCACGCGTGGCCTCGGCCTCGCGCTCCTGGGCGTCGCCGTGGGTCAGGATTGCGGAACGGTATTGCGTACCGTGGTCTCCGCCCTGGCGCATTCCCTGCGTCGGGTCGTGCTCCTCCCAGAACAGTTTGAGCAACTCGCCGTACGAGACACGTTTGGGGTCAAAGACGACGCGGACGATCTCGATATGGCCTGTCCGGGCGGTGCAGACCTCTTCGTACGTCGGGTTCGGGGTGGAACCGCCGGCGTAGCCGACCGAAGTCGAGATGACTCCGGGCGTTCGCCAGAAGAGGCGCTCCGCGCCCCAGAAACAGCCCATGCCGAACTCGGCGATCTCACTGCCGGCCGGGTACGGCGGTCGAAGCGATGTGCCGAGGACGGCGTGTCGTGCCGGGACCGGCATTGCCTCCGAGCGACCCGGCAGGACTTCGTGGGGGGTTGGCATTCGCATCTTGTGTGGGTCGACGAACCAGTTCATGAAGGCCATTCTATGCCGCGTCCACTTGCCGGTCCGCTCCCCGACCGGGCAGGCGCAATGGGTGGATCTGGCCGCCGAGGCGGTCGCCGATCGACTGCATTTATGTCTACCCGACCGCGTCGTTGCGGCGCGAACCCGGGGCGGCCAACCTACAATCGGCCCGATGACACCCGAACGCTCACGCTGTCTGGAGGAGCTGGCCAGGCTGGTTCTGCGAGTCCGACGACCGCACCCGGTGCGCGTCGCGATCGACGGTCCCGACGCCGCCGGCAAGACCATCCTGGCCGACGAGCTTGCCTCCTACATCGGGCGATCCGGCCGACCGGTCATTCGGGCGTCGGTCGACGGATTCCATCGGCCTCAGGCGGAGCGCCTGGCGCGCGGCCCGGAGTCGCCCGAGGGCTACTACTTCGACTCGTTCGACTATCCGGCGCTGCGGGCTGCGCTGCTCGTTCCGCTCGGCCCAGGTGGCAGCCGCGAGTTC
>JADGQJ010000036.1 GCA_017881885.1 Chloroflexota bacterium
TTGTCGGTGACGCGGTAGACACGCTCGCCGTCGATCTGGCTGGGAATGCCGTCGGAGCCCATGACGATGCCGGACGGCGCGGGCGCGCTCGGGGAGCTGGACGGCGCAGCCGCGCTCGGGGACCCGGCGGCCGGGCCCGTCGCCGGGCGCCACGCCAACCCCACGCCGACGAGCGCAAGCACCGCCAAGACCGCGGCCGTCGTGATCGGCAGTGCGATTCTCGGCCACGATCGCCGTCCGCCTCGCCCGGGCGCAGCGACCCCAACCAGCTTCTCGCGCAGCGCCGGGTAGTCCCGCTCCGCCCGTTCCAATTCGACCCCAAACCTGCTCGAGAGTCGTTCTTCGAGCTTGTCGTGGGCTTCGTATCCGGCGGAAGGTTCGCCGGTCCCGTCAGTCTTCATCGAGCAACTCCCGGAGTCGCGCCAGGCCGGTCTTGAGCCGTGCCTTCGCTGTGTTCTCTGAGACGCCGAGCGCGTCGCCCGTTTCGCGCACAGAGAGTCCGACCATGTGGTGGAGGACGACGGCGGCTCGGATCGGCCGCGACAGACGCCCAAGCGCCTCGTCGAGTTCGATCGATCGGGAGGTTTCCGGGCCGCCCATCGACAGCTCGTGGACCTCCGGGTCGAGCCGGAGTGTTCGACGAAGCCGCCGAACGACTCGCAGCGCCTCGCGCGTCTGGACGGTCAGGAGCCAGGCGCGGATCGCGCGCGAGTCCCGGATCGTCGGCGCCGCACGAAGCGCCCGCTCGAAGGTCGTCTGAACCAGGTCCTCGGCTTCAGCTTCGTCCCGGGCAATCGCCCGAGCCGCGGCCAGAAGCAGCGGACCGTGGACGTGCAGCGTCGCGACCCACTCGGGCGCCGGCGCCAGCGCCGGTGTCGTCCGAGTCAGCCGCGCCACTGCAGCCCGGTCTTCGTCGTTCCCGTCGAGCGGTTGCGTGATGACCCTCACATCACTAAAGAGGCTCCAGCCGGCCGAAACGGGTATCTGCCTCGCTCAGTCTGGATCGTATGTTCCGCCGGCGCCAGAGCTAGCGCCGCGCCCGCTGCCCACCAAGCGTCAGCTCGAACCAGATTGCCCTTTCCGGATCCAGCAGGTTCTCGACGATACGGCGGATCGACTCGCGGTAGGCGGGCCAGATCGCGAGCTCGAGCGCGTCCGCCGGCGAAACCCAGCGCATCGCGTCGTGCTCGTGCGAAAGCGTGGGTTCGGCCGCAACTCCAACGCGGACGGCAAAGATGGCGCTGGTGACGATCGCCTCGAACGACGGTTCGTGAAACTGGTTCACCTGGTCGAGGTCGAAGAAGCCCTCGATTTGTGCCGCGCCGAAGCCCGTCTCCTCGCGCAGCTCCCGCAGAGCTCCCTCGGTCACCGACTCGCCCGCCTCGAGCGAACCCGAGACGCACTGCCAGAGCCCGGGCAAGATTCGGCCCGGGGAGCGGCGCAGGAGAAGGATTTCGGGAGATGCCGCCTGCGCGCCGGAAGTCGCCGGACCGGCCTCGACCGGACGGAAGATCCAGACATCCACCAGGTCGGGCCGAAATGGGCTCATCGACACCCCGGCCCGACGGGCCAGCTAGATCCGCTCGAACCGATCGACCGGAAGCACGAAGACGACCGCGCCGCCGACCTCGACCTCGAGCGGGTAGGGCAGGAAGAACTCGCCGGGCTCCATGATCGGCGGGATGGGGCTGACCGTCTGGGTGCGCGAGTGGCAATTCTCGCGGACGATGCCGACGATATCGTCGACCTTTTCGTCCTCGACGCCCACTAGCACCGTCGCGTTCGACTGCTTGAGGAAGCCGCCCGAGCTATGGAGCCACGTGGCTCGGTGCTCGTGTTTGAGCAGGACGTCGATGAGGCCCCGAGCGTCCTCGTTGTGAACGACCGCGACGATGAGCTTCACGGCGCGAGTATAGGCGGCGCAAGCGTGGCGCGAACCGACGCGGGGGGTACAATCGCCGGGGTTTCACTTCCGCACCACACGGGAGGATTCGTGCCGAGCGAACGGCCACTCCACGAACGACCGGACAGCGCTCTCTTCGCGGCCGCTGCCGCCGCCGTCGCGCGCGGCGACGATCTGGACGACGCCCTCGCGGAGTTGCTGGGCCTCGCCAGGGAACACCTCGGGGCCAGTTCCGGCGCCACCTACATCCTGGACGCCGATCAAGACGAGCTCGAGCTGGCGGTGACCTTCGGCATCGCCGCAGAAGTCGCGGCCGACGCCGGCGCGGTCACATCCCTTACCGAGAGCCACGACCCTCTGGCCGACGTCATACGGTCGCGCCGCCCGATCGTGGTCGACGACGCGGGCCACGTGCCCGTCCTCCGCGGCGCGACGTCGGCGTACCTGCTGCCTCTGACCGTCCGGCGTGACGGGATCGAGATCGCGCTCGGAGCGATGGCGCTGGGTTTCGCGGGGCCGGTCCCCAACAAGAAGGTCCTCGCCGCCGCGGAGCCGCTCGCCGATCTGGCGGCCGTCGCCGTGGAACGCGCTCTGGCCGTCTCGCTCGGTTCGGAGCGCGCCGACTGGTTCGATCGGCTCGCCCACACCGATGCCCTAACCGGGCTCGCCAATCGCCGTACCGCCGACCGGGTCCTGGAACTCGAGGTCGCCCGCGCCGGCCGCCAGGGAGTGGCCCTGTCCGTCGCCCTGTTCCAAGTGGACCGCTTCGAGGAGATCCAGAAAGCGGGCGGCAACGCCTGCGGCGACGAGGCTCTGCGGCGCGTGGCCCAGATCCTCGCCGAATCGGTCCGTCTCGTGGACACGATCGCGCGCTACGCCGGCGACCAGTTCATGCTCCTCGCGCCCGGGCCCGACGGCATGATCGTGACCGAGCGGCTGGTGCGCGGGATTGCCGCCCTTCCACCCGTGGACGGCAACGCCATCAGTGTGTCGTCGGGAATCGCCAGCTTCCCGGTGGACGGCCGCACGCCCGAGGAACTGCTCGAGGTTGCGGAGCTCGCGATGCAGTCGGCCCGTGAGGCAGGCGGCGGAAGAGTCGTCGCGCAGACGCCCGCGGCAGAGTAGCGGCGCAAACGCTGCGGGTCGGAAACACCGGCCGGCCGCGAGTCAGCGGGTCGGAGTCGCCTCGGGCACCGAATAGAGCCAGACGGTTCCTGCGACGATGGCCGGCCCGGTCGGCTTCTCAACTCCGCTGTTGGGTTCGCGGCAGACCATCAGCCACAACGAATCCGAGGCCGAAACATTGACCATCGTCAGGAAGCCCTCGCCTCGGTCGTCCACCGTGAACCAGCCGGACTTGGTGATCGAGCCGCTATCGGAGCTCAGCCAGACCATGTAGACCTCGTCGCCCTTGGTGGGCTGGAGCGCGTGCAGCCACACGGCCACGTGACCGCTCGGCAGGAGGACAGCATCCCCGACGCCTTTGTTGCCTCCCTGGGGAGTCAGCGCCGCCCACCGCGCGCCCGGTAGCTGCAGGTAACTGTAGACAGTGTTTGCATGGTCCTGCGACTCGTGAGCCCTGTTCAGGTCGCTCTGGACGGCGACCGCGTACCCGACGAGGCTGACGATGGCGAACGCGGCTGCAGCGCGCGTAATCCACACCGCTGCGCGTCGGGTGCGAAGGCCCCGAACCCGGCCCAGCGAAATCACGCCGGCGGCACGCGCGGGCTTCAGGACGGTCAGCACGAGTGGGGCTTGGGTCTCGGCCACTGCGACGGGTTCGGCTACCGTTACGGGCTCGGCCACTGCGACGGGCTCGGCCACGGCCGCGGCCCTCTCCGGGGAACGGGAGCGCAGATCCGCCTGAGCGGCAGCCATGACGGCGGCCCGCAGGTTCGTCCGCGGCTCAACCGGATCGAGCGAGCCTCCGAGGTACGACAGCACGCCGCCCATCTCGCGGAGCTCCGGATGGGGCTGCGCGCAGGTGGTCAGGTGTTCGCGCACGGCATCCATTTCGGCGGCATCCAGCGCGCCCAGGACGAAGCCCGGGGCCAGATCACGAACGCGATCGCAGGAGATGTTCAT
This sequence comes from Chloroflexota bacterium, assembly GCA_017881885.1. Taxonomy (GTDB): domain Bacteria; phylum Chloroflexota; class Limnocylindria; order Limnocylindrales; family CSP1-4; genus Fen-1039. The sequence goes on from JADGQJ010000036.1 coordinate 3,989, forward strand.
CTCAGCGCTCGCCTTTCGCGCCGTGGAGTGAGAGCGACGATGCTGCATCGTGCCCGTCGGCAATGCTCACGAGGTCGCGCCGCAAACTGACCAGACCGAGCCTCATGCGGCTCTTCACGGTGCCAAGCGGGGCGCCGGTCCTGGTGGCGATCTCTCGCTGTGTGAGGCCGTCGAAGTAGGCCAGCTCGATTGCGTCGCGCTGCGCGTCGGGAAGCTTCGCCAGCGCGATACGGATCATCTGGGCATCGAGTCGTCCGGCCACCTCGGGCCAGATATCGGGCAGCGTCAAGGCTGCCGGCAGCGGCTCCTCGGTTTCATCGCCGATCGTCACGCCGTTTCTGCGGCGGCGCATCGAGTCGATGGCACGGTGACGGACGATGGCCAGCAGCCAGCCCTTGACGCTGCCCTTGTCTTCGGCGTATCGGCCGGCGTTGCGCCACAGGCCCAGGAACGAATCCTGGACGACGTCCTCCGCCAGCCCGGTCTCGGTCGTGATGCGCAGGGCGAGCGCATATGCGATCGCGTGGTAGCGATCGTAAAGCGTCTCGAGTCCGCCGATTTCTCCGGCGGCTACCTGGCGCATCAATTCGGCCTCCGAGTGATCCTCCGAGGGTGCCTGGGACATGACCATAGGCAGGGGCACGACCTCCAGGTCCCTCATCTGTTCATTCGCAGGGAACTTCGTTCCGGTTCACTCGTAATCTGCGAAGAGGCGTCGGGCGCGACTGCTTCGTTGCGCGAAGGCACCTGGACGCGGCTGCCGAGTCCCGCCCGGAGCGCCTGGAGGATCGAATCTTCGATCACTTCGACGGTCTGGCGGCCGTCGACGACGAGGAAACGGTCCGGTTCCGAGGCCGCGAGGGTCAGGAATCCGTCACGCACTCGACGATGGAACTCGACATCGGCCCGCTCTTCGAATCGGGTCACCTGGTCCGGCTGCTTGCGCCGCAGGCCGTCCTCGACCGGGAGGTCGATCAGCACCGTCAGGTCCGGGCGGAGATCGCCCACGGCAAAGCTCTGGAGATCACGCAAGGCTTCGAGCGGCAGGCCGGCGCCGTATCCCTGGTACGCCAGCGTCGAATCGCCGAATCGATCGCAAATCACGATCTCGCCACGCTCGAGTGCCGGTTCGATGACTTCGGCTGCAAGCTGAGCACGAGCGGCGTTGAACAGGAGGGCGTCGGCGGCCGGCACGGGCGAAGGTTCCGGGGAATGGAGCAGGATCTGGCGGACCGCCTCGCCCAGAGCCGTCCCGCCCGGTTCGCGGGTCACCGTGCAAGGGATGCCGGAGTCGATGAGGCGTGCGGCCAATCGCTGGGCCTGGGTCGACTTGCCGGAGCCCTCCGGGCCTTCGAGTGTCAGAAAGAAGCCGCTTCGGCGCTTGCCGTCGAGGTGCATTCAACGAGTCTAGCCGAGCCGAAGGCGCTCGAACGAGTCCGCTCCGGACGGCACCGGCCGCCGCGTCGGTTTCGCGCAGTGCAGAGAAGCCCTCGCGTCAGGGGTAGAGGCGGACTCGGCGATAGGGTTCGCGGCCGCGCGAGCGAGAGAGCAGGTTGGCGCGCTCCGCCATCTGGTGCTGGAGCCGGCGGATGTAGGCGTTCTGAGGTGAGAGCTCGACCGGCTCGATGTTGTGGATGACCATTCCGATCGCCTCTTCGGCCTCGCGCAGCGCCGCTTCCCGAGGGTCGATTTCGAGCGAGAAGACCGAAGTCAGGCTCGCCTCCATCTGGACGATGGTGTTGCTCTTGAGAACGTAGATCGGCAGGCCCAGGTCCTCCGCCTCACGCAGCCCTGTGGTCTTCTGCCGGTACTCGCTCTTGAGGGTCATCACTACGTCCGCCTCGTGTGGGTCGCGGGCGATGATGACCGGCAGCTGCAGGCCCTTGATCGCCTGCTCGAGCCGTTTTCGGTTGATGCCGTGGGGCAGCACTCGAAGCGTCGGCAGGATCGAACCCGACTCGGTGACGCGCCGGACCGGCCCACCGGCCGCCTCGGCCGAGGGTTCGACGCCGGCCCGACTTCGGACCGCGTCGGCCGGTTCATCGTCCTCCTCGCCGTCCTCGTCCTCGAAGTCGGCCTCTGTGTCGGGCCGGACGAGCCCGGGAGTCGGAGCTGTGCTCCACGCCACGGCGCCGGCCGGCTCCTCCTCGTCGACGCCGGCGGCGCGATAGTCGTTCAGGGCGCGCGTCGCCTGTTGTGCCCAATAGCGCTGCCGCTCCAGTTCGCGCAGCTCTCGCGCGCGCGGCTCGGGCACCGGCGCCACCGGCGGGATGAGCGCTCCGCCGACGGGTCCGCGCGGCGACGCCGCGAATCGCTCACCTGGGAGCGTCCGCGAATCTGCCTCCTCTTCACGACCCTGCCATCCCTGGCCGGGCCCTCCGCCGGACGCCCCGCCAGGCGCTCCGCCGGGAGCCGCCCCCGGCGCCCCGCCGTTGCCGCTCGACCCTTCGCCGGTCCTGGTCCGGCGCGGCCCTTCCCGAACCTCACGCGAGCCACGACCCGCTGCCCGCCAACTTCCCCCGGCTCCGGGCCGGAAACCCGGCCGGACCCCGCCGCGGTCCGCCTCCCGGAAATCGGATGGAGAGTGGTACGAGCCCGACCCGCGCCAGCCGGGTTCCGTGCGCCAGCCCGCTCCGGCGCCAACGAGGCCGGCGAACCGGTCGCTGCCGAAACGATCGCCGCCGCTCAACGCCTCGCGCGGCGACGGCTTGGGGCGCGATTGCGAGCGGTGCACGCCGCCGTCGTCGCGCCAGCGCAACTCCGCGGAGATCGGGTCGCCGCGCAGCATCGCGTCCACGGTTTCGGCCACGTCGGAGTGGACGGTCACCTTCTCGCGATCGAGGATCTCGACGATGACGTCGAAGGTCGGCGGGGCCTTTCGCTCCAGGACGCTCTTCTGAGTGCGGCGGCGGCGCGCCTCCTCGTCCCCGAGGGTCACGGTCTGGATGCCGCCGATCAGGTCCGTGAGCGTCGGGTTGAGCATCAGGTTGTCGAGGTTGTTGCCGTGGGCCGTGCCGATCAGCTGCACGCCGCGCTCGGCGATCGTCCGGGCGGCCTGGGCCTCGAGCTCGGTCCCGATCTCGTCGATGACGATGACCTCGGGCATGTGGTTCTCGACCGCCTCGATCATGACCTCGTGCTGGAGCGAGGGCGTCCGGACCTGCATTCGGCGGGCGCGCCCGATCGCCGGATGAGGGATGTCGCCGTCGCCGGCGATCTCGTTCGATGTGTCCACGACCACGACCCGCTTGCCCTGGTCGTCGGCGAGGACGCGAGCCGCCTCGCGCAGCATCGTCGTCTTGCCGATGCCCGGCCGGCCCATGATCAGGATCGACTTCCCGGACTCGACGAAGTCGTTGATGATCTCGATCGTGCCGTAGACTGCGCGGCCGATGCGGCAGGTCAGGCCGACGATCTTGCCGGTCCGATTGCGCAGGGCGCTGATCCGATGCAGCGTCCGTTCGATGCCGGCGCGGTTGTCGTCACCGAAAGTGCCGATGTGGTCGACGACGTACTTGATGTCGGCCTCGGTGATCTCGCGTTCCAGCAGCGTCACTTCGCTGGCCGTGGAGCGCGCCTCGGGCCGGCGTCCCAGGTCCATCACGACCTCGATTAGGTTCGCCGGATCCGTGAGCGCATGAACCGCCTCCACCACGTCGGGTGGCAGGGCCTGGAGGAGCAGATCCAGATCGTCGATCAACTCCCGCCGTTGCCCGCCCTGATCAGCCACGTCTTCTCCTGTGCTTTCGAGCTAGCGTACAGCCGGGACGAGTGCAGGTTCTGCGACGCGGACGACGGCCTCTTTCATGAGGAGGGTCACCGTTGCCAGGTTCGTGAAGCCGGCGTCCTCGAGACGACGATCGACCGGCGATTCGTAGGTTCGAACCGGAGCCAGAACGCCGTTGTCCGGGCAGTTGCCGCCTTTGTCGATACGAGCGTGAATGAGGCCAAGACCGTAGTCGACGAGGGAATCCACGTCGGCTCCGGGTCGGGCCATGACCTTGAGGTAGTGGGGCTGCTCCTCACGCGCCACGCCCACCTGCAGCAGGCCCGAGAGGTTGTCCGGTCCACCGTCGGCCGACTCCAGGACGAAGGCCTCGACGTCGGCGAAGCGCAGGATCGGGGCGAGACTCGAGCGGGGCACGCGCGTCGTGGAGCCTTGCCGCTCCCAGTCGTTGAGCCGGTACGCCTCGAGGCGCGCCACCGGTTGTGGCGTGACGGCCGCGTACAGCCGAGCCAGCGGCAGCGCGTCGAGTTGCTGGCACGGTCGAATACCGGCAGAGCGCGCTTTCTCATCGGTCCAGACCGGCGGCAGCCGCGTGCCCGGACCCCGGAACAGCAGCAGTTCCTGGCCGTAGCGGGCGAATCCGGCCTGCATGAAGAGCTCGACGTTGCCCTGGACATCCGCGCAGGCCACGTGGAATCGGAAAGCGCCGCGCTTCGTGCCGTCGCGCAGCAGGTGCTGCACCAACCTGAAGCGCGTGTCGCCGGAGTCGCCCGAGCCGATTGCGTCGAGCTCAACGATCGTCATCTCGTCGCGAGGGGCGTCGCGCTCGACGCGCAGCAGGCCCGAGAGCCGCCGCTCGTCCTCGTAAACGAAGAGCAGGTCGTTGGGACGGAACGCGCCGAGGGGAAGGCGGAACAGGCTGAAGACGCCTATCCGCGGCCCGCTGAGCGGTAACCCGAGTGAACGAGCGTCGACGTGTTCCTGCTGGGACAGGCGTGACAACTCGCCCAGGGCCGCCAGATCCGTAAGCCGGGCGAGCCGGACGCGGCCGCTCATATGGCCTCCCCGAGCGACCACGGCTCCGTGCCGGCCGCGGTGGTTCCCTCGCGCGGCTCGGCGAATTCCGCTGCCATCGTTGCAACCAGGCGGTGGATTCGGGTTTCGCCGGCCAGCTCGGGATGGAACGAGATCGCGATCACGTTGCGCTGGCGGACGGCGACCACGCGCTGGTCGGGCAGCCTCGCCAGGACCTCCACGCCGGGCCCGACGCGCTCGATGATCGGGGCGCGGATGAAGATCGCCCGAACCGGCCTATCGCCCACGATCGGCATCTCAAGGTCTGTTTCGAACGAGTCGAGCTGGCGCCCGAACGCGTTCCTCTCGACCGTGACGTCGAGCAGCGGGAAGACCGGCTCGTCGCCACCGGCGATCTCCTTGGCCACGATGATCATTCCCGCGCAGGTGCCGAGGATCGGCGCACCTGACTCGGCCAGCGCCATGATCGGCTCGCGCAACCCCCAGCGAGCCACGAGCTTGCGCATCGTGGTGCTCTCGCCGCCGGGCAGGATCAGGCCGGAGAGTCCCTCGAGATCCTCGGGCAGCCGAACCGTGACCGGCTCGACGCCGATCGCCTGCAGGGTCCGGATATGCTCGATAACGGCGCCGTGAAGCGCCAGTACGCCAATTCGCATCACGCGCTCCGGGTTCGCGACGGTCCCACTGGATCGCGCGTCCCGCTACGCCGGTCTACCAGCCTCGGATCGCCAGACGTTCCGCTTCGGGGATCGTGACCGCCGCGATGCCGCGCATCGGGCTGCCCAGACCCTTCGAAACCTCGGCGATGATCTTGGGGTTGTCGAAATGCAGGGTGGCCTGGACGATCGCCTCGGCCGTCTTTGCGGGGTTCTCGCTCTTGAAGATGCCCGACCCCACGAAGACGCCCTCGGCGCCGAGTTGCATGGCCAGCGCCGCGTCGGCCGGAATGGCGATGCCACCGGCCACGAAGTTGACGACGGGCAGCTTGCCCTCGGCAGCGACCAGCTTGACCAGATCGTAGGGAGCTTCCAGCTCCTTGGCCGCGACGAACAGCTCGTCCTCGCGCATCGACTGGAGGCGGCGAATATCCGACATCAGCGTCCGGATGTGGCGCACGGCCTCGACGATGTCGCCGGTGCCGGCCTCGCCTTTTGTCCGGATCATGGCGGCGCCCTCGTTGATGCGTCGCAGCGCCTCGCCGAGATTCCGGCAGCCGCAAACGAAAGGCACCTTGAAAGCATGCTTGTCGATGTGGTTCACCTCGTCGGCCGGCGTGAGCACCTCGGATTCGTCGATGTAGTCGACGCCGAGTGCCTCGAGCACCTGAGCCTCAACGAAATGCCCGATCCGGGCCTTCGCCATGACCGGGATGCTGACCGCCGCCATGATCCCCTCGATCATCTCGGGGTCGCTCATACGGGCCACGCCGCCGGCCGCCCGAATGTCGGACGGGACGCGCTCGAGCGCCATCACTGCACAAGCGCCCGCGTCTTCGGCGATCCTGGCGTGCTCTGGAGTAACGACGTCCATGATGACGCCGCCTTTGAGCATCTGGGCAAGGCCTTTCTTGGTGGCCCAGGTGGAGGTCTCGGCGGTCATTGGGTACCAGTTCCTTACTGCGGCGAAGCTGCGGGGGCGTTCCGGGAGGGTCGCGACGGCCCACGCCGCGCTTCCGGATTATAGCCGCGCAACTGGTGGACCCCGGCCGACCGATCAAGTGGCGCACGGTGCGCTGCTGATCGCAGCGCCGGGCTCGGCCGCGTTCGCCGCAGCCGCGTCGTGTGGTCTCGTGTCATCCTGGTGACCAACGCACGACTCGGAGGGGAGCTCCCGATGACGTTCACCGACGGCCAGCTCGTCCTGATACCCGGCTTCGTCGTGCTGATCCCCGCTGCTCCGATCGCCATCTGGATTTGGCGGCGAGGCGGCGAGCGACGCTGGACGTGGATGGCGCTGCTCGCACTGACGCACATTACTCTGGTCGTGGCCTTGACCATCTTCCCGATCCCAATCGGCGGCCAGGACTACTACCGCCAGACCCGGGGCATGAGCGAAGACAACCTGGTTCCGTTCGCCACCATCGTCTGGCAGCTCCAGCATTTGAGCTTGACCACGGTCCGCCAGCTCGGCGGCAACATGCTGGCCCTCGCGCCGCTCGGAATCTACGGACCGGCATTGCGGCCGGCTCTGCGTGACTGGCGCCGGTTCCTCGTCGTCGCGGTCGCCTTCGGCGTCGGCATCGAAGTCTGCCAGTACGCGGGTTCGCTGATGGAAGGCTTCACCTACCGCGTCACGGACATCGACGACGCGATCATGAACGCGACCGGCGCGGTCGTGGCCTTCTTCGTCTGGCGCCGGATCAATGGCTGGCCCGTCTTTGAGCCGGTGCGCGAAGTCGCGAGCCCGGCGGCGCGGTCGGATCCGTGACATGACGCCAGACTCCCCGCTCGCCCAGCTCGCCCAGCTCGCGGCCGAGATAACCGCCTGCCGCCTGTGCCCCCGGCTGGTTGAGTGGCGCGAGGAAGCGGCGGCGAACCCGCCGGCGAGGTTCAAGGGGCAGCGGTATTGGGCCAGGCCGCTGCCCGGCTGGGGCGATCCGAAGGCTCGGGTGCTGCTCGTGGGCCTCGCCCCCGCCGCCCACGGCGGCAACCGCACCGGCCGCCTCTTCACCGGCGACAGGTCGGGCGACTTCCTTTTCGCGTCGCTGCACCGGACCGGGCTCGCCAACCAGCCGACTTCGACCGACACCGCCGACGGCCTGGCCGCCCGCGATCTGTATGTCGCCGCTGTGGTGCGCTGCGCCCCGCCCGACAACAAGCCACTCCCCGAGGAGCGCGGCAACTGCCTGCCGTACCTCGTGCGCGAACTGGCGCTTCTGCCCGAGTTGCGTGTCATCGTTCCGCTGGGGGCGTACGCCTGGGACGGCGCGCTGACGGCGCTGCGGGCACTCGGCGCGGTGCCCAACCCCAGGCCGAAGTTCGGCCACCTGGCCGAGGCCACGGTCGGCCGCTACACCGTGGTCGGCTCCTACCATCCGAGCCAGCAGAACACCTTCACGGGACGCCTCACACCCGAAATGCTGGACTCGGTACTGGCCAGAGCGCGCCTTGTCGCGGGTCTAGACTGAACTCATGAGCGAGGCTCGGCTGCTGCTGGTTGACGACGACGTGGCGCATCTCGACGCTCTGGCCGAGCGACTGAGCGGCGACGGGTTCGAAGTGGCCAAGGCAAACAGCGGGCGAGCAGCCCTCGAGCATCTGGACCGTGCCTGGCCGGACCTCGTGATCCTGGACCTGCTGATGCCCGAGATGGATGGTCAGACGCTGGCCGCGCGGATCAAGAGCCGTGCCGATCTGCCGATCCTCGTGCTCTCCGCCATCGTCGAGGCCGACAGCAAGGCGGATCTGATCGCCCACTACGCCGAGGACTACGTCACCAAGCCATACGACTACGCCGAGCTGCTCGCCAGAGTCCGGCGCGTTCTGCGCCGACTGAGGGATCAGATCCCGGTCGAGGAGCTGGCGCTCGGCGACATCACGCTCACCCCCCGCAAGAGAGAGGCCACGGTTCGCGGTCGCCGCGTGGCTCTGTCGCCCACCGAATCGCGCTTCCTGGCGACCCTCGCCGCGAGCATGCCGGCCGCCGTCACCACGGAGCAGCTGCTGCACAAGGTCTGGGCGGACTCCGACGCGGCCGACCCTGCCTACGTCTGGGTCACCGTCCGGCGCCTCCGTCAGAAGCTCGAATTCGACGCGGATCACCCGATCCACCTGCTGACCGAACCCGGCGGCGGTTACCGCCTGGCCGCGGCGGAGTTGCGGCCGGGATCCGGTGGTTCGCCGCAACGCTGACCGGCGCAATGGACCATTCGTGCGGTGCGGGCCCCGGACGTTAGAGGAAGGCGACCATCCGTTCGTACTTTCGTGGCCCGGAAGCACCGAATAGTCGATCCACTGAGCGCTACGGTGCCTCCGCCGTTATGGTAGCTGCAAGGATGCGACCCTAACCTCCGGTTACTTGGGGTCGGCTTTCCGGCCGAGTGGATTCGAACCGAGATGGCAATGCTGCAGCGCTTTTCGCATCGCGCTCACTTGAAGACCGAGGACTCCCGAGGCCAGGCCCTCGTCGAATTCGCGCTCGTCTTCATCATCTTCATGACGATCTTCACCGGTGCGCTGGAGATGGGCATTGCCTTCAGCGTGAAGATGCAGATGAGCTTTGCCTCCCGCGACTCAGCAGTAGCGGCTTCGGAATCGGGCGGCACTCCCGCCACGGCCGACGCGGCGATCCTCAACACCATCGACAAGGACGTCAACGTTCCGGCGAGCCGGTCTAAGATCGATCACGTCGACATCTTCTGGTCGACTCCGACCGGAGGCGTCAACGCCGGCGCCGTTCAGACGTACACGCCGGGGGGAGTCTTGTTCACGGGTTGGGGCGGTTGGTCGCTCACGTCGAATCTCTACCCGCCCGCAAATCGTTGTGCATTCATCGGCGGCACGGCGGCCGGTTGTCTGCCGGGCCACACCGGCCCGGACATGGTCGGGGTAACCATCGTATACAAGTACAGCTGGATGACGCCGCTGCCGGGCCTGATCGGCCTTTCCGGTAGCGGCTTCACTTTTGTACAGACGAACTACACCACGATGGAACCGATACCGGGGACATGATGAAGCGAACGAGGAAACCAGACGCTCGTGGGCAGCGTGGGCAGAGCATCGCGGAGTTCGCTCTGATCCTGCCGATCCTGGCCACGATTCTCGTTGCCATCCTGGAGTTCGGCATGGCCTTCGACGCCGATCTGGCGCTCGAGGCCGCCAGCCGTGAGGGCGCTCGAGTTGGCGCCTCCCTGGGCAACGACGGAACGCAGGGGATCTGTCCAAATGCCACAGCCGAGGCCGTGGTCGATCCCGGCATCGTCAAGACCATCAAGTCGTCTCTCATCGGCGCCGGCGTCGACATGACCTCGGTGAAGATTTGGATCTTCGGCGCGGATGCCAGCGGCAACCCGGCGACCGATATCAACAAGTACTCCTGGAACATCGGGACGAGCACGTTCGACAAGCTATCCGGCAACTTCACGGCCTGTGGCCGTCACGACGGCACTTTCGGGGGTGGCGTCTACGACGACATCGGCGTTCAGGTCCAGTACACATACACGTCCAAGACGGGCCTGCTCGCCATGTTCACCGGCGGCCTGCCGATGACCGCCCGGGCGGTCATGCCGATTGGACCCCCATGGCAGCTACTACCTTAGGAGTCAAGACGATGCCTCGTCTGCCCAGACTGCATTTGAAGTCGCCCATCAGGCGAGCGAGCGCCCACAAGAGCGACGAGCTCGCGATGAGCCGCGGCCAGATCATCGTGCTGTTCGCCGCATCGCTGATGGTGTTCATCGGAATCATGGGCATCGCCATCGACGTCTCATACGCCTGGGTAAACGAGATGCGGATCCAGAAGGCGGCCGACGCGGCGGCGCTCGCCGGCGCGGTCTACCTGCCGGATGAGCCCGGCACGGCGACAACCCAGGGCAAGGGATCTGCGACTCAGAATGGATACACCGACGGCGTGAGTGGCGTGACGGTCTCTGCCGCGCAAAACGCCAGCAACCACGAACAGATGGACGTCAGCATCACCGCCCCGGTGCCGACATTCTTCATGCGAGCCTTCGGCATCAACAGCCTGACGGCCACGCGCGTGGCCCATGCCCAGTTCCACCTTCCGGTGCCGATGGGCAGCCCGCTGAACGTCTTCGGCGACCCGACGGCCCTGGATCTACAGGGCCAGCCACTCAACTTCTGGGCCGCAATCAACGGGCCATGTACCGACAAGCAACAGGGCGACCCGTACGCAACCAAGTACTACACCTCGAATTACACGTCGAGTAGCTCGCCCGCCAACTGCTCGACATATACGACACCGTCCAACTCGGAGTACAAGGCCCCCAGTACCGGCGATGATGGAGCCTACGACTATGCCATCAAGGTCCTGACGGCGGGCACACTGTCGATCGACCTTTACGATCCGGAATACTGCTCCCGGGCCGATCAGAACACCGACACCGGCGAAACCGAGCTTCAGGCCAACTCCCAGTTTTCGACGGTATTCGACCTCTACGCCCCCTCCGGCACACCGTATGACCTCACCGACGACACGTTGTTGACTACTCAGTCGTACCCTGGCGGGAACCCGTCGCAAACGGGGACCGCGACCGACGATCCGGCGAAGGCTTGCTCCAGCCACTACGTCAGCCTTCTATCGGGCGGGAACTGGACCAATGGCAAGGTCAAGGGCAAATGGATCAACTACGCGACGATCTCCGCGTCGGTCGGCACGTACCGACTCAACATCCAGACCACGCCCGTGAGCGGCAAACCGGCCGATGCGTCCAACAACTTCTCCATCAGAGCGACCAGTTCCTCCGGCACCCAGCCGCAGGTGTACGCGGGACTCGCCGGCAGCCAGTCGGCCATGTCTATCTACAACAACGTCATGAGCGGTAGTGCCTACGTCTACCTTGCCAAGATCAATTCCACCTTCGCCGGCAAGACCATGGAGGTCGACCTGTTCGACCCCGGCGAGGTGAACGGCGACGCATTCATGAGCTTCCTGATGCCAAACGGCGCGACTTGGACGCCTGTCACGTTCAACTGGCGCGACGCCGGTATCACGCTCGGAAGTGGGGGGACGCTCCACACAGGGGCGACTTCGCTTCAGACATCTAACGGCAGCCCCCTCTTCGATGGCCATTGGGTAGTGGTGACGATCAAGGTCCCCCCAACCTACACGGCGACGAATGACGGGTGGTGGAAGATCTACTACAACATGTCGGCCGCAGCCCACGACCGCACGACCTGGCGGGTGAGGATCATCGATAGCCCCGTCCACCTGGTCGGATAGCCTCGACTCTCGTCTGCCGCGGACAGGCCGCGACAGGCTCTTCCACAGGGACCACTCGAACCGGCAGACGCAGGTCTGCCGGTTCGTCGCGTCTGGCCCATGCTGCATCCCGGGGACTGGCCGGCGGCTCATGCTCTGGTAGGATGCTGCCATGGAGGGCGTGGTCCTAGTCCTAAATCAGAACTACGAGCCACTCAACGTGTGCAATTTGCCGCGCGCCTTCCGGCTGGTGTTCGGCGAGCGTGCCGAAGTGCTCGAGTACGACCACCAGGTGATCCGGACGCCGCGGGCGGAGTACCGCGCGCCTGCCGTGATTCGCCTCCAGCACCAGATCAGGCGGCCGCGGCCACGGGTCAAGCTGACCCGCCGAGAAGTGTTCACGCGCGACTCGTACACCTGCCAGTACTGCGGTCACCAGAGCGGAGACTTGACGCTGGACCACGTCATGCCGCGCCACCGCGGCGGCTCCCACACCTGGGACAACCTGGTCACGGCCTGCAAGTCGTGCAACCATCGCAAAGGCGGCAAGCTGCTCGACGAGGCCAAGCTCCGACTGGCCCGCCGCCCGATCGAGCCACGATGTGATGTCTACTCGCTCTTCACGCCTTACCTCCGCAACGAACGCAACGAGAGCTGGCGCTCGTACCTTTTCCTTGGCCACTGATCGCGCTGCCGAGGTGGCGCCGGTGGCGGGTCCTATGCCGGAGATTCCCGGCCCGGTCGCCGAGTTGCTGGCCACTCTCCGGGGAGGCGGGCACTCCGCGTTTGTCGTGGGCGGCTGTTTGCGCGACGCGCTTCTGGGCCGCGACCCCGCGGATTGGGATCTGACTACCGACGCCCGGCCGGACCGGATCCAGACCCTCTTCCCCCGGTCGCTGTACGAGAACCGTTTCGGGACGGTGGTCGTGCGTCATGCCCATGCCCAGTACGAGATAACCGCGTTTCGTCGCGACGTCTCGTACACCGACCACCGCCATCCCGACAGCGTCGAGTTCGGCGATTCGATCGAGGACGACCTGGCCCGGCGCGACTTCACGGTCAACGCCATGGCCTGGGGTGGCAGTCCCGCCGAGGACTCGCGTTTCGTCGACCCCCACGGCGGCCGGACGGACCTTTCCGAGCGACTGCTCCGAGCCGTCGGCGACCCAGACCGCAGATTCCACGAAGATGCCTTGCGGATGGTACGAGCGGTTCGACTCGCGGCGACGCTGGGCTTCGAGATCGAGCCCGAGACTCTGGCCGCGATCGGTCGGAACGCCGAACTGGCGCGCCATCTGTCCGGCGAGCGGATCGCCGCCGAGCTGCTCAAACTCCTGGCCGCTCCCCGCCCGAGCGTCGGGCTGCGTCTCATGGCTGAGACCGGTCTGCTCGCCGTGATCGCGCCGGACCTCGCCCGCCAGCCGGGCATATCCCAGAACAAGGTCGATGGCGAGGATCTCTGGGACCACACCCTCCGAACCGTCGACGCGGCGCCCAATCGAAGCCTGGTCCGCATGGCCGCACTCCTTCACGACGTGGGCAAGCCGGACACGCTCGCCGATGGGCACTTCCACGGCCACGAAACGATGGGCGCCGTCATCGCTCGCGACTTCCTCTCGGGACTCAACGCCCCGCGGGCTCTGCAGGAGCGGGTCGCGCACCTGATTCGAAACCACATGTTCCTTTACCAGCCCAGCTGGACCGACGCGGCCGTACGGCGCTTCATTCGCAAGGTCGGCCCGGGATCCATCGACGACCTGCTGGCACTGCGCTCCGCCGACAACGAAGGCAGCGGTCTCGCGGCAGAGGCGGGGGACCTCCCGGAACTTGGGGTGCGGATCAGCCGGGAGCTGGCCGCGCACGTCGTTCTCGGCCGGCACCAGCTTGCCGTCGACGGCCACGACCTCAAATCTGAGCTCGGAATCCCACCCGGACGAACGCTCGGCAGGGTCCTGGACGAGTTGACGGAGCGTGTAATCGCCGAGCCGGCTCTCAACGATCGTGCCATCCTGCTGGAGATGGCCCGCACGCTGGTCGATGGACCCGCGGGCGGAGATTGGTCCGGTGGCTCCTCGAGTCGGATAGGCGAGGCGAGTTGATGTTCGAAGTGCTGCTGCAGGCCGGCAAGGCCCTGGAGGCCGGAGAGCTCGACCAGGCCGAGGAGTCGTACTGGCAGATCGTCGAGTTGGACCCCTCCAACGCGATCGCGGTCGCCGGTCTGGCGCGCGTCTCCATGGAACGGGGCGACAGCCGGCTGGCACGAACCCTCGCGGAGCGTGCCCTCGTGCTGGACCCCGAGAGCGCCGCCGCCCGGAGAACCATCGAGGCCCTCGACGGAGGCGCCACGGCGGCCCCCGCTCCCAAACGGCCGGACCTGCCGCTCCCGACCACTCTGCGACCCGACGCGTCCCTGAGGCGGCTTCGAGCGAACGACGCCGACGAGGGCGCGGAGGATGCCTCCGACGCCGAGGACGACGACTCCGACGAGCAAGTCCGCCGGTTTCCGCCCGAGCCCCTCCCGGATCGACGCCAAGGCGAACGCCCGCCAGAAGATGTCCCTGCAGGCGATGTCGCTGCGGCCGAGGCAGTTGCGCCTGCGGATGGTCCGCCTGCGGCTGCTCCGCCTGCGGCTGCTCCGCCTGCGGCTGCTCCGCCTGCGGCCGAGACTGCCGCAAAGCCTTCGGGACTCATTCGGCCCAAGACTCACCAGGCTCTGGGCGATCGA
>JADGQJ010000037.1 GCA_017881885.1 Chloroflexota bacterium
CGGAGCGGCAGCAGCGGGTCAACTGGCGCGGCGCGCGATCGCCTCGATCTCGACCAGGGCGCCACGCGGCAGCGCAGCCACCTGGACGGTGCTTCTTGCCGGAGCAGGGGCGATGACGTGCTTGGAGTAGATGTCGTTGACGGTCGAGAAGTTGGCCAGGTCGCTCAAGAAGATGGTGGTCTTCACGACGTCCGCAAGCGACGCTCCCGCGCCCGCCAGAACCGCCTCGAGGTTCACCATGGCGCGCTCGGCCTGGTTCGCGATGCCGTCGAGCAGCTGGCCGGTGGCCGGGTCCATGCCCAGCTGGCCCGAGCAGAAGATGAAGCCGTCGATGGCGATGGCCTGGCTATAGGGACCGATTGCGGCCGGCGCTCCCGGCGCGGAAACCTCCTGGCGAGGCATCGTGGTTACCTACCTTTCGATCTCGTGCGGCCACCATTGTGAGCGTCGGCTGGCATCGCGTGGAGCCCTGGGGTGAGAATCGTGCTGACAGCGACGAAGGGCTCGCCTCCGCCGATCGGCGGCAGCGTGCCCTCGACGACCCCCAGGTGGACGAACCGGGCGGCCTTGTGCGCGGCCGCAAGCGTGGGATAGAGCACCCAGGCAGTCGGTCCCGAGCCCGACTGGCCGACTGGCCGGCCGAGGAGGAGCCCTAGCGCGGCGCGGAAGGTGGCGAGCGATGGGGCGACCTCGAGCGCGGCTGGCAGAAGGTCGTTTCCCGCCGCCAGCTCCTCGGCCCTGGCGAAGAGCGCTCTGGCGGGCAGACCGGCGCGCATCTCCGAGACGAGGCGCTCCGAGGCGACTAGAACGGCTGCGCTGGTGGGGCGCGCTCCGCGGGCATAAGCGGCGAAGACGGCGGCAGTGGAGACGGGCAGGTTCGGCGTGACGATCAGGACGGCCGGAGCCTCTCCCTGGAGATCCGGCAATCGCTCGACGAACTCGCCGCGGCCGGTGACGAGCGCAGCTCCCCCGGCGAGGAAGAACGGCACGTCCGAGCCGAGCGAGGCCGCGAGATCGCGGAGGCCTTCCTCGGGGAGTGCGGCGGCCCAGGCCTCGAGCGCGGCCGCGACCGTCGCGGCCGCATCGCTGCTGCCGCCGCCGAGGCCGGCTGCGACGGGAATTCGTTTCGTCAGCCGGGCCGCGAGCGGCGGCGGGTCGGCCGGGGCGCCGGGCCACGTGGCGCGGACGGCGTCGCGCGTCGCGGCTATCGCCCGCAGGACCAGGTTGTCGGGTGTGGCCGCGAGCGGCAGGCCGGACACGCGCAGCGTGTCGGGCGCGGGCGGGCCACCAACGGCGACCGGGCCGCGCACGACGGCCGGGCCATGCGTGCCGGCGTGCGCCACCGTTACTGCCACGGCGTCGCTGAGCGCGAGCGGCACCATGACCGAATGCAGATCGTGGAAGCCGTCCTCGCGCCGCCCGACGACCGCCAGGGTGAGATTCAGCTTCGCCGGGGCGAATCGCAGCACGCGGACGCCGCCCGGGTTCGGCGCGGGCCCGGCCGGGCCGCTCACCGCCGACCCTGCTTGGCTCCGAGAGATGCGGCCCGGCTCCGCGCCGACTGGGCCTTCGCCGCGGCCTCCGCGGGCGACATTGCTTCGGGCAGCGGCCCAAGCGCGACCCGCAACGCCAGCCAATCCTCGACCGAGAGCGTCTGAGGCCGCCGCTCGCCGGCGATGCCGCATAAGCCCAGCGCCCGATCGATCTTCTCGCCCGGAATCACCAGCTGGCGCACCAGGACGTTGCGGAGCATCTTGCGCCGCTCGCGGAACCCGGCCTGGACCACCCGCCAGAGATCGTCTTCCTCCGCCGGGGAGAGGCGCGGATGATCGCCCAGAGGATCGATCGGCTCGATCACCACCACCGCCGACTCGACTTCGGGCGCCGGTTCGAACGCCTCGCGCGGCACGAGGAAGGCGATGCGAATTGCGGCGTGGAACTGGACGAAGACCGAGAGGTAGCTCATGTCGCCGGGCGGCGCCGAGATCCGCTCCGCAACTTCGCGCTGAACCATCAGGACGAGGCGCGCCGGCCGCGGCGCCGAACCAAGGAAGCGATGGAGGATCGGACTCGTGATGTGGTACGGGACGTTGGCCACGACCTCGAACGGCGGCGCCATCAGCTCCGCGATCTTCTGGTCGAGGATATCGCCCTGGACGAGCTTCAGGGCGCCCGAGGCGATCGCCGCGTCTTGCACCCGGCTCAGTCGACCGGCCAGCCGCATGTCCAGTTCGACCGCGGTGACTGAGGCGCCGCCGGCCAGCAGACCTCCGGTCAGGATGCCGAGGCCCGGCCCAACTTCGAGGATTCGGCGCCCAGGTTCGGGCGCCGCCAGATCGAGGATCGACTGCAGAACGTCCGGATCGGCCAGGAAGTTCTGCGACATGGAGTGGCGGGCGGTGATGCCCTCTCCACGCAGCTGACGGCGGACGGCCAGCGGATCGAGCCGCGGCGCGGACCTGGCAGATCTGGCGGGCAAGGCTTCCGGCGACTCGCTCATCGGCGGGCCAGCGGCAGTGACGGCTTCGCGTCCAGGTCGAGACCGGCCCGTACGCCCGCCTCGAACCGGCGCGTGGCGGCTGCCCCGATCATCGCGCCGTTGTCCGTGCACAGCCCAGGCCGGGGCACGACGAGCGGCATCCCGGCGGCCTCCGCCGCAGCCGCCAGCCGATCTCGCAGCACGCTGTTCGCGGCAACGCCACCACCAAGCACCACCGATCGCGCTCCGGCGGCCCGAGCCGCGCGGATCGTCTTGGTCACGAGCACGTCCACCACCGATTCCTGGAAGCCGTCCGCCAGTTCGGCGACCCGATCCACGGACAGCGGCGACTCACCAGCCGCGGTCCCCTCCCCGCCGGTCTCGGTCGCGATCGTCCGCCGGGCCGCCGTCTTGAGCCCGCTGAAGCTGAAGTCGAACGAGTCACCCAGCCAGGCGCGCGGGAAAGTCACGTCGTGGCGGACCGCTCCCGCAGCCGCTTTCATGATCTCGGGGCCGCCCGGATAGGGCAGGCCGAGGAGCCGCCCGACCTTGTCGAACGCCTCGCCGGCCGCGTCGTCGACCGTCTCGCCCAGCAGCTTGTACTGCAGGTGGTCGCGCATCTCGACGAGGAACGTGTGCCCGCCCGACACGATGAGCGCCACCAGCGGGAAGATCGGCTCGGGTTCGTCGCGCGTTTCGTCGGCCAGCCACGCGGCGTACAGGTGGCCCTCGAGGTGGTTCACCGGGACCAGCGGCTTGGCGTGAACGTAGGCGAGCGTCTTGGCGAAGTTGATGCCGACGAGCAGCGAACCGGCCAGCCCCGGCCCCTCCGTGACCGCCACAGCCGAGATGTCGTCCCAGGTGACGCCGGCCGCGGCCCACGCCTCGTCCAGCACGGGCACGATCCAGCGCAGATGAGCCCGCGCCGCGACCTCCGGCACGATCCCGCCCGCCGCCGCGTGCATCGCCACCTGGCTCGCCACGACGTTCGAGCAGATCCGACTGCCGTCCTCCACGATCGCGATGCCGGTTTCGTCACAGCTCGATTCGACCGCCAGGATCAGGCCGCCGCGCGTCACCGCGACTTCCTTATGCTGCTGGGTCGGAGCACGTCGGGCGCGATGGCCCGGCGACCGTCGGCCGCACCATCTTCGCCGGCCGCACCTTCGCCCGTCCCGTCTTCAGCCTGAGGGTCCGCGTCAGCCGGTCGACCGATCGGCAGCCCATCGTCGCCGACTTCGATGTCCGGTCGTTTCGCCACAGCGGCCCGCAACCGGGCGACTCGATCGCGCATCTGCCGACCCGCGAGCCGGTCCGTGGTCATGATCAGGGCGTCCTCGTTGTCGTCGCTGTAGTAGTGCGGCCGGACGCCGACGAGCACGAAGCCGTACTTCTCGTAGAGCCGCCGCGCCGAGTGATTCGACGGCCGAACCTCCAACGTGGCCTCGCGCCCGCCGTGCGCCTCCGAGAGATCCAGCAGAGCGATGAGCAACCGCTCGCCCACTCCCTGGCGACGCCAGGTCTTGCGCACCGCGAAGGTCGTGACGTGGGCCTCGTCCACCATCAGCCATATCCCGGCGAAGCCGACGAGCTGGTCGCCGTACCGGGCCACGAGGTAGTGGGCCCATTTGTTCGTCTCCAGCTCGGTGCGATATGCGTGCGGCGGCCAGGGTGTGGTGAAGCTCTCCCGCTCGATCTCCTCGACGCCGGGCAGATCGTCGACCGTCATGCGATCGACGACGACCATCAATGGCGGTCGTGCGACCATCGCACCTCTCCCTTCACGGCTGTGATCCCGCGCGGCAGAGTCACGTACTCGGGCACGAGGCGGGCGACGTCCTCCCCGCCGGCGGCAATGCGGGCGGCACCGAGGCGAAGGAGCGCGGCCGAAAGCCCGTGCTCGGCCTGAACGCCGAGCGCCAGTGCCTCCGCCGGGGCACGGTCCGGGAGATCCACGGCGACTAGCAGAATGGCAGCGTCCAGCTGCGGCTCTTCGCCGCCGCGGAGCAGCGTCGCCACTCCCCCGAGAACGAGCACGCGGTCCGATGGCCCGGCCGGCAGCAAGAGCGCGGCCACTCGCGACGGGGATGCCGGCGCCGACTTCCAGGTTCCCGCCACTTCGCGCGCGGCGGCCAGAAGCGCCTCGGAAGTGGCGACACCGGCGATCGGAATGTCGAGCCCGTGCGCGAGCGCCTTCGCGGTCGCGATCCCGACGCGCATTCCGGTGAACGCTCCGGGCCCCGTCCCGACGACGATTCCCCCCAGCTCCGCCAGCGCGACCTTGTTCGAGGTCAGCAACTCGTCGGTTCGGGTGAGCAGCTCCTCGCCGTGGCGATAGCCGGCCTGCCAGCGCCGCTCGTCGATGAGGGTGCCATCGGGCCGGCCCAGCGCCACGAGCGCGCGGGTGCCTGAGGTGTCGATCGCGAGGATCGGTCGGCCCGTCATCGGCCCGAACCTTCGGGCGCCCGCTCGGTCGCCGGTTCGGCGGTCGGTTCGGCCGCCGGCGCGACCCAATTCGCCGGCAGGGCCTCGATATATCGCGCATAGCCTACGTCTCCGGCGCGCAGAACGATCCGGCGCGGGTCGTCGCCCGTGCCCTCGATCAGGACGTCGAGACGGCCGGCGGGCATCGCGTCCTCGAGCCGTTCGGCCCATTCGATGAGAGTGACGCCCTCGCCCTGGCGCTCGTCGATCAGGCCGCCCGCAAGCGCCTCGGCCGCGCCGGCCAGCCGGTAGAGGTCGATGTGGAAGAGCGGCAGGCGCCCGCGATACTCGGCCATCAGCACGAAGCTGGGCGACACGATCGTGTCGGTCACGCCCAGCCCGGCCCCGAAACCCTTGGCGAACTGCGTCTTGCCCGCCCCCAGCTCACCGACCAGGCTGATCAGGTCGCCCGGGCGCGCAGCCACCGCCAGCGCTCCCGCCAGGGCGCGCGTGCCCGCAGGATCCCGCGTCTCGACGATCCGTTCCAGTGTCCGGCCTTCTATCACCCCCGGAGGTTACCCGAAAGCGTGCCGGTGCCGCTCCCGGGCCGGGCTCCCCCCTCAGAGGATGAACCGCTCCAGGTCGGCGAGGGCGATGACCGTGGGCTGGAGGTCGTCGCCGAGGCGGATGTTAGCGGCCTCGAGGTGGATGCCCGCGCGGAAGCGATGCAGGCCGGCTGAGCTCAGCCAGCGACCCTCGCGGCCCGCGTGAACGCCGTTGCGGACTC
This sequence comes from Chloroflexota bacterium, assembly GCA_017881885.1. Classification (GTDB taxonomy): domain Bacteria; phylum Chloroflexota; class Limnocylindria; order Limnocylindrales; family CSP1-4; genus Fen-1039. The sequence continues at coordinate 5,691 of JADGQJ010000037.1, forward strand.
GCACCCAGTCGGGCGGGAGCTCGGGCAGCGGCACGTCGACTACGTCGAGCACCAGCAGCGGCGGATCGATGAGGATGGCGACTTCACGGCCGGCCAGAGCAGCCAGCAGCGCAAGGATCGGGGAAGCGATCGGGCGGCGCTGGTGGCCGTCGAGCCCGAGTGCCCCGAACGGAGGCGTCGTGTGCAGCCCCGCGCGCTGGCGGGCCTCCGAGGCGGCCAGATCCCGCAACTCAGCCTGGCCGAGCGAGCCCGCGACCATGCCCCGGATCGACATCGCCCGTGCCCGCGTGAGCATTTCGGCCGAGACGCGGCCACCGGCAACGACGATCGCCCCGGAGCGGCCCACGTCCAGCGTCGTGTCGCGCAGCTCCCCGTCGACGAGGCGCGGCACGTCGAGGTAGCCACGCGTAGGCTGCCCGCCGGCGACGGCAGCAGGGATCGCGACCCCGCTCACCTTCATCGTGATGCCGATGCAGTTCTCCGCCTCAACGACGACGCCCGATGTGGGCGCCTCGACCTTCTCGTGGCGATCGCCCGCAGCGGCAGTCCAGCGTCCGTCCATCTCGTAGAGAAGCGTCCCGGCCAAACGCCTGGGGGTCTCGCGGCGCGCCGTCTTGCCGCGGCGATCGTCTCCGCCGACCCACCACTTGCCCGGCCGCGGTGACCGCCGCCGTTCCTGCTGCGGATCGATAGGCCTCGATGGGCCGTTCTCGCGGCCGTTCCCGTTTGCGGGCCTGTTGAGCCGTCCGACGTCGATGAACTCCGCGTCGCAAGTCCGCTCGGCGATCGGCATGCCCGGGTTCACTTTCTGACCCGCGCTCACGAGAGCTCGATCGCCGGGTCCCAGCCGAATCTGGACGGTCGGCGACACGACCAGGATCCGGCGCGCGGGAATGCGGGCGAACTCCGGCTGGACGAATCGCGTCTCGGCCCGCGCCTCAGTGGTCGCTCCGGCGCGCTTGCGAGGGCTCATTCGTCGATCTCCGACCACATGGCCCGCTGCCACGATTCCCAGGTGGCGCGCTTCTGATCGGCCCTGTCGGGGAGGCGCAACGGGATGTCCCGCAGGTCGACGAACAGCCCGCCGAGACCGCCCGAAACTTCGACGCTGAAGCGGCGCCCGCGTGCTCCCAACCGGACCGCGTCTTTGAACTCCATGTCCGCAGTCGCGGTTTGGCCCGGCTGCAGCTCGACTGCCCAGATGCCGCCGGGCTGGAGATCGATGTCGGAGTTGGCCGTATCGCCCGTTACCCTCATCCGGCCGGCGCTTCGGCCCTGGCGGATCCCAGCCGGCAGTACCAGGCTACCGAGCGGCAGGAGCACGTCCCCAACCAGATCCTTGAGCATCTTGCGCCGCTCATCTTCGTCGGCGATCGCGCCCAGCGGCCCGAGCAGCCTGGCCTGATCGGAGGCAAGGCGGCCGACGCCCGGCCGTCGAACCAGGTCCGCCATGGCCAGCGCCACGACCGACGGCGGCGTCGACGACCAGACTCCGCCGGCAGCGATCAGGATGTCGGGCATCTCCCGCGCGGAGATCTCCGGCGTGGCGGCGACCAGCCGTTCCACCGCCGCCTTGGCCGCCGCGAGGCGAAGCAGCGCCCCTTCGCCGTCGGCCTCGCCCCAGGGCGAGGAACGCAGATCGCGCAACCGGTCGCTGAGGCGGTACCGGTCGAAGGCGATCGTCGACCACGACAGGACCGCGTCGATGATCTCGTCGGTCAAGTCCTCCGGCGTGAACGACCCGCCGGCCATCGTCACGTGCGAGGAGACGATGTTTCGATGGCCGGGCCCGAACGGCTCGGCGCGACACCGCAGCCCGCCGTCGATGCCGACCTCGATCGCCTCGATCGACTTGTCGAGCAGCAAAGCCAGCGATCGAACCGACCGGGCAATGCCGAGCCTGGTGTCGTCCGAGCGGGCGCGCAGGCCTTCGAGAACTTGCTGCAGCGCCGAGCCGGCCGGCTGCCCTGATTCGGCGTCCGGCGCCAGCAGGACGCTGTCGTGACGGTCGGTGGGGGGAGCTTCGATCGGGGCCGCGAACTCAGGCTCCGGCGCGGGAGCCGGTGCGGGCTCAGGAGCCGGCGCGGCGTCGACCGGCGCGGCCGGGGCCGCCACGTCGCCTGTCGCGGCCTCGGCTGGAGCATCTTCAGCGGCACTCTCCGCGCCGCCGTCTGCAGCTGGCGGTTCCTCGGTTTCGCCGCCGGTTTCGGCGTCGGTATCCGCCGGCGTCTCCGCGACGGGCTCGGCTACCTTCGCCACCTCCGGGATGCGGTCGTGCTCGCCAGCGCCGTGGAAGTCGGACTCCTGGATGGCCGCCCCGCCCGCCAGAACGACCGCCAGCTCCGGCCGGCGGCGCGCGGCGGCAGCCACGAGCGCTCCGAGCATCGGCAGGTGGCGCTTTTCGTCTCCGGCCGGGCTCGAATCGGCGCCCAGCAAGACCGCGTGAGTGTCCCAGGCGAGCACCAGGCGGCTGAGTTCGAGTGGATCGCTCACATCGGCGCTGCCACCCACGACCAGCCAGCCCGCACGGGCCGCCACTTCCTCCAGCCTGCGCCGCTGGCGTTTGGAGCCCGCCAGCACGGCGATACGGCGCGGCGGAGTGCTGCGGCTTTCCAGACGAGCCAGATCTGCGACCAGCGCGGCGGTCTTGGGTCGCTCTCGGGCGCTGACGAACTCGAGAAGCTCGCGGTCGGCGTGCTCGACACGGTCCAGGATTCCAAACAACAACGCGTCCAGATCGGTAGTCGAAGGCGCGGCGGAATGCGCGAGAAGACGCCAGCGACCGCCGGCATGGCCCACGAGAGCTGCGGAGGTCGTGGCCGAGCCGAAGTCGAGGGCGAAGAATGCTCGAGGTTGACGGCTCACACGGTTATGCTAACCGCCTCGCAAGCCCCTGTCGCAGGCATAGCGACCCAAAAGTCGGGTCAGTGGTGCGCGCAGACGCGCGATCGCCTCAAGCGTCCCAGGTAGTCTCTTCGTCCGGGTCCTGGAGCCGCTCGATCAGCTGCTCGATGCCGAGGTCATCGGCGAGGATTTCCGTGGCCACGGGCAGCTCGCCGCCGAAGACGCGACGCAGGGTGGGATCGAAGAAGACCATCGCCGCGCTACCGAGCTGGCGGTAAGGGCGGCTGGCCTGCAGGAATAGGACTGCCGGCACGGCCAGGCCGCGCAGCTGGATTTCCCGCGCGGCCTGCTCGACGAGATCGTCGCGCTGCTCTTCCGATCTAGCCGTCAGATCCATCAAATCGGTAACCTGCTCACTCCTGCCGGGCGTATCCCAGCTCCGAACGCACGGCTCTGCCCGAATCGACAGCACCGAAACGCTTCACTCGCAACCGAGAGGACCGGGTTCTTCCTCAATCGCGAGGGCGCCTGGCCTGCCGATCTCTCCTCCACCCTGTACCGGATCGCAGGCGATGACGCGCATTTGGACGGCCTTGGCTGCGGCATAGTACACCCGGGGTAACCGTGCCGACATCGCGGATACGATCTCATACGAGATGGTGTTGCCCCACTGCGCCACCTCCCGCGCATCGATTGTCTCGTTGCCCTGCCTGCCGATGAGCGTGAACTCGTCATCGACGCTCACGGGAGCCCCCGGAACGTCCGTCACGTCGACCATCACGGCGTCCATTGCGACGGTTCCGACGGCCGGAACCCGCTCCCCTCGTACCAGGACCTGGGCCTTGTTGGACAGGTTCCGCGGCAGCCCATCGGCATATCCGAGGGGCAAGGTGGCGATGCGGCTGGGCCGCGATGTCACGAACGTCGGGCCGTAGCTGACGCCGGTGCCGGCGGGCAGCTCCGTGACTCGAACTGGACGGGCCCGTAGTGACAGCACGGGTTTGAGGCCGGCCGCGGCAGCGGAGTGGAACTCGGCGACGGTCAGCCCGTCGGGCACTATGCCGTACATGGCCAGGCCGATGCGGACGAAGTCGTAAGCCGGCGCGCTGGCGGCGAGGAGGCCGCCGCTCGCGGCCAAATGGCGATCGGGCATGCTCATGCCCACTTCTTCGAGCAGGCTCGACGCGACGCCCAGGCGGGCCGCCTGATCGGCCGTCCGAGCCGCGTCGCCGGCCGCCTGGAGGTGCGACCAGAGACTGGCGAGACGAGCGCGTGGCGCGGCCTCGATTGCGGCGGCCGCAGCCGGGACGTCGGTGGAGTTGAGACCGCCGCGACCGAGGCCCGTCTCGACCTCGAGATGGATCGGCAGCCGGCGGTCATCCGGGATCGCGGAGTCGTTCAGACGATGCAGCGCGGCGAGCGTCCGCTCCAGAAGAATCTGATCGCCGGCCGTGAGCGAGAGGCAATGGCGCAGTGCGTCGGGCGCCAGTTCGGGCGGAATCGGGAACAGGACGAGGATCGGGACCGAGATGCCCGCCTGGCGTAGCTCCAGGCCTTCGTCGAAGGTGGCGACGCTCAGGCTCTGCACTCCGGCCGCGACCAGGGCGCGGGCCACCGGCACCGCTCCGTGGCCATAGGCGTCGGCCTTCACGACCGCGTCCAGCCGCGTCCCGGCCGGCAGCGAGCCCTGCAGAAGGCGGGCATTCGAAACGAGCGAGTCGAGGTCGATCTCGATCCAGGCGCTCCGGGGCAGCGGCGGGAGCTCCTGCCCGGGGGCCGCCTCGATCAGCGGCAGGCGGGTGGCGACGATCCTGGCGACGGCTCCGGGTGTGTCGTTCTCCGCGGCCGGCGCCACTCTGGGCGCGCTCAGCGGACCGAGCCCGAGGCCGGCCTGGATCCAGCTGCGGCCGTCGCCCCGACGGTCGCCGCCAGTTCGGCGAGCCGCTTCCGCGCGAGCGGCAGCTCCGGGCAGAGATCCGACGCCAGCAGTCCCGAGTCGCCGAGGCGGGCTCTGACCGCTTCGCCGGCCATGCCGTGGAGGTAGACGCCCAGCTGCGCGGCCTCGAATGTTCCGAGGCCTTGCGCCAGCAACGCTCCGATCGTCCCGGCGAGTACGTCGCCGGTTCCGGCGCTGGCCAGGGCCGGGTTCTCGAAGGGCGATACCGCCGTCCTGCCACCCGGCTCGGCGATCACCGTGCGCGCGCCCTTGAGAACCACGACCTGGTTCCATTCCTTGGCGGCCTCACGGGCCGCCGCCGCGCGCCGGGCGTCGTCGAACACGAGATTGCCCATCTTCTCGGGATCGTTTCCGTCCGCGGCACGAAGCCTCAGGAACTCGCCGACGTGCGGCGTGAGCACGCACCGCGCCGAGACTTCCGCCGCCCAGCCATCGACCGTGGCCAGCGATCGCAACGCCTCCGCGTCCAGGACCGCCGGCGAAGGTTCGCCGTCCTCATCCCCGGCGAGAAGCCCACGGATCAGCTCGGTCATCGAGAGGCTCGGTTTGAGGCCCGGTCCGACGACGAGGGCATCGTGGTCGTGGTCGAGGATCCGCGCCAGCGCCTCCTCCGGATCGACTTCTTCGACATCGTCCTCGGGCAGCGAGAGCGTGGTCGCCTCGACGACCTTGGCGGCGAAGAGCGGCTGCAGCGATTCGACCGAGGCGAGTGTCACGAGCCCCGCCCCGGCTCGACCGGCCGCGTTGCAAACGAGCAGCGCCGCCCCGGCGTAGTCGACCGAGCCGGCGATCACGAGCAGCTTGCCGAAGGTGCCCTTGTGGCTCCGCACCGGCCGCACCGGGACCAGCGCCGCTGCGATCGCATCGTCGAGCACGATCGTCTTGGGGACGGTCTTAGTGGCCATCGGGACCCTCCTCCAGCTTCGCGGCCGCGCCGTGCATCGCCCGGAGGCGCTCGATGCGCCCCAGCAGGTGCCGTTCACGCTCGTCGAGTCGGTCGTCGATGTCGGGCGGGAAGAGGAACCGGCCGCCCGCCGTCCGCACGCCCGAAGCGGTCGCCACCGCGAAATCGGATTCGTGGCTGATCGAGACCGCGATGCGACCCATGCCGAGCTGCGTCGCCCGCCGAGCGGCCCGGCCGTGAAGTCGGACGGCGGGCTGTCCCGTCGGGAGGCGCTCGATCTCGATATCGCGCCAGCCGATTCCCCGGACGCCCAGCCCGAGCACCTTCGAGACCGCCTCTTTGGCCGCCCATCGGCCGGCCATCGTTTCGGGCCGGTTTCTCACATAAGCCGCCTCGGCCGGCGTCAGAACCCGGGTCGCAAACCGATCGCCAAAGCGCTTCAGGGCGTCGGCGATGCGCTGGACGCGGATGATGTCGATGCCCAGCTCGGTGGTTTCGGCGGGGGCGGCGGCTGCCACGGGCGCGGCGGCCAGCTCGGGCGCGGCGGCCGTCACTGGAGCGGCGGCCGTCACTGGAGCGCCACCGGCGCGTTCGGCAACGTCGCCGGCGGACGAGGGTTCGCGCCCGTCGCCCGAGTTCGGTAGGCGCCGAGGGCCGGTCATCTACTCCACCGTCACCGACTTGGCCAGGTTGCGCGGCTGGTCGACGTCGCGGCCGCGGGCAACGGCGACGTAGTAAGCGAAGAGCTGCAGCGGGATGACCGCAAGGATCGTGCTGAGCGGCTCGAGCGTGTCGGGGACCCAGCAAACGTCCGTGGCGAACTGCTCGATTTGCTTGTCGCCCTCGGTGGCCACGGCGATCACGCGCGCGTCGCGGGCCTTGCCTTCCATCAGGTTGCTGATCAGCTTCTCGTAAACCGCCGATCGCGTCGCCACGGCGACGAGCGGCACATCGGCGTCCAGCAGGGAGATCGGACCGTGCTTCAACTCGCCGGCGGCATAGCCCTCGGCGTGGAGGTAGCTGATCTCCTTGATCTTGAGCGCGCCTTCGAGGGCCGCGGGATAGCCGAATGCCCGGCCGATGTACATGAAGCCGGCCGCCTCGGCGTATCGGGAAGCCATCTCCTCCGTCGCCCCGGCGAGTTCGATCGCCCGCTCGGCCTGTTCGGGCAGCGCCTTCAGGGCGACGACGAGCTCCTCCTCCTCGGCCTTGGTGCGCCGGCCGAGCTGCTGGGCGATGTCGGCGGCGAGCATCACCAGCGTCAGCACCTGGGTCACGAACGTCTTGGTGGCCGCTACCGCGACTTCGGGCCCGGCCTGCAGGAAGACCGCCGCATGCGCCTCGCGCGTGATCGCCGAGCCGACGGTGTTCGTGACGGCGATCACTATGGAACCGCGCTCGCGGGCCAGGCGTGTGGCCGCGATCGTGTCGGCCGTCTCGCCCGACTGAGTCACGGCGACGACCAGCGTTCGCGCATCGAGCGGCGGCGGGCTGTAGCGGAACTCAGACGCTACGTTGGCTCGGGCCGGAACGCCCAGCCAGTCCTGGAAGAGCTGCGCGCCGACGAGAGAAGCGTAGTAGGCCGTCCCGCAAGCGATCAGCTCGACACGATTGACATTCGCGAGTCGATCGCGGATCGGATCGATCTCCTCCAGGCACACGCCGCCGCGGCGAACCCGGCCCGCCATGGCCGACCGCAGCGCCGTCGGCTGCTCGTGGATCTCCTTGAGCATGAAGTGCTCGTAGCCGCCCTTCTCGGCCGCCTCGGCGGACCACGGGATTGTGTCGACCAGCCTCTCCAGGCGCATCCCGTCGATGTCGGTCACCACGGCCGTACCCGGTCGTATGTCGGCGACGTCGCCGTCGGCCAGGAAGATGACTTTCTTCGTATAGGCGACCAATGCCGAGGCGTCCGAGGCGAAGAAGCTCTCGCCTTCGCCGACACCGACGATCAACGGCACGTTGAGCCGGGCGCCGACCAGGCGGTCGGGCTCGTCCTGGTGCATCACGACCAGCGCGTACGCACCTTCCAGACGGTGGAGTGCCGACCGCACCGCGTCCGCCAGATCGCCCTTGTAGGCGTCCTCGACGAGATGCGCGACGACCTCCGTATCGGTCTCCGACGCCAGCACGTGACCGCCCGCCGCGAGCTCGTCGCGCAATGCGCGGAAGTTCTCGACGATGCCGTTGTGGACGACCGTGATGCGCCCGGTGCAGTCGCTGTGGGGATGGGCATTGAGGTCGCTGACGCGTCCGTGGGTGGCCCAGCGGGTGTGGCCCAGACCAACACCGGCCGTGGGCGGCTCGCCGCCGAGGGCGTCCGTGAGCACCGCGACCTTGCCTGCGCGCTTCTCCACGAACAGTTCGCCCGCGTGCGTGACCAGGGCAATGCCCGCCGAATCGTAGCCGCGGTACTCGAGACGCCGGAGCCCATCGAGGAGGATGGGGCCAGCTTCCCGGGGCCCGGTGTATCCGACGATCCCACACATAGATGGCTTCTCTCCCGGTCTCGTGACCGTGCCCCCCGGCATTCCCCGACGCCGGCACGGGAGGCCTGCGAAGGGGGCTAGTTTAGTCGCTCTTCGGCGAGAACCGCGAGTTCGTCGGCCAGTTCGACCACCAGGGCCTCATCGGAGCCCTCGACCATGACTCGAATCGCGGTCTCCGTCCCCGAGGGTCGGACGAGGACCCGGCCCGACGAACCGAGGCGGGATTCCGCCCTGGCGATCGCCCGATTGAGAACCGGATCGCCTTCCCACTGGTCCTTGTGACGCGCCGGGATCGTGCGTTGCTGCTGGGGCAGCATCGGGACCTGCGTGGCGAGATCGGCCAGCGAACGGCCGGTGGTAGTCATCACTGACAGCAGTTCGAGCGCGGTGACGATGCCGTCGCCGCTCGAGGTGTGCTCCAGGATGATGACGTGGCCGCTCTTCTCTCCCCCAAGCCCGGCGCCGTTCACCAGCATTCCTTCGAGGATATTCTTGTCGCCGACTGGGGTTCGAATGATCTGGCCTCCGGCTGCCTCAACCGTCTTCTGCAGCCCGCCGTTGGACAACACTGAGACCACCAGGGCCCCGTTCGGCAGCTTGGCGCGGCCGAGTCGATCGAGGGCCAGGATGCCGAGCACGGCGTCTCCGTCGACCACGCATCCCGCTGCGTCCACGGCGATGAGACGGTCGGCGTCTCCGTCGAGCGCAAACCCGACGTCCGCGCCGCGCTTCACAACCTCCGCGGCCAGCGCCATCGGCGCCGTGGCTCCGCAACCGGCGTTGATGTTCGAGCCGTCCGGGTCGTTGAAGATGACGTCGACCTGGGCGCCCGTCGCCGACAGGATCCGGCCGGCGGCCATGCAACCCGAGCCGTTCGCACAGTCCACCACCAGGTGGAGGCTGCTCTTGATGTTGCGCGCCAGCGCGAGACGATGGTCGAAATAGAGTTCGATCAGGTGGCGGGCGTCCACAGCTCGCCCGAGGGCATCGGCCGGTGCCGACGGCAGCTCTTCGGCCTGCCAGATGAGCTGCTCCAATTCGTCCTCGACACTCTCGTCGAGCTTGAGACCGTGCTCGTCGAGCACCTTGAGACCGTTATCGCGGGCCGGGTTGTGCGACGCCGACACCATGATCCCCGCGGCAAAATGGCCCGCACCTGTGATGTGCGCGAGGGCCGGAGTCGGCACGACGCCGACGTTATGGACATCGACTCCCAGGCTCGTGGCTCCGGCGACGATCGCGGCCACGAACATGTCGCCCGAGCGGCGGGTGTCCTGGCCGACCACGATGCAGCCGCCTCGCCCGGCGAGGCGATGGGCGGTGGCACGCCCGAGTGAATACGCGAGAGTCGGCTTCAGGTCGACGTTAGCTATGCCACGGATTCCATCCGTGCCGAACAGTCGGGGCAAATCGAGCTCCTAGGGAATGATCGAGCTGGTGGGCGACGGCCCCGGAGATGGCGGGATTGTCACCGTGACGGTGATCTGGTCGGGGCTCGCGGCGACGATCTTGATGCCCGGCGGAACGGTGATCGTGACTTTGACCGTGTGCGTGCCGGGATCCAGGTTGCCGACGGAGATGATACCGACCAGCGTAGAGGTGTCGAATGCGTTCAGCGCAGCCGTGGCACCGCCTAGAGTCAAGGTGATACTTGGGGTGGAGAAAGTGTAGACGCGGTCGGACCTGGCGCCGTCGGGCACAAGTCCGATCGTCACGGTCCGGGTGGTGGCCGGCGAGGTGAGGTGGACGACGACGGTCACCGTCGCCACGTCGGGCGCCTCGACCCCGGACGGCAGGTTCAGGGCCACCTTCACCGTAACGTCGCCCGTGGCCCCGGCTATGGAGATGGGCTGGGTTTCGGCCGCGCCTTTGAGGGCGGCCAGGGCATCGGCTTCGCCGCTCACGGAAACCACCGGCGGGTTCACATCGATAGAGGCGATGTAGTAGCCGGCCACCGGCGAGCCACGGATGATCGGAGCGACCGGCACGGTCTGGGTCCGAAGCTGGCTGCCGATCTGGATGCGTATGTGGACCGTGGGCGGACTGAGCTGGACGTTCTCGATGGAGTTGCCGTTCGCATCGACCGGCACCAGCACGACATCGTCGTTGACATCGAGGCCGGAAGCGTCGATGTGTATCACGGCCTCCGCCCGCACCACGCGCGCGATGAGGGTCGACGCGCCGACGGCTTTGACTTCAGTCACGCTCAATGACTCGGGACCGAGGCTCAATCCCGCCGGTGGCTGCCCGTGATCGACCCTGACCGGGACCGTCTTCGCCTCGATCGGATCGAGTGTTACGCGCACCTGCTGGGGCTGGTAATCGATGATCTGGATGCGGGGGTCTTCGGCGATGAGTTGGACCTTGACCGAAGTGCTGTCGCCGGCTGCAACCTTGACATCCTTGAGGTCGATCGTAGCGCTGAAGCTTTCGGCGGCGACTCGAACGTCTCCCGGCGCGATGTAGCGGATGCTCCCGACCGTGGGCATGGTGTCGGGTTTGACGAGGAATGAGTTGGCCGGCTGATTGACGCCCTGGATCGCGACTTTGCCGGGCCACTGCTGGGTGCTCTGGAGGGCGATCATGCCCACATAGAGGATGACAGCCAGCAGCAGCGCGCCGCCCTTGAGCGCCCAGTTGCCGAAGATGAACCGCACGATTCTCATAAGGCCGCCCTCGTCTCGCCCGGGTCGTCATCGGCGCTCGACGGATCGACGCGGTGCGGCTCGATGAGGGGCTCCGGCTGCAGCTCCAAACGGTCCTTGCGAGGCGCCTCCGGAACCGCGCCCCGGCCACCGATCCGGGCTTTGCGCGCCAGCGCCCGGAAGCGCGGCGCCACCCGCGACGACCGCCCAGTCTCGCGGAGCAGCCGTCGGCCGCCGACTTGAGGGTGCAGATGCGCCGTGAGCGCTCGCGACAGTTTCGGCTCGTCGAGGTTGCGGACAATCCGCGCGCGTTCGACCAGGCTGATCTGGCCGGTCTCCTCGGAGACGACTACGACAAGCGCGTCGGTTTGTTCGGTCATGCCGAGGGCGGCCTTGTGGCGAGTCCCAAAGCGCTCCAACGGGATCGTTGTCTCGGCCGACGGCAGCAGCGCCCCGGCCGCGAGGATGGTGTCGCCGCGGATCACGACCGCGCCGTCGTGGAGAGGCGTCTTCGGCGAGAACACGGTGACCAGCAGGTCGGCCGAGATATCGGCATGGAGCATCACGCCCGTTTCGGCGATCTCCTGGAGGCCGGAGTCGCGCTCGATCACAATGAGCGCTCCGTGGCCTTCGTGCGACAAGCGCGCAGCCGCGTTGGCGACGGCGGCTGCGACGTGAGTCGCCTGCGATTGCTCGGCGGGTGATATGAGCCAGCCGAGCGAGCCGAGGCGGCCGATTCGATCGAGCGCTCGCCGTAGCTCCGGCTGGAAGACAACCACCAGAGCGAAGAGGCCGACGTACGCGCCGGTCTGCAGGATGAGGGTCAGCAGGCGCAGATCCAGCGCGAGCGAGGCGCCATAAACGAGCACCAGGAGGCAAACGCCGACGACGAGCCGGACAGCCCGAGTTCCCCTGATCAGGCTGAAGAGCCAATAGATCAGGAGGGCCGTGATCGCGATGTCAGCGACGACGTTGGGGCTGACCTTGTCGAGGGCCGACTGCAACAGTGGCATCTACTGGCTAGTGTATACCGCGAAGCCCCCACGACCGGTCCCGGCGCAAGCGCGGTCGCCGCGCGCGGCCATGCCGAACGGCCGAATCAACTCGCTGGATGGCCCTCGGCGCCAGACCAGCAATCCACACCGCCGACGCGAACTGCCTTAAGCGCAGAGATTCTGCAGGGCTGGGTCCTTCGGGAAGGCGCGCGTCGCGGCGACGCAAAGCCGCTGGCGAGTCTCCTCGTCGCCCTCGAGGTCCGCGATGCGGCCGAGCAGCCGGAGCTTGTCTGCGGCCAGACCATCCCAGTTGCGGGCCACGTACAGGTCGACGAGAACGAGGTGGGCGTCTACGTCGCCGGGCGTGCGCTGCAGCAGCCGGTGCGTGGCGTCGAGGGCGGCGTCGAACAGGCCTTCGCGCGCGTACGCCCGTGCGGTCCCGAGGAGCAGCGAGTGGGCGGCGGCGGCATCGCCGGCAGTCTCGGCGGCTTCGGCGGCGGCCAACAGATCATCCCCGCTGCGCTGGGGCTCGCCGTCACCGATCGGTCCGGCCAGGGTGGGCGGGCCGTCCACTCCCGCCATTACGCCGACCACCGACCGGCCGTCGGACGGTGTACTCACGGGACCGGCCGAGACGAGATGGGGTTCGGGTTCTGGCTCCGGCGCCAAGGCAACTGATTCGGACTGGGGCTCGGGCGCGGACACCCGGGCAGCAGCTTCGACGGCGGACGGCTCAGACTC
>JADGQJ010000125.1 GCA_017881885.1 Chloroflexota bacterium
TGGCCCGATTCTGCCTACTTGCCGGAACTGTTTGCGGCGGAGCCCGCACGTCATTAGAATTGGAAAAACCCCCGGAGGAGAAGCGCGCGATGGCGAAGTATGTCTTTGTGACCGGAGGGGTCACCTCCTCACTGGGGAAGGGAATCACCGCCGCCAGCGTCGGCCGGCTCCTCAAGGCCCGTGGCCTTGCCGTCTCCGTCCTTAAGCTCGATCCGTACATCAACGTCGACCCAGGGACGATGTCGCCTTACCAGCACGGTGAGGTCTTCGTCACCGACGACGGCGCCGAGACGGACCTGGATCTGGGCCACTACGAGCGGTTCATCGACGAGAACCTCTCGCAGCTCTCCAACGTCACGACCGGCCGCATCTACCAGGCCGTCATCGGCAAGGAGCGCCGCGGCGACTACCTGGGCGGCACCGTCCAGGTCATCCCCCACATCACGAACGAGATCAAGGAGCGGATCCAGCGCCTGGCCCGCGACGGCCGTGCGGACGTAGTCATCGTCGAGGTGGGCGGCACGGTCGGAGACATAGAGTCGCTGCCGTTCCTCGAGGCCATTCGCCAGATGCGCAAGGACGTCGGCCGGCGGAACGTGATGTACATCCACGTCACGCTGCTGCCCGCCCTCATGGCCACGGGCGAGCTCAAGACCAAGCCCACCCAACACTCCGTCAAAGAGCTGCGCGGCATCGGAATCCAGCCCGATGTCATCGTCCTGCGGTCGGACCACCCCGTCAGCCAGGAGATCCGCGACAAGATCGCCCTATTCACTGACGTCGCCAGTGAAGCTGTCATTCCCGCCGAGACGGCCTCGACCATCTACGAAGTCCCGCTCTTGTTCGAGGAATCCGGCCTCGGCACACTCCTGGTCCGCGAGCTGGGCCTCGAGGATTCGGCACAGGAGCCGGATCTCGAATCCTGGCGTGCCCTTGTCGAGCTGATCAAGCGGCCCAAACCCGTTCTCGAGGTCGCCCTCGTCGGCAAGTACATCGAGCTGCCGGACGCCTACTTGTCGGTCACGGAATCGCTCAAGCACGCGGCTTGGGCCCACGAGGTGGACGTCAAGGTCCGCTGGATCGACTCGGAGCTGCTCACCAAGGAGACCGTCGACGAGATGCTTGCGGGAATCCGCGGCATCGTCGTCCCCGGCGGTTTCGGCCATCGCGGCATCGAGGGCAAGATCCTCGCCGCGCGATATGCCCGAGAGCGCCGGCTGCCGTACCTGGGCCTGTGCCTCGGCCTGCAGTGCGCCGTCATCGAGTTCGCGCGCGACGTGCTCGGCACCGATGACGCCAACTCGACCGAGTTCGACATGTTCACCGAGAACCCGGTCATCGACTTCATGCCCGACCAGCGGACGATGGAGGAGAAGGGCGGCACGATGCGGCTGGGCCTCTACCCGGCTCGCCTGACGCCCGGCTCCAAGGCGCATGCGGTCTACGGCACCGAGCTCATCTACGAGCGCCACCGCCACCGTTTCGAGGTCAACAACCGCTACCGTCCGCTTCTCGAGGCGGCCGGGATGGTGCTCTCGGGCCAGTCGCCGGACGGACGCCTGGTCGAGATCGTCGAGTTGCGCGACCACCCCTGGTTCGTCGCCAGCCAGTTCCATCCGGAGTTCCGCAGCCGGCCGGATCGACCGCACCCGCTCTTCGACGGCTTCATCGGGGCCGCGGTCGCCATCTCGGAGGGACGCGAGCCGGAGTTCAGTGCCCGTGCTCCCCAGGCACCGCCGAGCGCCGAGCTCCTGGCCAGGGTCTCCACCGAGTCATAGGCCGTCCTCGCCCCCGAGCGCCGGTCCGCCTGCCGCCGCGGTTCGCCAGTCTCACCGGGAGCGTCGAGCTGCGGTGATACGATTCCGGTCACGTCGAACTTCCGCGAGGGCTCCGCGACGGCTGGATTCCCGCAGGTCCGCCGACACGAGATTTGGAGTTGCTCGATGAAGATCTTCCTTGACACGGCCGACATCGAAGAGATCAAGATCGCTGCCCGCTGGGGCGTGCTGGACGGAGTCACGACGAACCCGTCGCTGTATGCCAAGGTCGGCGGGTCGTATGACGCGATCCTCGCCCAGATCTGCAAGATCACTTCCGGCCCGGTCTCGGCTGAAGTCATTGCCGAGGACGTCGAGGGGATGCTCACCGAAGGGCGCCATTTCGCCAAGATCGCTCCGAACATCGTGGTCAAGGTCCCGATGAGCGAGACCGGTCTGGAGGCCATCTCGCGCTTCGCCGACGAAGGCATCAAGACGAACTGCACGCTTGTCTTCTCGACCAATCAGGGCTTCCTCGCGGCCAAAGCGGGAGCCAGCCTGGTTTCGCCGTTCGTCGGCCGCCTGGACGACATCAACCAGGACGGAATGATCGTGATCCGCGAGCTGGCCGAGATGTTCGCCATCCATGAGATCCAGTCCGAAGTTCTGGCCGCCTCGATCCGCAACCCCCTCCACGTGACGCAGGCCGCGCTCGCGGGTGCCCACGTGGCCACGATTCCATTCAAGATCCTGCAGCAGATGGTTCACCACCCGCTCACGGACAAGGGCATCGTCCAGTTCCGCAAGGATTGGGACGAGGCGCGCAAGAACGCGGCCAAGTAGGTTCAGGCCCACCGCGCCGCCCGGCTCACCACCCCTCCCACCGCCCTCGATGGCCTCGACGGACGCAGCCGAAACGGCAGCGGGCCACGCAGCGGGCCGGGCTCGGGGCCAGGCAGCGGGCCAGGCTCCGGGCCGCCTCGACGCGGTTCCGCCCGAGCTGCTGATCCTTCTCGGATCCGTTTCGGTCCAGTGCGGCGGCGGGCTCGCCACGATCCTGATCCGCGACTACGGTCCGTTGCCGGCCGCCTCGATGCGGATCGTCTTCGGCGCCATGATGCTCCTGGCCCTTCGACCCGCCCGCATCCGAGGCGTCTCGCGGTCGGCTCTGCTCAGCTGCGTCGGACTGGGGATCGTTCTGGCGGCGATGAACTCGCTCTTCTTCGTCTCGCTGTCGAGGATTCCGATCGGCGTGGCCGTCACGATCGAGTTCTGGGGTCCGCTTGCGGTCGCCGTCCTGGGCTCGCGCCGCGCCCTCGACCTGGTCTGGGTCGCCCTGGCCGGGGCCGGGATATTCGTGCTGGCCGGCGGCCGGCTCGCGGCCGACGACGCCGTGGGCGTGATCGCGGCCGCCGCGTCCGGGTTGTGCTGGGCGATCTACATCGGCGTGGCGGGAAAGGTGGCCCGCGCCTGGCCGGACGGCCGCGGCCTGACCCTGGCGATGGTCGTCGCGGCGGCCCTCATCGTGCCGGTGACGCTAACGCTCTCCGACGTGCGGCCGCTCTTCCTGGCGCCTCTCGCGCTCGCGGGTGGGGCAGCGATCGGACTCTTCAACAGCGCCATTCCATACTCGATCGAGCTGGCCGCGCTGCGGCGTATGTCGGCGGCGACCTTCGGTGTCCTGATGAGCCTCGAGCCGGCCGTGGCGGCCGGGGTTGGGTTCCTGATGCTCGGACAGGTGCTTCGTGCTCCGGACCTCGTCGCGATTGCATGCGTCGCGCTCGCCAGCGCCGGCGCAAGCGTCTCGGCTCGCCGGGTCGTCACCGCCCCCGGAGCGCTGGAGTCTGCGTAGAGGCAGCACCGGGGCCGGCCGGCGCCCACGCTCCCGCCCCTTCGCCGGTCGTAGTACCGATGGGTGCGGTCTTGCCAGATTGACGGCACTGGCCGGGCCGGGTATTCTCAATTGGTCCCCGACCGTGCTACCGCTGCGGAAATGATTCCGCGCGAACAGTTTGCACGGCACCCTTCCCAACTGAGCCCTGCCCTCATGCCTGTCAACGGTCCCGATCAGCGTTCCCGAAACCGCCGCCCCCGACGCCGCCCTGCCGGCCGCACCCCTATGGGCGATTACGACGAGTTCCAGGAAAGCGACACTCGCGAGCTCGACATCACCGAGCTGAGCGAGATGAACGTCAACGAGCTCCAGACCATCGGCCGCGACCTCGAGATGGAGGCCGACGGGTCCGCCAAGGAAGAGCTCGTCGACCGCATTCTGGTTCGCCAGAGCGAGCTCGCCGGCCACGCCTACGCCACCGGGATCCTCGACGTCGTCGACGAGGGCTTCGGCTTCATGCGCCGCCACGGCCTGATGCCGAGCCAGGAAGACGTCTACGTCTCGTCCAGTCAGATCCGCCGCTTCGGCCTTCGAATCGGCGACCGCATCAGCGGCTCCGTCCGCGCCCCGCGCGAGGGTGAGAAGTACTGGGGCATGATCCGGGTCGACCGCGTGAACGGCATCGATCCCGAGTCGGCGCGTCGCCGGCCGGTGTTCGGCGACCTCACCCCGGTCCACCCCGACGTTCTCATCAACCTCGAGACGGACGCGAAGAACCTTTCGCAGCGGCTGATCAACCTCGTCAACCCGATCGGCAAGGGCCAGCGCGCCCTGATCGTCAGCCCGCCCAAGGCCGGCAAGACGATGCTGCTCAAGCAGATCGCCAACGGCATCAGCACCAACTACCCCGAGATGCTGCTCATGGTCGCCCTCATCGGCGAGCGGCCTGAGGAAGTAACTGACATGCGGCGCTCGGTCAAGGGCGAGGTCATCAGCTCCACCTTCGACGAGCCGACCGAGAATCACACCCACGTCGCCGAGATGGCCCTCGAGATCGCCAAGCGACAGGTCGAGACCGGCCGCGACGTGGTCATCCTGCTCGACTCGATCACGCGGCTCGCCCGCGCATACAACCTGGCGCTCCCGCCCTCAGGTCGAACGCTCTCCGGCGGACTCGACCCGATCGCCCTGTATCCGCCCAAGCGCTTCTTCGGCGCCGCCCGTAACATCGAGGAGGGCGGTTCGCTGACGATCATCGGCACCTGCCTGGTCGACACCGGATCGCGCATGGACGACGTCATCTACGAAGAGTTCAAGGGGACCGGCAACAGCGAGCTCATCCTCGACCGCAAGCTGGCCGAGAAGCGCATCTTCCCCGCCATCGACGTCCAGCGTTCCGGCACTCGCCGCGAGGAGCTTCTTCTCGAAGAGCCGGTGCTGAAGATGGTCTGGACGATGCGCCGGATGCTCTCCGCGGTCGGCACGAACGAGGGCATCGAGCTGCTGCTCAACCGCCTGTCCAAGACCGAGAACAACGTCCAGTTCCTGGCAACGCTCAACAAGAGCCTCGACTCCTGACCGAAGCGGACGCCCGATCGAGCGGACGAGCGCCGGCCCGCCCGATTGCAGCGTTCCAACCCGTCTGATACGGTTGCCCGAATGGCGCCCGTCTCGCGCCGCAGGAGTTCTGTATTGCCTTCACCCGCGAGCCCAACGCTTCGAGCTCTGCGCAGGCTGGTCGGGCGCGATCCTGAGACGCCGATCCGCCTGGAGTTCGGCGGTACCCGGGCCTCGCTCGCGGCCATGCTGCGTTCTGCCGTTCGCCCGCTGGCAGGTTCCGTGGCCGAGCTCCTGGGCGGCGATCGGGCCGCTCGTACCGCGGCCGCGGCCGCCAGCGACTCCGCGCCTCGTGTCACCGGCCCGGGCCGAGCGCTCGATGGGCCGCTCGTCCTCATCAGACGGCACCGCCGCCTTGTTCCGCTGACCGCCTGTCTTCTCCTGGTGGCCGTTGCCGCCGTCGGCGCCATCCCGCCGGTATCGGCAGCCGGCGGCGCAGCCCCCACAACGGCAGATGCTCCCGCGGTCGACGGCGTGGACACAAACATCACGAACCAGCAGGTCGACCAGTCGCCGGCGAACCCGGGCGCCGACCCCAACGCCGACCCCAACCTGGACGACGGCACGGTCTACAACGTCATTCAGACGGTCGACATCCCGCCCGGCTCCAGCGACTTCCAAACCTACGTCGTCAAGGGCGGAGACAGCCTCAACAAGATCGCGGTGAAGTTCGGGCTCGTCCGCAACACCGTGTACTGGGCCAACACGACCCGCCTGCCCAATCCGGCGTCGATCCGGGTCGGACTCAAGCTGCTGATTCCTCCGGTTGACGGGATCACCGTGACCGTGAAGTCGAGCAACACGCTTAGCGGTCTGGCCTCCAAGTACAAGGTGACCGTCCAGAAGATCATGACGGCCAACGGCCTCCCCGACGCCACGGTGACCGTCGGCCAGCTACTGGTCATCCCCGTCTCCCAGGTCCCGGCAATTCCGACGCCTAAGCCGGCTGCCGGCGGGGGAGGGGGAGGGGGCGGTACAGCGTGGACCGGCGCGAAGCTTCGATGGCCGGTGCCGTCAAGCCGCACCATCACCCAGTACTTCAGCGCGTCGCACCATCCCGCCATCGATATCGGCGCGCCGACGGGCGCGCCCGTAATCGCCGCCGTTCGCGGCACGGTCATCTTCGCCGGCTGGAAATACTCCGGTTCGGCCGGATACGGCGGCGGCCTCGTCGTCTGGATCTCGAGCGGCGGGAAGCTGTACACGACCTACAACCACCTTTCGCGGGAATACGTGCACGTCGGCCAGGTCGTGTCCGCCGGCCAGCAAATCGGGAACGTCGGAATGACCGGTAACGCGACCGGACCGCACCTCCACTTCGAGGTTTGGGCCTGCTACCCCTGGTCGGGCGGCGGGACGGCCTGCGCCCGAAACCCGCTCAAGTACTTCTGAACGAGAGCGACCCGACCAGCCGACCCGAGCCCTTGCCGCGACCTCCTACGGTCGCGCCCTAGCCGCATGCGAGAATTGACCACATGTTCTTCGACGTTGTCCGAGTCTGGATCCGTGGCGGCGACGGCGGCGATGGCGCCGCGACGTTCCGGCACGAAGCCCATGTACCCCGCGGCGGCCCCGACGGCGGCGACGGCGGTCGAGGCGGATCGATCTATCTGACCGTCGATCCGGGCGAAACCAGCCTTCGCGACTACCGCCACAAGCATCACTTCAAGGCGCCGCCCGGGGGGCGCGGCAGCGGCCAGAAGAAGCACGGCAAGGCCGGCGACGATCTCGTCCTCAAGGTGCCGCCGGGGACGGGCGTGTTCGACGATGTGACCGGCGACCTGCTCGGCGATCTCGTCGCATCCGACCAGACCCTCATGATCGGGCGCGGTGGGCGCGGCGGCCTCGGCAACGTGCACTTTGCGACTTCCACCCACCAGGCACCCAGGCACGCCCAGAACGGCGAGCCTGGCGAGGAGCGCCAGGTCCGCCTGGAACTGCGTCTTCTCGCCGACGTCGGCCTCGTGGGTCTGCCCAATGCCGGCAAGTCGACGCTGCTTGCGGCGCTGACCGCGGCCCGCCCCAAGATCGCCGACTACCCGTTCACCACTCTCGAGCC
>JADGQJ010000126.1 GCA_017881885.1 Chloroflexota bacterium
GGCCGATTGGCGGGACCGGCCGCCTGTTCCGCTTCCACGTCCCGCGCCATCCCCTTGACGAACCAGGCGGCTACTCCGATCGCGAGCGCGATCTGTGGACCGGGCAACGGGCCGATGCATGTCAGGCCGACGACGAGCCAAAGCCACTCGGCGCGCAAACGCAGGAACGACGGGATGGCGAACACGAATCCGTGCAGGAAGAGCGACGGCGAGGCAACCGCGGATGCGAGCCCAAGTCGGGCCAGCCCTTCGCGGCCGCTCACCCACAGTGCCGCCACGACGGTGAATGCGGCGATCGCCGCGAACGCCCACAGCGGCAAGTAGCGCCCGAGTCCGACACCGTAGAGGCTGGGGATGTACGTCTGCGACTGCTGATAGGCGGCCAGGCTTTCGAACCACTGACGCCACAGGTCGAGGCCCGTCAGCGGCAGAGTCGCCGCCACGATCAGTAGCAGGACGAGGAGCCCCGCCACGAGCGGGCGCCACGCACGCTCACGCACCAGCCACAGCGACACGATGCCGTTCTGTGGCTTGAAGAGAGGGCCAAAAACCAGTCCGCCGCCAACCCGAGTCGCCCCTGCCAGGAGAAGCAGGGACGGAATCATGACGTTGCCGACAAAAACGCCCTGCATGATCGGGGTCCAAATCAGTGCGAGGAGTGCCCAACGCCACTTCAGGCCGAAGGCTCGCAGTGAGACGAGCACCGCCGCCAAGGAACCCGCGACCCAAAGCGCGTCCACCAGACGGCGCGGCAGTTCCGACAGCAACCCGAAGAACGGCAGCGTCGGCGGCGCGTACAGGTAAGGCAGGAAGTCGAGCCCGTTCTTGGGAGTGCTGTGCAACACCGTCGTCGTGTACACCGCCGCGTTGTTCACGAAGTTGGTGCCGGCGTTCAGATACAAGTGGAAGTCGCGCAAGCCGCCGGAGCCTCGCCAGTTCAGCCAATCCGCGACCAGAGCCAAAGCGAGAACCTGGAGGGCCATCACCTCGGATGGGCTCACACGACGCCGAACCGCCAGTGCGAGCGCCACCGTTGCGATGACGATGGCCAACCATGGGAGATCGTTGTTGCCGCCCGGCGTCATCTTGTAAAGCCGCCAGAGCGCATATGCTCCGAGCGCCACCGGCGCCCACCACGCCCTCGCGACCACGCCCAGGTCCCGAAGCGTCGCCTTCCACCGCGCCCCGCGCGGGTTGCCTCGATCCTCGCCGGCACTCATGCGGTCAATGGTGCCATGCCGGAGGGATCGACGATGTCTCGTGGCCGCGCGCTTGACTCCCGCCGGACTGTGATCACTCCCCGTCGGCCGGCCATGGTTCGACAAGGGAACCGAGCGGGTGGAGCGGGCGATCGGCTGCGCCGTCGGCGCCGTCCTGCCCCTCGCGGCGCGCCATTCCCTTCACGAACCAGGCCGCGACTCCGATCCCGAGCGCCAGCTGCGGGCCGGGCCACTGGCCGATGCACGCCAGCCCTGCGGCCAGCCAGAGCCACTCGGCGCGCAGGCGCAGGAAGGCCGGAATGGCGAAGACGAACCCGTGAATGTAGAGCGCGGGCGAGGCCACGACTGATGCGAGCCCCAGACGGGCGAGGCCCTCACGGCCGCTCACCCACAAAGCCGCCACGACGGTGAAGGCAGCGATCGCCGCGAACGCCCACAACGGCAGGTAGCGCCCAAGGCCGACGCCGTAGAGACCGGGCGAGTACTGCATCGACTGCTGCAGCGCTAACAGGCCGTCGATCCATTGGCGCCACGGGTCGAAACCCGTCAGCGGCAGCGTCGCCACCACGAGCCCCAGCAGCAGGAGAAGCCCCGTCGCGAGGGGGCGCCAGGCTCGCTCGCGCACGAGCCAGAGCGAAACGACGCCGTTCTGCGGCTTGAACAGCGGGCCCAGGACCAAACCGCCGCCGATGCGCGTCGCTGCGGCAAGAAGCAGCAGCGACGGTATGACGATGTTGCCGCTGTAGAGCCCCTGCTCGATCGGCGTCCAGATCAGCGCCAGCAGCGCCCATCGCCACGCCAGGCCGAGGGCTCGCAGCGAGACGAGCACCGCTGCGACCAAGCCTGCGATCCACAGAACGTCCATGAGACCGCGCGGTATCTCCGAGAGCAGCCCGAAGAATGGCAACGTTGGCGGCGCATACAGAAACGGCAGGAATTCGACCCCGGCCTTCGGCTGGCTCTGCAACGCGGTAGTCGTGTATACCGCCGCGTGGTTCATGAAGTTGGCTCCCGCGGTCAGATAGATGTGCAGGTCTCTTTGCCAGTCGCGGGTTTGGATGTAGTCCGTGAGCACAGCGGCAGCGAGGACCTGGAGAGCCATGACCTCTGTGGGGCTCACCCGGCGGCGAACGGCCAGCACGAGCACCGCAGCCAGAGCGAAGATGGGCGGCCACAACAGACCGCGACGACCCGGCTCGGTGGAGAACCACACGAGCGCGAGAGCCCCGAGCGCGATCGGCCCCCACCACGCCTTTGCAACGCCGCCCAGGGACGAAAGCAGCCGTGGCCGGCGCGCCTCGAACGCGTTCTCTCCGTCCTCACCTTGTCGCATGTCTCGAATGGTGCCATGCCCCATCCGTGAACGTGGCCTCGCCGGCGCAAGCGGTCTCAAATTCGCCCCCTCGATCGGGTCGGTTCAGGAATAGAGTCTTGTACGGGCTGGTCCGGCGAGAACAGGAACTGGATGCGCATGCTTTGCGCTCGTTCCGGTTCGTAATCGGCTTCGCTGCCGTCCGGCGCGCGGCGATCCGCGGCGTTCGCGCCGACTCGAGGTAGGCTCTCCGCCTCGGGGCCTCGAAAAGGGCTCCGGCTGTCTGGTGGCCGTGACAATCTAGCTGTCACGGGGAGCAGTCACGATCCGAGCATGGAATCCGCCAAGCTCGTCTCGCTCCCGTCTCAGCAGGCCCGGCCGGCGTCGGTCAGGCTCGAGGCGAATCGGCTGGTCGTCGAGCACCTCGTGCTGGATGACCACGCTCTGGCAGCCTTCGTCGCAGACCGCCCGGCCGAGGAACGGGCGCTCCTGGTCGAGCGCGCTCTGCGCGTCGGCCTGACGGCGATCCAGAGCGTTGGTGTGACGGTCAACGTGGACGCGGTCCGGGCCGAGTTCCAGGGGTTGCTGCGTCAAACGGAGGCCGCGAACGAGAAGGCGGCCACCGCGCTGGACATGATGCTGCGTCAGAACTTCGCCGACGGAGAGGGCCGGCTGCCGCGGACGCTGGAGCGGTTCCTCGGCGACAAGGGCCAGCTGAGGAGCTTCGTGGACGAGCTCTTCGACGAGGCGAAACGAGACAGCGCCATCGGCCGAATGAAGGTGCTGCTCGGCTCGTACTTCGACGGCGACGCCTCGCGGCTCGCTCAACTGCTGGATCCGACTCGTCTTGGGTCGCCGCTCCACCAGTTCCGCGTCGAGATGTCCGAGGGGTTCGCGAAGCTGAACGAGCGCCTGGCAGCGCTCGAGGCGGCAGGCGCAGCGCGGGCTTCGGAGCGCGCCAGGTCGACGGCAAAGGGCTCGGACTTCGAGGATGTCGTCGATGACCTCCTCGGCGAGATCAGCCGTGGCGCGGGCGACGTCTTCGAGCGGACCGGCACGGAGACGGGCTCCGCGATCGGCTCCAAGAAAGGCGACTTCGTCCTCACGATCAACGCCGAGGCGACCGCCGGTGCGGAGCTGAGGGTCGTGATCGAGTGCAAGGACCGCTACGTGTCCGGTCGCAACATGCGAGACGAGCTGCGCGACGCCAAATCGAACCGCGACGCCGCAGTCGCCCTCGTGGTCTTCACCGCGGCCCACGCCCCCACCGGGATCGCTCCCTTCGACGTGCGGGCGGGCGACGTCTACTGCGTCCTGGACCCGGCCGCGCCCGATCCGGCCACGCTTGAGGCTGCGGTGCGGCTTGCTCGCCTGATGGCTCTGCAGACGCTGCGTGAACGCGACGTCGAGGTGGACGCGGCCGCCATCGCGAAGGCCCTGAACGGCGTGCGAGAGCAGCTCGAGATACTGCGATCGCTCAAGCTGACGCTCACCTCGATCGGCACGAGCGCGCGTGACGTTCATTCCGGGCTCGACAGGCTCCGCGACGGCATCCTTGCCCGCCTCACCGAAGCGGAGGCCGAGTTGCGACACCGCTAGGCAGGGCGCACCTCGGGACGACCATCCCGACGCTCTGGACACTTCCGTCAAGCGCGCTATGCTCGCCATTCGCGGGCCCACCGAGACGGGCTCGTGAGTGCGAGGTGTTCCATGCCGCGTTCGATGTGGAAAGGTGCCATCCAGTTCGGGCTGGTCACCATCCCGGTCAAGCTCTATCTCGCCACCGAGTCGAAGGGCGTCAGCTTCAACATGCTCCATGCCGCGTGTCACGGCAGGATTCAGATGAAGACCTACTGCCCGACCGACGAAGAGATGATCGAGCGTAGCGACACGGTGCGGGGCTACGAGATCGCGCCGGACCAGTACGTCGTCATCACCGACGAAGACCTGGCTTCGGTCCCGCTCAAGACCGTCCGGTCAATCGAGATCGAGCAATTCGTTCCGGTCGAGTCGAGCAGCGAGGCCACCCGCTTCGTCAAGCAGGCCTACTACCTGGAGCCCGAGCCGGTCGCCCGCAAGGCCTTCTTCCTGTTGAGGCAGGTCCTCGCCAAAGAGGGGCTGCGTGCCGTCTGCAAGATCGTCCTGCGCGATCGCGAGCAGCTGGCCGCTCTCGACCCGTTTGCCAACACGATCTTGCTCTCGACCCTGTACTGGCCGGACGAAGTCCGAGCCGTGGGAGACCTCGCGATCCCCGGGGACGATGCCGCGGTCAAACCCGCCGAGTTGGCGATGGCCGAGCAACTGGTCGGTATGATGACCGGTGAGTTCGATCCGAAGGCCTACCGCGACGAATACCGCGCAGCGCTGATGGCGGTAATCGAGGCCAAGGCCGAAGGCGCCGAGATCGCCGAGCCCGTCGCCGAGCCGGCGAAACTGACCGATCTGGTCGCTGCTCTGGAGGCGAGTGTCGCCGCAGCGAAGGCAGCTCGCCAGACCGCCGCGCCGGAGACCATGGCCGAGGCTTCGGCATCGAGGAAGTCGCGCAAGCCCGCCCGAGCCGCGATCCCAGTCATGGCCGAGACGGCCGAGGCCGAAGTCGCACCGGTGCGCCGCCGCAAGTCCGCCTAGGCCGATCGCCGGCCTATCGAGCCGGCCTTTCGAGCCGGCTGCACCGTGGGCCGCTCGCCCCGTCCGAAGACTCGCGCCGCCCGCTAATCTCTGCTCATGAGCGGACACCCGTGGCCACTGTTCGACCTGAAGCTGCGAACCCCGCGACTCGAACTGCGCCTGCCGACCGACGACGACCTGCTCGAGCTGATGAGGGTCGCCCGCGACGGCGTCGTGGAAGAGGGACGGACGTTCTTCGCCGTGCCGTGGCACGAGCTCCCTTCCCCTGCCTTCGAGCGCCAATTCCTGTTGCACTGGTGGGCCTCGCGCGGCAGCTGGAGCCCGACCTATTGGAACCTCGGGCTGGCTGTCGTGGCCGACGGTCAGCCGATCGGGGTGCAGGACGTTATGGGCCGCAACTTCGCCGTCCGCAAGACCGTCGTGACGGCCAGCTGGCTTGGCCGGGCGTATCAGGGTCGCGGCTACGGGACCGAGATGCGCGCCGCCGTTCTCGCGCTTGCGTTCGATGGGCTCGGCGCCGAAGTAGCCGAATCGGGCTTCTTCGAGGGCAACGCCCAGTCGGCTCGCGTTTCAGCCAAGCTCGGGTACGTCGACAACGGCGATGAAGTCTGGGCCGTCGGCGGCGAGCGCGTTGTGGAGCATCGCCTTCGAATGGCCCGCGACTCCTGGAGGCGCGACCTGGTGCCCGTGGCGATCGAAGGGCTCGAACCGTGCCTGAAGCTGTTCGGCGTCGGCGACCCGGACCCCACGGAATGGGCGACGTTCTAGGCGGGATCGAGTCTCAGGCGCGCGCGGCGCTCGCGGCGACCCCAGTCGGTGCCCGGCGCCGACGGGCTAGCGGTCGTCTGCGCGGCGGCCGACCAGCCACCACGCGAAGGGGAACATTCCCGCCGCGATCGCGAGTTTCAAGCCATCGCCGAAGACGAACGGCAGCAGACCCTTGTCGATTGCCATCTGGGGCGAGAAGTGGGCGGCGAAGGCCAGCCACGGCACGCCGACGAGATAGATCACGATCTCGCCGACGACCATCGCGCCGACCGCGCCGGGGATGTGGCGATCCCAACCGAGTTCGGCCAGCCTGCCCACCAGGGCGGCGGCGACAAGGAAGCCCAGCAGGTAGCCGCCGCGGGCGCCCA
Source organism: Chloroflexota bacterium (assembly GCA_017881885.1). Taxonomy (GTDB): domain Bacteria; phylum Chloroflexota; class Limnocylindria; order Limnocylindrales; family CSP1-4; genus Fen-1039. The sequence continues at coordinate 6,297 of JADGQJ010000126.1, forward strand.
TTACCAGCCCGCCGGAGCCGAACCCGACGATGCTCTGCACCCCCTGGGTGTGACCCGCGTAGACCGGAAGGACGAAGCCGAGCGCGAGGTAAAGCGCGACGGAGAGCACGCCCCGGCGAAAGCCGAGTGCGCCTCCGACCAAGAGGACCGAGAGCGTCTGGCCCGTGATCGGCACCGGGTTGTTCGGCAGCCAGATCGTAATGTTGGCGGTCAGGGCGATGAAGGCGGCGCCGAAGCAGACCAGCGCGATGTGGCGCAGCCGAGCGCTCATGCGCTCACCGATCCGGATCGGGACCAGGAAATCGCCGATGGTTATGCCACGTTCGGCGGCGGGTAGTCGGTTCAGCGAAGGGGTCGCGAGCATTGGCAAGTTTTCCCTGTTGAGGCGACGTCGCCGATGTTCGGACTCTTCCTCCCCGTCCGAGGGCCCGAGTGTAGCAGGCCGAGCCGCTGGAGAGCTCACGGGCAATGTCCCTTATTCGTGTTGTAAGGCTCGCACGATCGACTGCCGGCTGGCAACTCCGGCTGGGTAAATCGACGCCGTAACGCTGATGAGAATCCCGAAGATAACCGCAAGGGCGATGGAGACCCACGGCGGATCGAAGGTCAGGCCGAATCCTCCGCTCGACCATGCCACGAGCAACCCTCCGGCCAGGAGGCCGACCGCGGCTCCGATCAGAGAGCCGGCAAACCCCAGCATTCCGGCCTCCATCACGACCATTGCCCACACCTGGCGGCTGGACATGCCGGTCGCTCTGAGCACGCCGATCTCGCGAACGCGCTCGAGGACGCTCATCGAAAGCGTGTTTACCATGCCCAACCCGGCGACGAGCACGGCGATCAGCGCCATGGCGTCGAGGAGCCGGAAGACCCGATCGAGAGCATCGCCGACCGTTCCCTGGACGCTTCCGAGATCGGCCGATTCCAGCGCGTATTGCGACGCCGTCGCATCGAC
>JADGQJ010000127.1 GCA_017881885.1 Chloroflexota bacterium
ACTCGCTCCCGCCCCCAAGGCGTAGGTCGAGTCGGACCCGTTCATTACAAACGGCGGGGCCCAGATGGACTGGCGCCCCGCCGTTCTATCCACAGCCGCACGGTCGAAACCCGGCGACCCGCCGCGAGACCCACGAAACGGAGAACTAAGGTCGATGGAGATTGACGTGGCGCTCGTGCCGGCCGAGGCACGCAGCTGGCGCGACACCGTCTGCATCGTCATCGACGAGCTCCGAGCGAGCTCCACGATCACCACGCTCCTGGACCTGGGCTGCTCGCGGCTCTACCTGACCTCCGGGCTGCAAACGGCTCGACGCCTGGGCCGGGAGCACGATGGGCTCCTAGTCGGGGAACGTGAAGGCATTCGGCCGCCTGGATTCGACTTCAACAACTCCCCCGCCGAGATTTCCCGCGCCGACATCCGGGGACGGGTCGTTGTCGTTTCCACGTCCAACGGCACCAAGGTTCTGAGCAAGCTCACTGCGACTCCCGCAACGCTCATCGGGTGCCTGCTGAATGCGCGGGCCTCCGCCGAAGCCGCCGTCGGCCTGGCCGGGAAGATGAGCGCGCGAGTTGGCATCGTGTGCGCCGGCACACTCGGTCGGTTCGCCCTGGACGACGCGGTCGCGGCCGGCGTCCTGGTGGAGCGGATCACCGCAGCGCTTCGGTCCCGGGGTGAGGAAGCCAGCCTGACCGAGGCAGCCGTGGCGGCCGTCCGTCTGTACGGGAGCTATCCAGACCTGGTGACCCCGCTACGTGAATCCGTGGCCGGCCGGCTCGTCACTAAGCTGGGCGCCGGCGACGATGTCCCGTTCTGCGCGCGGGTTGACGTCAGCTCAACCGTTCCGGTACTGCGCCCGGGTGCTCCGCTCATCGTCGAGCGCCTAGTCACGACCTCGAACTAGGCGACCCAGAGATCATGCGAGCACGACTGCGCGGCACACGGGCGCGGCCGTACCTGCTGCTTATCTGCCTGGCTCTCACCTGGGGCATCCACTGGCCGGTCGCCAAGATCGGCCTGCGCGACCTTCCGCCCTTCACCTACGGCGCTCTCCGAGTCGCGATTGCGCTGGCCGTGATCGTTGCCGTTCTAGCGGCACGGCGCGGCCTGCGGCTTCCCGACCGCCACGACGTCCCGATCGTCCTCTCGGTGGGGATCGGCCAGATGGCCGCCGGAATCGCCGCAATGAACTTCGCCCTGCCGCTGATTTCCGCCGGCCGATCCTCGATCCTGGTCTATACGATGCCGCTCTGGGTCGCGCTCATCCAACTCCCCCTCCTGCGTGCCGGCGGCGCCGGGCGGCAGGTTGGCGGGTTGATCCTGGGTCTGGTCGGAATCGCCCTCCTGCTCAATCCGCAATCCGTCGACTGGCAATCGTCCGGCCAGATGCTCGGGAGCGCCGCACTTCTCGTGAGTGCAGTCCTGTGGGCCGCGACGACGATCCATCTCCGCCACCACGTGTGGCGCGGGACACCGCTCGACCTCATGCCGTGGCAGCTTCTGATCGCCGTTGTGCCGCTCGCGATCGCGGCGCTCGTCCTGGAGGCGGGCCGGCAGATCCACTGGGAGCCGAGCGCGATCGTCGCCATCCTGTACAGCGGCTTGCTCGCCACCGCGCTGGCCTTCTGGCTGAGCCAGTCCATCTCCCGATCGCTCAGCCCGCTCGCGACCACGATGGGTTTTCTCGCCGTTCCTGTCGTCGGCCTCGCCTCTTCGTGGGTCCTGCTCGGCGAGCCTCTCACGCTGCTCGACCTCGCGGGCGCCGCGACGACATTTCTCGGAATCGTCGTCGTCTCCATCTCGTCCAGCGCCGGAGACCGGGCGCAGCTCACGAACGCGGACTCGGCGTCAATTCGGGCCGAGTCATGAGGATTGTGGAGACGGGCCGCAGCGATTTGCCAGCGTTATCCTTGGCTGAGGATAACGCTCAGGAAGAGTGGGTAATGACCCCAGCCAATTCAGGCGCGCCTCTCGTGGAGACAGGCCCTTCACGGATCCGTCCCGGACAGCGGATCTGGCTGGGCGACGAGGGCGTGCCCGTCTTTGGAGTGGGGATCCGCGAGTTACTCATCCGGGTTGAGTCGACCGGGTCGCTCCGTCAGGCTGCCTCCGACATGGGTCTCGCTTACAGCAAGGCCTGGCAGATCGTGCGGCGCGCCGAGGAGCACCTCGGCTTCAAGCTGCTCGAGCGGCAAATCGGCGGCGCGGGCGGCGGAGGTTCCACTGTGTCGAGCGAGGGGCGATGGCTCGTCGGGGCCTTCGGCGCATTGCTCGACGAGGCGGATGCGCTGCTGGACGAACTTTACGCGAAGCACTTCGGCAGCTGGCACGACGGCACGGGCGACGCCACGACCGAGGGCGCACCCCGATGAGCGCACCGACCCAAACTGGACTTGGAGGATCCCGACACGTGAAGCGATCGTTCATTGCACTGGCCGCCGCGGCGTTGCTGGTCGGCGCCTGCTCAACTCCGGCGTCGACCCCAGCCGCCAGCATCGCGCCCAGCACCGCCGCCTCGACTATTGCGAGTCCGAGCAGCGGTCCGATCACGATCACCGACGCGATGGGCCGCAAGGTGACATTTGCGTCACCACCGAAGCGGGTCGCGATCGCGGGCAAGGCTCTCTTCATGGTTGCCGACGCGGTTTATCTATTCCCCGAAGCGTCGTCGCGCATTGTCGCCCTCGGCAGCACCGTCCAGAACAAGCTCTCCTTCCCCTCTGTCGTCGATCCTGCCTATGCCACCAAGACGATCCTGGACGGCTCCGCCGGGGCGGAGCAGATTGCGGCCACCCAGCCGGACGTCGTTCTCATGAAGAGCAGCAACGCCGATACTCTGGGTAAGCCGCTGGACGCCCTCGGCGTGAAGATTGTCTACGTCGACTTCGAGACGCCGGACCAGTACGCGCGGGATCTCGAGACGCTCGGGCAGCTCTTCGGCGACGAAGCGCGGGCGCAGCAGCTTATTGCGTTCTTCAAGGGGCAGTCCGATCGCGTCACAACCGCAGTGGCCGGCCTCGGGGATGCCGAGAAGCCCGGTGTTCTGCTTCTCTACTACTCCAGCAAGAACGGCACTGTCGCGTTCAACGTGCCGCCGCTCAGCTACATCCAGAGCACCGAAGTCCAGCTCGGCGGCGGCCGACTCGTGTGGAAGGACGCCCAGCTCGGCGACGGCTGGACGACGGTCACGCTCGAGCAGATCGCGGCTTGGAATCCCGACCAGATCTACGTCATCGCCTATTCCGGCAACGTGAGCGATGTCGTGACCAAGCTCAAGGCCGATCCTCAGTGGCAGTTGCTGAGTGCGGTCAAGAAGGGAGCCATTTTCGGCTTCCCGGGCGACTACTACAGCTGGGACCAGCCCGATCCCCGCTGGGTATTGGGCCTCACCTGGCTCGCCGCGAAGATGCACCCCGACCGCTTCACGAGTCTCTCGATGGACAAGGAGACCCGCGTCTTCTACCAGGATCTATACGGCTTGGACGGCGCCGCGTACGACAAATCCGTGAAGCCGTTCCTCACCGGGAACCTGCCCTGAGCCGGGGCACTTCCACGGTGGCTTTCCGCCCGAGCTGGAGCTGGGGCGCCACGCCGGCTAATCGCAAGCTGGCGGTTATCGCCGTGCTTCTCGGGGCCGTTGTCGCGATGTCGCTCTTGATCGGCCGCTATCCCAGTCCGGGGATCATCGCGCCCGATCGGCTCGCGACCGACGACCTGGCGCAGCGCATCGTCTTCAACTTGAGGCTGCCCCGCATCCTGACGGCGTTGATGCTGGGCATGAGCCTGTCGGCGGCAGGAGCGGTGTTCCAGCAGATCTTCGCCAATCCGCTCGTGGATCCGGGATTCCTCGGCGTGTCGCAGGGTGCCGCCTTCGGCGCGTCGCTGGCCATAGTTTTCTGGGGCAGCTCGGCCTGGCTGGTTCAGGGATCTGCCGCGATCTTCGCTTTCTCGGGTCTCGGGCTGTCGTACGTCATGGCGCGGCGAATGCGGTTCGGCGGCTCCGTCCTGCGACTCATCCTCGCCGGCATCGCCATCTCCGCTCTCTTCTCGGCCGGAGTCGGTGCGCTCAAGTACATGGCCGACCCGCTGAGCCAGCTCCCCGAGATCACCTTCTGGCTGCTGGGTGGGCTGGCAAGCATCACGTGGCCGCAGTTCTGGTCGATCGCGCCAGTCGTGTCCATCAGCGTCTTTGTCGTGTACCGAATGCGCTGGCGCCTGAACATCCTCTCGCTCGACGACTCGACGGCGTTCTCGCTTGGTGCGGCTCCGGGGCGCGAGCGTGCCGTGCTGCTCGGCGCCGGGGTCGCCGCGACCGCGGCGGTCGTGTCCGTGTGCGGAATGGTCGGTTGGCTCGGACTCATCGTCCCCCACATTGCGCGGCGCCTCTTCGGTGCAGACGCGCGTCACGCCGTTCCGGCGGCGTTGCTCATCGGTGGGCTCTTCGGCGTGCTGTGCGACGACGTCGCCCGGACGCTTCTGGCAGGCGAGATTCCGATCGGCATCCTGACGTCCCTCATCGGGGCCCTGTTCTTCCTCGCGATCTTCATGACCTACGGACATTCGGGCGAGCAGAGATGACGGCGCTCCTCAGCTTCGACGACGTCACGTTCGGCTACGGGCCGGGCGCTCGCCCGGTGTTGGAGCGGCTGTCGCTCGACATCGAGAGCGGGACGGCGACGGCGATCCTCGGCCCCAACGGCGTGGGCAAGAGCACGCTCCTCCACCTGGCGCTGGGTTGGCTCCGGGCCCAAAGCGGGCTGGTGCTCCTCGACGGACGGCCTCTCCGCGCCTACCCGCGGCGGCTGCTCGGTCAGTCGATGGCGCTCGTGCCTCAGGTCGAGCGAACCCCCTTCGACTACTCGGTCCTCGATTACGTCCTCCTGGCACGCGCGCCTTACCTTGCCTCGCTGGCCATGCCGGGGGCGGAAGACGAGCGGATCGCCCGGGAGGCGATCGACGAGGTCGGCCTGGGGCCACAGTGTCACCGAGCGATTACGACTCTGAGCGGCGGCGAACGTCAGAACGTGCTGCTCGCCCGAGCCCTGGCGCAGCAGCCCCGCCTCCTCCTGATGGACGAACCCACCTCGCACCTCGACCTCGCGCACAAGGTGGGGCTGCTCCATCTCTTGCGCGATCGCATCGCCCGGGGAATGACGGTGCTGCTGACGACGCACGAGCCGGAGGTTGCCGCCGCCATCGCCACGCACGTGGTGTTGATGCGGGGTGGGCAGGTCTGCGGTTCCGGTCCGATTGCCGAAGTGTTCACGGCCGACAACTTGAGCGCCACGTACGGCGTGCCCGTGCAGATCGCCCAGATCGACGGACGGCAGGTCGTGCTTTGGACGTGAGTGCCGGCGCAGATGAGCGGGCCCGGCTCGACATCGCCGGCGAGACCGACTGGGCCGCTCTCTGGCGCGACCTCGTGGTGGCCCGTGCACGATGTCTCGACGACGGCTCGGTCGTCGATCCGAGCTCGTCACGGTTCATCGACCCGTGGGAAGCGCGGGCACGGGACTATGACGAGCGCGTGGCCCGCCGCTGGGCCGAACCCGACTCGACCCGCCGCTTCGTCCTCGAGCAAATCGCGGAGGGCGCCACGTTGCTCGACATCGGGGCCGGTACGGGGGCTTGGGCGGCGATGGTGGCGCCGCATGCAGCGCGCGTCACCGCGGTCGAGCGCTCGCCGGCCATGATCCGCATCCTCGAGGAGAACCTGGCCGTTCGGCGCATCACGAACGTCAACGTGGTGCAAGGTTCCTGGCCGGAAGTCGCGGTCGAGCCGCACGACTTCTCGCTGTGCGCCCATGCCATGTACTGGTCCCCCGATCTGCGCGAGTTCGTCGGCCGCATGGTCGAGTGCACGCGGCGAATGTGCTTCCTGCTGCTGCGGGCACCTAGCCCTCGGGGGATCATGGCCGAGGCCGCCCTCCACCTCTGGGGCACCCGGATCGACAGCCCAAACCTGACGGTCGCAGAGAACGTCCTGCGCCAGATGGGACTCATGCCCGCGGTTCTGATGGAGCACGGCGGCGTGAGGGCGCCTCGGCAGAGCGCCAGCTTCGATGAAGCTTTGGAGCGGATGAAGCGGCACTTCGGAGTGTGCGACTCGACCGAGCACGACGAGTACTTCGGTGCACTCCTCCGCCGCCGGCTGGTCTACGACGGAGGGCGCTACGTGTGGCCGCCCGACGATGACTCGGCCCTGATCTACTGGACCGTCGAGTGACATCGTCGCGGGAGCCCGTCTCTCCCGACAGGCAGATCGCGATCCTGACGGGCGCGCCGGGGACCGGCAAGACGACAACCTGCCGCCGGCTCCTGGACTATGCACGAACACTCGGGCTCGATTGCGCAGGGATCGTCTGCCCGGCGCGCGTCGACGGCGGAGTGAAGGTTGGCATCGACGTCGTTGATGCGCGCACGGATGAAGGTCGACAGCTCGCGGATGTCGACGAGCTGCCCGGCAGGCTGCGGGCGGGGCCGTATCGCTTCGACGAGGAGGCCGTCGCCTGGGGAGTCGCCAGGCTGGGCGCGGCCTGCCCGTGCGACGTCCTGTTCGTGGACGAGATCGGACCACTGGAGATGGACCGCGGGGAGGGCTGGACCAACGCCCTCGAGGTCCTGCGCCTCGGCGAATACCGCCTGGCCGTGGCGGTCGTGCGCCCATCCCTCGTGGATGCGGTTCGGGCGGCGGTCGGCGTCTCGGGAACGGTGGTAGTCCGACCGGGCGTCGCGCCGGGTCGGAGAGCAGTGCGCGGCTTGCTGTCCATGGTCGAACTGGCAGGGGAGGCGCGCCGGCCATAACGGCGGCCGGTGGGGCCGCCGCGATCGGGCCCATTTCGGCAGGCGGCACAAACAAGACGCGGCGGTCTGCCGGCGCGCGGTCGGTGCAAGAATTCCGATCCCGCCGCCCCAGATCCTGGTGAAAGCCAGGAGGGAGGGCCGGTCCCAGAGGAGTCGAGAAATGGCAGATGCCGTCGCTCCCGTGATCAACCAACCGACATGGGTGGATCTCTCGAGCTCCGCTCCGGAGGCTTCCCACGCCTTCTACTCGAAGCTGTTCGGGTGGAAGATCGAGGTCGACCCCGACCCGACGTACGGCGGATACGGCGTGGCCAATTCGGACGGCAAGCTTGTCGCCGGCATCGGGCCCAAGATGTCGCCCGAGGCGCCGACGGCGTGGATGGTCTATATCGGCACCGACGATGCGGCCGGGCTCGCTGCGAAGGTCAAGGCGGCCGGCGGCAA
>JADGQJ010000128.1 GCA_017881885.1 Chloroflexota bacterium
ATCGGCGACCTCGAGCCGGTGGAGCGCGGCGCCGTTCTTGGTCTCGACGCGCGAATCGACGAGCAGGCGCGCAGGCGAGAGGAAGATCCGCCAGTAGGCAGTGTCGGACGGCTTTCGGGGCTTCTTGACCCAGGGGCCGCCGTTGACACGCTCGTACGCGAAGTCGCCGGCGTAGACGGTATCGGATGGGACCGTGCTTCCGTTCTGGGTCGTCTTCGTAACGTCGGACTCGTCGCCTGCCTTGTAACTCAGCGAACCCGTGTGTGTGAGATTGACAGACAGACCGTCCCCTACCGCGGACTGAGTTCCCGTCCCGGTGGCCTGGAACTGGAAGTCCTTCTTGGCCAGAAGGGCCTGGAACTTGCGAACCAGGGGCGAGAGCGTGGGCGCGGGCGTCGGCGGGCCCGCAAGCGAAGGACTCGCCTGTGGATTTGCCGAGGTTTCCGGGGTCCCGCTCAAGACGGGCACGGCGGCGGGCGTCGCGGAAGCTGCCAGGACGTCGTACGGCAGGCGCATCCCGGCGGCGCTCGCGACCAGAGCGGCCGCGGTCACCCACAGGCCGAGCTCTGCGACCTTGGCGACGAAATCTCCCGCGCTACTGCTCATCTGGTCCTCCGCCGGCACGCCGTCCGCATTCCCCGATGAATCGGCGACACGGCCGCGAACCACAATACCCACCCGATCAGGCGCGCGGGACCCGTACTCTTTGCGCCCGGCGCCTAGCCCGTTACGCGACCGACGGCGCCCGTGCTGCCCGGGGCGTAGAGCGGCACGCCGGCCTTGCAGGCCGGGCAGGTCTCGGGGCCCGGGTCGTAGGTGGGGAGCTGGAGCTGCCACAGGGCGCGGAGCGGGTAGCTTCGCGACGTCGTGGGCGAGGTGAGCGCCGCCAGCCCGCCGGAGCGATCCGCCATGACGACGCACGCGACGATCTCACCGCCGAGCGCCTCCACCGCGGGGATCATCGCCAGCAACGACCCGCCTGTGGTCAGGATGTCGTCGACGAGGAGAACCCGCTCGCCGGGGGAGATCGTGAAGCCGCGCCGGAACTCGCGCCGCGTGGCGCCGTCGGCATCCTTCACCTCTTCGGCGAAGATTGCCCGCACTCCGAGCTGCCGCCCCGTCTCGAAAGCGAGCACGATCCCGCCCGTCGTCGGCCCCGCGACGACGTCTACGGCCGGGGTCCCGTCCGCGTTTCGGTTCCGCGCCGCCCAGAAGCCGCACAGTTCGCTGGTGGCGGCCGGATCCTGCAGCACCAGGAACTTCTCGAGATACCGCTCCGAGTGCTTGCCGCTCTTGAGGAGGAAGTGGCCTTCCTTGAGCGCGCCCGAACTGCGGAAAAGCTCCTCCGTCCGCGAGCCGATGGCCTTCGCCGCGGCCAGCTCGACCGCCGATCGAATCGTCGTCATCGGTGCCTCCTCACGGTCGGTATTCGGCGCCTTTGGCCGACGACGCCCCGGCGCGTTTGGGCAGAGCCGTGCCGACAAGCGGTCCGTACGAGGTCAGCCCGCGCCGCACGCACTCCGCCGCCAGCTCCTCGCCCAGGCGGACCGGCAGCTCGGGGTCGGCGAAGATCGCGGTTCCGACCTGGACCGCGACCGCGCCGCAGGCGAAGAAATCGAGAACGTCGCCCAGGTTGGTGATCCCGCCGATGGCGACGATCGGGATCGAGACGACCTGCGCCACCTCGTAGACGATGCGAAGCGCCACGGGCTTGATGGCCGGACCGGACAGCCCCCCAAATGTGTTGCCAAGCAGAGCCCGCGTCCGATCGGGTGAGACGGCCAGCCCGGAGAGGGTATTGATGGCCGTGATCGCGTCGGCGCCGGCTTCCTCGATCGCTTTGGCGATGGGCCGGACGTCCGCCACGTTGGGCGAGAGCTTGACGAGGAGCGGCAGGTCGGTCGCTCGGCGGACGGCGGCGGTGACGGCACGGGCGGCGTCGCGGTCGATGGCGAACTGCAGGCCGCCCTTACCGACGTTGGGGCAGCTGATGTTCAGCTCGATCCCGGCGACCCCCGGAACGCCGTCGAGCCGGCGCGCCACCTCCACGTAATCCTCGATCGACTCGCCGGCGATGTTGACGATGACCGGCACCTTCCAGCCCTGCCAGACCGGGCCGTATTTCTCGATGACCGCGTCCACGCCGGGGTTCTGGAGACCTATCGAGTTGAGCATTCCGCCGGGCGTTTCGGTGACCCGCGGCGGTGCGTTTCCGGCGCGCGGCCTGAGTGTCGTGCCCTTGCAGCAAATCGCGCCAATCCGCTGAACATCCACGACCTCGCCGTATTCGACGCCGTAGCCGAAGGTGCCCGAGGCGACCATGATCGGGTTCGCCAGCCGAAGCCCGCGCGTCGGCGCCAGCTCAACCGACAAGTCGACTCGGTCGAGGGCCTCGCGCTCCGCCATCGACGGCCTGGCCGCCGCCGGCGCGCCCAAATCGGCCACGGCGGCGCTCCCGGTCTCGACTCGCGGACGGTCCCCCGGAAGTGCGGGGAAGCGATCAACCGGAATGATTGCGGTCTTGTCCTTGCGGACCGTCGGCGTCCGCTTGGATCGGTTGGAGTCCTTCCCGACCCGCATGTCGCCAAAGGTGATGATCGTCCTCTTCGCCTTCACGCGATCGACTCCCAGGCGATCTCTTCGGCTGCGAAGACGGGCCCCTCGCGGCAGACTCGTTGCGGTCCGTCCACGCCGATTACCGTGCAGCCGAGGCAAGCGCCCACGGCGCAGCCCATCGTCTGCTCCATCGAAACCTGCAGGAAGGCCTTGCGCCGCGCGGACGTGGAGCCAAGTGGATCCTGCTTGCCGCCGCCCCTCTTGCGGCCCAGCTTCGCGACGCCGAGACGTTCGCGTCGACCTGCCGCGAGCGCGGCAAGCCGCTTGAGCATGGCGTGCGGACCGCAGGCGAAAGCCTGGTCGGCCCAGGCCTCGTATTGCGTCACCAGTTCGGTCACGAAGCCGTGGTGGCCGAGGGACCCGTCGTCGGTGGCAACCACGTACTCCACTTCGTCGGGAAGCAGGCTGGAGGGGTACACGTGCGCCGCACTCTGCGCCCCGAACAAGACCACCACCTGCCGGCCGTCCCGGACCGCCTCGTCGGCGAGCATCCGGATGCCGGCCATCCCGAGGCCCCCGGCGATCAGCAGCAGGTGGCGGCTGCGCGGGTCGACCTCGAACGGGCGCCCCAGCGGACCGAGCATGTCCAATCGGTCGCCCTCACGGGCACGGGTCAGCCACTCAGTGCCGCGTCCGACGGTCCGAAAATGGAGCGTGATGATCCCGGTCGCCGGATCGGCGGTATTGATCGAGAACGGACGCCGCAGGACGAGGCCGGAATAGTCGCCCGTCCGGACGTGGACGAACTGTCCCGCCCGCGATCCGGCGGCGAGCTCGGGCGCGTTGAACGACTGGATCCATTGGCCCGGCAGAATCTGCCGGCTCTCGACGAGCTCGGCCGAAACCAGGCGCATCGTCACCGGCGGCTGCCGTTCTCCTTGCCGCCGTCGGAGTCGTCGGCCTTGGCGTCGGCGTCGGCCTTGCCTGCGGCTTCGGCCTTCTGCTCGTCGTCGGAGCCCGCGGCCTCTTTGGCCTCATCGGCCTCGTCGGCAGTAGCGTCGTCGCCGAGGTCGGGGAAGGCTTCGGCAAGGGCGTCGGCCAGATCGCCGAAGATGTCGGTCGGGTCGTAGAACTTGACGATCTCGTCCGGGCTGTCGAGCTTGTGCCACTCGCCCGACTCGGCATCCTCTTCGGCCACGACTTCAGCGGCGAAGGAACCCGAGGCGTGGAGCGTAAGACGCTCGTCGTCGTCGTCGACGACGATCAGGTCGCCGAGCACGGCGGTGATCTGCGAGGCCGCCGACTCGAACTGCTCGAGCAGGTGGGCCTCGGTCTGCTGGCTGCGTTCCTGGAACGCGAGAGCCAGGTCGTATAGACGCTCGGCCGCCTCTTCCTCGGTCTCGGGGGCTTCCTCGTAGTCGTGAGCGGCTGCCCAGTCGTCGGCAGCGGCGGCGTACGGGTTCTCACCGCCGAGCGCGACCGTCTCCTCGGGAGCGATGTCCGCCGAGCGGAGCAACTCACCGGTGGCCGTTGGCTCGGGCTCCATGCCGGCCTCGAGCTTGGTTGCCTCGGCGAAAGCGGCGAATACGTCGGCCAGGTTGTAGAGCTCGACGAGCTCCGCTGCCGATTCGATCGTCTCCGTCTCGGTGACCCATTTGCCCGTGGTTTCGTCCTGATAGCGGCTGCGGCTGCGGAACGTCATGTCCTCGGCGATGGCGAGGTAGTCCACCTCGTCGTCGATCAGGACGACGCCGCCGAGCTCGCGCAGGCGCGCTTCGTTGCCGTCGAGGAAGCGGCCCAGCTGCGCCGAGGCGGACGCCAGGAAGTCGGTTCGCTCGAGAGCGGCGTCCGCTGCGAGTTCGCCGAGCAGATCGTTGCGACTCGTATCCATCGCGGTCGTCTCCCTATCCCTTGAACTCGAGATCCGGGCCGATGCGCTCCCGGAGGAACATGGAATGGTGCCGCTCGAACATCCACTCCCCGGCGCGGTGGCCGAGGGCTCGGGACGCCTCGTCGCGTTCTAGCTTGTCGAGCGTTGCGTAGTCGGGCAGGTCCAGAAGGATCACGTTATCGAAATCCCAGCCATGGGCGACGTTGTACCAGCCAATGAACTTGATTCCGAACTTCTCCTCGTACTGCTTCATCTGGCGAGGCAGCAACGTCTTCATGAAGAACTTGAAGAACGGGTCGCGTCCTCTTCGGACCGAGAAGAATGTCGCAAGGACTGGCACTGCTGCTGCGTTCTCCTACTTCGGTGCGGTTCCGGTCGCCTGGGGTGACGGGTGTCATCCTCGGCGGGCCGCCGCGCGGCCTCATATTCTCGCACGAGATGGGGTTGCTCTGACGCCGCCGATGGCGAGCCGGGAAACCTACCCCTCGCCGGCTGCCGGATCCTCGTAGGCAAGCCTGCCGCCGGCGATCGTGAGCAGCACACGACCGGACAACTCACGGCCGATGAACGGCGAGTTCTTGCCTTTCGAGCGGAGCGACTCCGCGGTTACCGCCCAGCGGTCGGCCCGGTCGAAGACGACGAGGTCGGCCGGAGCGCCCTCGATGAGCCCTCTCTTGCGGGCGGCGGGGGTCGCGGCGGCGGCCGGCCAGCCGGCGACTATCCCAGCCGGTCCGGTTGTTAGCGCGGCAACGGCAGCTGCGAGCGTCAGCTTGCCCGCATCGACGAGCGCGAGGAGCACGCCCAACGCCGTCTCGATGCCGCTGATGCCGTTGGACGCCTTGCCGAATTCCACTTCCTTGTCCACGACCGTGTGCGGAGCGTGATCCGTGACCACCGCCGAGGCGGTCCCGTCCAGCAGCGCAGCCAGGCATGCGGCGGCGTCGACCGGGGATCGGAGCGGTGGGTTGACCCGCAGCGAGGTGTTGTACGGCCAGGCTGTGAGCGCGGCGTCCGCCCAGGGATCGCGGGCCGCGGCCTCGGTGTCGAGCGCCTCCCACGACCAGCGCCGCGCGCCGGCGATCCACTCGTCGGCGAGGGCCAGATGGTGCGGCGTCACGTCGCAGGTCACGGGCAACCCGGCGGCCTTAGCCCGGCGAACGAGATCGAGCGAGGCGGCGGTGGAGAGATGCGTCAGATGGAGTCGGACGCGTGGCTCGTCGAGCAGCGCATCCGCCAGGACGGCGAGGTCGCGCGAGACGGCGTTCACCTCGGCCGCGGCAGGCCAGCCCTGCAGCCCCAGGACCGACGCCACGTAGCCTTCGTTCGCCTCGGCATTTGCGGTCAGCTCGGAGTCCTCGGCGTGATCGACCACCGCCAGCCCGAGCATTCCCGCGTACAGCAGCGCGCTGCGCAGGAGCTTGGGCGTCCGAACCGGCGCGCCGTCGTCCGAATACCCGATGACCCCGGCGTCGGCCAGCTCGCCCATGGCGGAGAGCTGCTCGCCCGCCCGCTCGGCCGAAACGGCGCCGTAGGCCAGGACCTCGACGGGCGAACCGCCGGCGCGGGCGGCCGATCGGATCCGCTCCAGGATGCCCGGCTCGTCGAGAGCGGGCGACGTATTCGGCATCAGCGCGACGGTGGTGTAGCCGCCGTGAGCGGCTGCGGCGGTGCCTGTGGCCACGGTTTCCGCGTCCTCGAAGCCCGGCTCGCGGAAATGCGCATGGAGGTCGAAGAAGCCCGGGGCGACGACGACGCCCTTGTCGGTGACGCCCTTCGCCTCATCGCCCTCGAGCCAGACGACCGATTCGAGGACGCCGTCGATCACGACGATCTCGCCCGGGCCTTCGCGTCCGGCGACGGGATCGACCAGCCAGGCTTTCTCGAGCTCGAACCGCTCCACGACCTCGCCGACCTTGGGCCCGAGAGCCGGCGCGGCGGCCTTTTTCGCCTGCGGGCTCATCGGGCGGCCTCGGGGGCGTGGCCCGCTTCGTGTATGTGGGCAGCGTCGTGCGAGCCGGCCAGGAGATAGAGCAACGCCATCCGGACGGCGACGCCGTTGGCCACCTGCTCGGTGATCACTGCTCGATCGCCGATCGCCACGTCCGGTGCGATCTCGACGCCCTCGTTCATCGGGCCGGGATGCATGACGATTGCCTCGGGCTTGGCCAGCGACATGCGCTCCGCGTTCAGCCCGAACCGGGCCGCGTACTCGCGCAGGGACGGGAGCAGGCCGCCTTGCATCCGCTCGCGCTGGATGCGCAACGCCATCACGACGTCGGCGTCCCGGACGGCCGCGTCGATGTCGCTGGTCACGTGGAACCGGCCGTGGCCGGGGACCGCGCCGGTCGCCCATGCCGTGGCCCAGCGATCCATCCCCCGCAAGAGAGTGGCCGGGCCGCACAGCCAGAGATCGGCTCCGGCCGCAGTCAGTGACCAGATATTCGACCGCGCCACTCGCGAGTGGAGGATGTCGCCCACGATCGCCACCTTGCGGCCGCGCAGATCGCCGTGGGGCAGATGCTGGCGCATCGTGTACAGGTCCAGGAGGGCCTGGGTCGGGTGGGCGTGCCAGCCGTCGCCGCCGTTGAGGACGTGGCCCCCGAAGATTTCGGCTGCCAGATAGGGCGCACCGGAGACGGCGTGGCGCATCACCAGGATCTCGGCGCCGAGAGCCTCCAGGGTCCGGATCGTGTCCACGAGCGACTCGCCTTTGGTCACCGACGAAGTCGCCGTGGAAATGCTCACGACGTCGGCTGAGAGGTTGCGCGCCGCCGTTTCGAAGGAGAC
>JADGQJ010000129.1 GCA_017881885.1 Chloroflexota bacterium
CCCCGGGCGACCCATGGCGGGCGTTGGAACCTTCATCGCCGCCAAGAAGCGCCTCTACTGGAGCTTAGCCGCTGAGGATCGGCCTATCCATTCGGGCAGTGTCGTGCCAAACTGACGGCAGGCGTCCGCATCGCGCACGCGCATGAGTGGATCGGCTCCTGCGCTGCATCTTTCAGGGTCGGAACCTGGTCTCCGCGAGGCGCGAGCGGGACATAGTTGCCGCCGGGAGACTGCCTCGGGTAGCCCTGGCCGAGGAAGGGTGATGTGAAACGCATTGGGCTCGCGCTGTCACTGGGTTGCCTGTTGCTCGCATGCCTGCCGGCGGCGGTGATGGGGGTCGTTGTCGCCGACCTTGATCAATCGAACGACCAGCACCCGCTTTCCGTGGGGGCGGAGTCCGACCTGGCACAGACTTTCACCGCCGGCCGGTCCGGGTCGCTCACAGACGTAGAGCTGTTCATGAACGGCACTGGCACGATCACGGCCACGATCTACGCGACGACCCTGGGATTGCCGACGGGGCCCGCTAAAGCGAGCGCGTCGGTTACGCTCACGAACGTCGACGCCTGGGTCGACTTCCATTACAGCTCTGCCCCGGCGGTGATTTCCGGGACGATGTACGCGGTTGCCTTCAACACGGGCACGCTCGCTGCCGTCTGGGGTTCGACCGACACGTACGCGAATGGGCAGGGCCTGCTCAAGAACGGGGCCTGGATTCCCAACCCGGACTCTCTCGCGATCAAGGACTACGCGTTCAGGACCTACGTCAAAGCTCCAGGGACGACGCCTGCCCCGACAACGACCGAGGCCGTCCCATCGACGGGGTCGGGTCCTTCGGGGTTGCTGCTTCCGCTGTCGTTCATCCTCTTCGTCGGCGGGCTTCTAGTGCCCGTGAGCAGGCGGCGGCAGCAGCAGCAGCGGCAGTAAGTCGTACCGTTTCCGACGGAGGCCGAGCTAGTTCGGGCCGGGCGCCGATCGACTAGAAGTCGGCGCTACCGGGTGTGCGCGGGAACGGAATGACATCTCTGATGTTCGCCATCCCGGTGGCGTAGGCCACCGCCCGATCGAACCCCAGCCCGAACCCCGCGTGCGGCACGGTCCCGTATCGGCGCAAGTCGCGATACCACCAATACGCCGCCGGTTCGAGCCCGGTCTCGCGAATTCGCGCATCGAGCACGTCGAGGCGCTCCTCGCGCTGGCTCCCGCCCACGATCTCGCCGATGCCGGGGGCGAGCACGTCCATCGCCGCCACCGTTCGTTCGTCGTCGTTCAGGCGCATGTAGAACGCCTTGATCTGCTTCGGGTAATTGACGACCACTACCGGGCGCTTGGCGTACTCCTCGCAGAGGTATCGCTCGTGCTCGGCCTGCAAGGCGACGCCCCATTCCACGGGAAACTCGAACGAACGGCCGGATCGCTGCAGGACGTCGATTGCCTCGGTGTACTCCATTCGCGCGAAGCTCGACTTGACGAAGTCCTCGAGCCTGAGGACCGCATCTTTGTCGATTCGGTCGGCGAAGAACGCCATGTCGTCGGCGCGCTCGTCCAGGACTGCGCGGAAGCTGTATCGGAGCAGTTCCTCGGCCAGATCTGCATCGGCCGTGATGTCGGCAAACGCGATCTCCGGTTCGACCATCCAGAACTCGGAGAGATGCCGGCTGGTGTTCGAGTTCTCAGCGCGAAAAGTTGGCCCGAATGTGTAGACGCGCGAAAGCGCCAGGCAGTACGACTCGACGTTGAGCTGGCCGGAGACGGTGAGGAACGCCGGCTTTCCGAAGAAATCCTGAGTGAAGTCGATCGCGCCCTCGGGCGTGCGCGGGAGGTTGGCCAGGTCGAGCGTCGAGACGCGGAACAGCTCTCCGGCACCTTCGGCATCGCTGGCGGTCAGGATCGGCGTATGGATCCAGCAGAAGCCGTGCTCGTCGAAGTAGCGGTGCATGGCCATGGCGAGGCAGTGCCGAACCCGTGTGACCGCGCCGAAGGTGTTCGTTCGCGGGCGCAGGTGGGCGACTTCGCGGAGGTATTCGAACGAGTGCTGCTTGGGCGAGATGGGGTAGCTCTCCGGATCGTCCACCCAGCCGACCACGACGACGGAGTCGGCCAGGAGCTCGACTGTCTGCCCCTTGCCCTGCGAGGCGGCGATCGTTCCTGTGACGGTGACGGCGCAGCCCACGGTCAGATGCAGGATCTCGTCGTGATAGTTGCCGAGCGTTGCCGGGGCCACGACCTGAAGCGGCGCGAAACAGGACCCGTCGTGAACGTTCAGGAACGAGAGCCCGGCGTTGGAATCGCGACGCGTCCTGATCCAGCCCTGGACCGTCGCCTTCGCGCCGACCGCCGTCCGGCCGGCGAGGATATCGACGACACGTTCTGCCAGCGGCATGAGGTTCTCCTTCCGGGTTCGAGAAGCGCACGCGGCGCCCGGCCGCGCCGCAGGGCCCCCGTGGGTTGGCCCTGGATCCAACCCTCGGACTATAGGGTGTCGTCGTCGTTCCCACGTACCCGATGCTCTCGGACGCGCTCTCGCCGATTGCCGAGTTGGCACCGATCGGCAAGCCCTGCTAGGGTAGGTGGCGACCCGGCCCGTTGATCGCGCGGCCGCCGCCCCCTTGGGGGTCGGCCGGTCGCCCCGATTGCCGGCATCGATTACGGAGTGGGTATTGCCGTCAGCCAAGAGAAACGCAGCGCATCGTTTCCTCGTCCGTCTTCGACGCGGAAAGCCCGCCGAGACGGCCGGACTGCGCTATACCCGGCGAGCGCGACTGACGGGGGAGACCGCCCCGATCGCCGACGCCACCATCGACCGGACCGCCGGACTCTCCGGCCATAAGCCGCGATTCGCACGAACGCGATCGGGCCTGGTCGGGCGCAAGGGCGTGATCGCCCTCGCGGTCTGCCTGATGCTCGTGGCCACGGCCGTGATGGCCTCGCTGCCGCTCGCGCAGTCCGGGACCGCGGCGAACGACGCGACGCTGGTCGCCGCCCACAGCGCCAGCCCGAGCCCCTCGGCCTCTCCATCCGATAGCCCGTCTCCCAGCCCGCAGCCAAGCTCCGCCGGGCCTGCCACGGCCCAGCCGCGGGTCGGGACGCCGATTGAAGGCTCTGCATTTCTCGCATACAGGGTGAGGGCGGGGGACACGCTGAGCCGCATAGCCAATTCTTTCGGACTGTCGATCACGACGCTCTACTGGGCCAACAGCAGCGGCGTCGCGGACCCTCAGCTGGTGAAGATCGGCCAGATCCTGAACATCCCGCCGATGGATGGTCTGGCGATAACGGTCCAAGCCGGCGCCACGCTCAAATCGATAGCCGACAAGTACGGGATCGATACTCAGCAACTGACCGAGGCCAACAACCTGATCGATCTGACGCTCGTCGCCGGCCAGCTCCTCCTCGTCCCGGGCGCCGACACTCCGCCTCTGCCGGTCAAACAAGCACCCGTGGTTGTGCCCAACTGGCTGGGCAAGCTGATATGGCCGGCGCAGAACCACCACAAGATCACTCAGGTCTTCGGCTGCACCGGTTGGTACGGCGAACCGCGGTGGGGTCGGTGCGCCCACTACCACGACGGCCTTGACATCGGCGGGCCGACCGGAGTCCGCGTGGTGGCCGCCGCTGCGGGTACGGTCATCTACGCCGGCTGGAGGAAGCGCGGGACGGACGGCGCGGCCGGCGGCATCGTCGTTTGGATATCGCACGGCGGCACTTTGTACACCACCTACAACCATCTGTCTGCCGTCACCGTGAAGATCGGCCAGCGCGTCATTGCCGGTCAACGAATAGGCAGCATCGGGGAAACGGGCGCCGCAGTCGGCGCGCACCTGCATTTCGAGGTGTGGATCTCCTACCCGTGGTCGGGCGGGACGATCGCCGGTGCGCGCAACCCGCTCCTCTACACGAATGCGAGCAAGGACATAGGGACGCCTACGAAGTAGACGGGGTCGGGAGCCCGGCCGATCGCGCCGTCGGCCGATGTTGCGGAACTCCGCCCAGATCTCCGGCCACGGTGTGGTTGGTCCACGAGCCGAGGTCGCCACGTGCGCTGATCGGATGGCGCCGAAGCCAGGCCTAGCCGAGGACGATCCGAACCTTGTGCGTCCGGCCGTCGTCGGCGAGCGGGATCGCGGCGCCGGCGCCCGGCAAGACTCGGCCGTCCAGTTCGATCGATGCCACCCCGCGACTGACTCCCTGCGGGTTCTCGACGACGATCTCGTATTTGGCGGAGTGATAGCGGAGGTCGATCTCGTAGCGCGGCCAGGCGCGAGGGATGCAGGGATCGAGCAAGAGCGTGGCTCCTCGGAGGCGGAATCCGAGGATCCACTCGATGCCGGCCTGGTACATCCAGCCCGACGAAGCCGTGTACCAGGTCCAACCGCCGCGGCCGACGTGGGGCGGTTCCGAGTAGACGTCGGCCGCCATGACGTACGGCTCGACCTTGTAACGCTGGACCCCGGCCCGAGTGCTGGCATGGTTGATGGGGTTCAGGATGGAGAAGAGTTCACCGGCTTTGTCGCCGTCGCCCAGCGCCGCCAGAGCGAGGACCGACCAGATCGCCCCATGCGTGTACTGGCCGCCGTTCTCTCTGATGCCCGGCAGATAACCCTTGACGTAGCCCGGATCCACGTCGGAATGGTCGAACGGTGGCGTGAACAGCAGGACGAGCCCGTCGCCGCGCCGGACGAGGTACTCCTCGACCGCGGCCATCGCCCGCTCTGCGTGGACCGGATTGGCCGCACCCGAGAGGACGCTCCACGATTGGGCGATCGAGTCGATCCGGCACTCCACGTTGGCCGCGGAGCCGAGGGGGGTGCCATCGTCGAAGAAAGCCCGGCGGTACCAGTCGCCGTCCCAGCCGTCGCGCTCCAGAGCCTTCCGGAGCGTCTTCATCTCGGCTCGCCAGCGCTCCGCGCTGGGACCCCGGCCGCGGCTCTGGGCGATCGGCGCGAAGGCGGCCAGGACGGTGTGCAGGAACCACCCCAGCCAGACGCTCTCTCCCCGACCCTCGTTGCCGACGCGGTTCATGCCGTCGTTCCAGTCGCCCGAACCGATGAGCGGCAGCCCGTGCGCACCTACCGCGAGGCTCCGGTCGATTGCCGCCACGCAGTGATCGAACAGCGAAGCCGACTCGCGTGAAGGTTCCGGCTGGAAGTAGGCATCCGTCTGGTCGGGTCGCAGCGGCGGACCCTCGAGGTAACAGACCTTCTCGTCGAGTACGGCCGCGTCGCCCGTGAGCGAGATGTAGCGATCGACGGCATAAGGCAGCCACAGCCGATCGTCCGAGATCCGGGTCCGGACGCCGCGACCGGACGGCGGATGCCACCAGTGCTGGACGTCTCCCTCGACGAACTGGCGTTCCGCGGCTCGGAGGAGATGTTCGCGGGCCAGAGCGGGCTTCGAGGTCATTAAGGCGATGACGTCCTGGAGCTGGTCGCGGAACCCGTAGGCGCCGCCGGCCTGGTAGAACGCGGTCCGCGCCCACAGCCGGCATGCGAGCGTCTGATAGATGAGCCAGCCGTTCAGCAGGATGTCCATCGAGCGGTCGGGTGTCCGCACCTGGACCGTGCCCTGGGCATCCTCCCAGAAGGTCGCCACGTCGCGAAGCGTCGCCTCGTGGTTCGCCGTTCGGCCGCGACGGATGAGGTCGGCCGCTGCCGGAGCCCCGCCCGCCTCGCCGAGTAGCACTACAACCTGGGTCCGGGCTCCGTTGGCAAGCTCGAAGCTGGTCTGGAGCGCGGCGCATGGATCCATGCCGGCACCTGTGGCTCCAGTGAGCGTGTGTCCGCCGTTCAGGCCGGAAGGCCACTCCGGAGCGCCGTTGCGTCCGAGGAATTCGGTCCGATCGGCCGTCCATGCCGTCTGCCGCCCGTCGAGGTCGAGGAACGCGACCCGCCCGCCGAACTCCGTGTTCCACGGGTTCCGCGCCAGGATCGCCTTCGTCTCCGGCTCGAGTGAGGTAACGATCCGAGGGCTGCTTTCCCCGCGCGACGTACCCAGCACCCACTCGACGTAGGCGGTCACGGAAAGCCGCCTGGAGCGCCCCGATCGGTTCTCGATCGTGAGAATCGAGACCTTCAGCGGGTCGTCGAGCGGGACGAACTGGACGAGGTTCAGCCCGATTCCGTCGTGCAGATTCTCGAACCGGCTGTATCCGGCACCGTGACGCGCGACGTATGTCGTTTCCTCGCGCCGGATCGGATGAACCGTTGGGCCCCACAACTCGCCGCTGTCGTCATCGCGGACATAGATCGCCTCGCTCACCGGGTCGCTGACGGGGTCGTTGGACCATGGCGTGAGCTGGTTCTCGCGGCTGTTT
Source organism: Chloroflexota bacterium (assembly GCA_017881885.1). Lineage (GTDB taxonomy): Bacteria > Chloroflexota > Limnocylindria > Limnocylindrales > CSP1-4 > Fen-1039. The sequence goes on from JADGQJ010000129.1 coordinate 6,314, forward strand.
CCCGACCAGGTGTAACCGGACCCGGACTCCGAGACCTGGAAGCCGAACGACGCATTCGCGATCACGTTCAACCACGGCGCCGGAGTGGATTGTCCCGGACCCAGGATGGTCACGTATTCACGCCCGTTCTGGGCAAAGCCACCGAGCCCGTTGGGGAACTCCAGCTCAGGACGGGGCGCGGGCGGCTCGGTCTTGGGCTGCCTGGAGACGGGCGGTTCTGCCGGCACCGAGATCCTGTCGGCGGGCCGCTCCAGGCGGATGACCTGGTCGGCCAGGCTGCCGCGGCGGCTCAGCAGGACGGCCCGGGCGGCCGACTGGAGGAGCGTCCGGTCCTCGGTGGAGATATGGTCGCCGCGCAGGATGTAGACCCCGCCGTGCCCCGGATGGCCCTCGAGGACAAGGCTGGACTGGCTCATGCGCACCAGAGCCTCGAGCGACTCCTGGAGGGTCTGGGCGTACGTGGCGCCATGCTCGTTGAGGATCACGAGATCGACATCGAGCAGCTTGAGCCGCCAGTACTCGTGGGCACGGAGGAGCTGCCGGACGATGTCGAGGTCTTCGACTTCGTCGATCCGAACCATCACTATCGGGAGGTCACCGGAGATACCGTGGGCCCAAAGGCCCGGAGCTCCTCGCTCGTTGCGCGCCAGCAGGCTGCCCGCGGGGCGAAGTGACGAGTCCGAGTAGATGATCCGGTTGGCCAGGCGCTGGAACAAGAGGGCCTCGTCGGCCTCGATCCCGAGGTGATGCAGCTGTACCTGGGCCTGCGTCCAGGCCAGCGTCGTCGCCCGCTCGAAGGTGGCCGAGTCGCGGTACTTGTCGGCCAGGTCCAGCACGTCCTCGCGTGAG
>JADGQJ010000130.1 GCA_017881885.1 Chloroflexota bacterium
GACCCGTGAGGCGATCTGCGCCGTCGTCGGGGAGCGGCCGGCAGTCGACCTCGAACTGGAGCGCTGGCTGCGCCACCTCTTCGAGCGGCGCGGCATCGCCTACGCCGAAACCAACTCCAAGCAGGCGTGGCTGATCCCCTCGGCCCGGCCGATTCCAAACGAACGCGGCACCGCGCCGGGATGGTGGGTCGATCGGCCGGACGGCGGCGTGATCGTGGCGCTGCCGGGGCCTCCGGCCGAGATGAGTCCGATGTGGGAGGGCTGGGTGCTCCCCCACCTGGCCGAGCGCGGTTTGGGGCAGGAGCGTGTCACGCAGACATACCGCCTGACAGGGATCGGCGAGTCGATAGTGGCCGCCTTGCTTGGAGAGCGGCTGCTCCGCGCCGAGAACCCCGTAGTGGCCACATACGCCAGGGCGGACGCCGTGGACGTCCGCATCTCGGCCCGGGCGGAAGGCGACCGCTCGCCATCTGCACTCGTCGACGAGGCCGCGGCGGTCGTCCTTGCAGCCGTCGGAAAGTACGTTTGGGGCCGCGACCGAGATACGTGGCCGGGCGTACTCGGCCGCGAGCTGTCGGCGCGCGGTTGGAGCGTGGCGCTCGTCGAGGCGGGCACGGGCGGTTCCACGATGCGACTCCTCGGCGACGCAGCGTGGCTGGTCTCGTCGCGTCTCCTGGCACCCGCCGAGACGAACGCTCCGATCGCCGAACTGGCAGATCAGGCCCGCAAGGTCGCCGGCGCCACCATCGGCCTGGCGGTGCGGGCCATCGAGTCGGACGAGGACACGCAGGTCGAAATCGCCGTTTGTGGCCCCTGGGGCGCTCGTGAGACCCGTCAGACGGCTTTCCTGGGCGGCAGCGAGGGTCGCCGCCGGGCCGGGATAGCAGCTGCGGCATTTCTAAACGCCACGGTTCGGGAGACGCCGGCTGCGGATGAGGTTGGGGACCACTAACCCTGCGCAGGAGCGCCGGTTCTGGCGGACAATACGCATGAGGTTGTCGGCCCGGAGTTGGAGCGAAGCATGAGCACCAGGGAGCAGATCGAGGCGGCCGAGCTTGCGCGCCTGTCACTGTTCAAGGGCGTGGCCGAAGCCGATCTCGTGCCGCTCGCCGCGGCGTCGTGCCGACGCCGCCTCAACGACGGCGAAACGCTCGTCGAGGCCGGCGAGCCGATCTCCGAGGTCCACTGGCTCGAACGCGGCCAACTCGCGTTGCGGGTCTGCCACGACGGGCGCTGGGTTCTGGTCTCCTCCCTGCACGTGGGCGACCTTCTCGGTTGGTCGGCGCTGCGGGAAGATCCCACGGCCCTCTCGAGCGCCCGCGCGATCGGCCCGGCGGTGCTGATATCGATGCCGGCCTCCGGGCTGCTCGACCTGCTTGCGGGCGGCTCGTCCCAGTCTCAGATGCTGTTGCGCCGGCTCTTCGGGATCGCGACCCAGCACCTGGACGAGAGCCGCGCTCAGCTGCTACAGCTGGGCCACGAGGGAGTCATCTCGGCCGGCTGACGGCGCAGCCGCTGAGGCCGAAGCCAGAGCGGCCCCGGCGCCTACCGGCGCGACGCCCGTGAGAGCGCGAGAAGATCCGGGATCACGATCGTTTCGTGGTCAATGCGAAGCAGCCCCTCCTCCATGAACTCGCCCAGCAGCTTGTTCACGCTCTGACGGGTCGCCCCGATCATCGCCGCGAGGTCGCCTTGCGTCAGCGGGCCATCCAATCGAGTGGAACCGTCGGCGGCTCGCGTTCCGTGCTCCTCCGCCAGGCGGGCCAGACGCGCAGCGAGGCGGCCGGTGAGGTCGAGGAAGTGGAGTTCGGCGACGTGGGCGGTCAGGCGCCGCAGCTCGGTGGCGAGCGAACTGAGAAGCGCGTCGCGAATCGCCGGCTCGGCTCCAACCAGGGCGATGAACCGATTCCGGGGCAATGCCAGCGTTTCGGTCGGCTCGAGCGCGATTGCGCTGGCGGACCGGGGCGCCCCGTCGAGCAGCGCGAGTTCGCCCAGGAAGTCGCCGCGCCGCAGGGTGGCAAGGATCGCTTCGTCGCCCTCGTCCGAAGGCACCACGACTTTGACCGCACCCGAGGCGACGATGAAGAGTGCGTCGCCGGGGTCGCCCTCGTGGAACAGCACCTCGCCTCGCCGGAAGCGCCTGGTCCGCAGAGTCAGGGCGATGGCCCGGCGCGACTCCTCGCCCAGCCCGACAAAAAGCGGGCAACGGCCCAGCGCTTCGACCGCGAACTCGTTCGGCATGGCCGAATGGTAGCGTCGAGCCGGCTCGGCGGCGGCGCGTTCCGCGTCACGGAGACGCCCGGCGCGGCGCCCGCTTACGATTGACCGATGCAACGTCCCTCGGCTGAACGCGCCATTGGAGTGGGGCTCGCCGTCGGCGGAGCCGCGCTCGTCGCGGTGCTGCTCATTGGATTCGGCTCAGAGTTGCTCGGCGGCGGCAGTTCCCCGAACCCGTCGGCGAGCTTCGTGGCGCTGGCCTCCCCGACCGCCACGCAGACCGATTCCGCCACTCCCACGTCTGTACCTAGCGTTTCGCCGTCGCCAACGCCGACGGCGGTTCCGACGCCTACGGCCGCGCCTGCAACCACCCTGCCGCTGCCGGCGATGCTCGGCGCCATCGGCGACTCGTACACACAGGCGTGGAGCGTCTCGCCCAGCTACAAGCGCGACCACCCCGGATACTCGTGGGCGGTAGGCACCGTCAAGGGCGACGGTGTCTTCAGTCTTCGTGAACGGTTCGAGGCCCTGGGAGACAAGCTCACGGTCATCGACGCCGCGACCTCGGGCCGGAAGATGAGCGACGCCGCGCGCCAGGCAACCGTGATCGTGGCCGCGGCGACGAAACTGCCGCCCGGCGGCGCAGCCTATGTCGCCATCGAGCTCGGCACCAACGACTTGTGCGACGACCCCACGACGGCCCCGGACATCTTCGAGGCGCAGCTTCGCTCGGCGATCGCGACGCTCCGGTCCGGACTGCCGGTCGGGAGCCGGATCCTGATGCTCTCGATCCCCGACTTCTCCCATTTCCGCGACATCACACAGGCCGATCCGAAGGCGAAAGCGACCCTGAACCTGCGGGCCAATTCGAGCACGTGCGCACCCTTCCTCGGTTCTAACAGCACCCTCACTATCCAGGACGCGCAGCAGGTTCTGGCCCTTTACAACGCCACCCTCGCCCGGATCTGCGACGAGATCGAGGCTACCGACGGACCGTCGAACAAGCTCCACTGCCGGCATAACGAAGCGCTTCTCTCGGAGAAGGACTTCAAGATCAAGGATCTGAGCACCGTCGACTACTTCCACCCTTCGCTCTCCGGCCAGGCCAGGATGGCCGCTGCGGCCTGGAAGGCCGGCTACTGGGCCAACGTGCCACTGCCGTCAGGAGCGGCCGCGCTCGCGCCCGGTGGCACGGGAGTGGTAACGATGCTCGGGTTCGCGCCGGTCATGCCGATGCTGCTCAGCCGCCAGTGGATCCGGCGTCCGAGGCGGCCCATGGCCTACGGCGCGGCCTCGCCTCGGCGCGGCTAACTCGCGGCGACCGTCTCTGGTATCGGCTTGCCATCCCGCAGCGCCGTCGCGGCCTGTCTGAAGGCCTCGGCCTCGGCCATCGCGCCCATCGCCTCGGCCTCCTGCGCCGCCCGCTCCAGGAGTGGCACGGCGCGCACCTTGTCGCCGGCCGCCATCCGGTGACGGGCCAGCTCGGCGGCATCCACGGCCGGCTCCACGGTCTCGAGGCGGTCCGCCAGCGCCGTGTGCAGATGGCGCCTCCGGTCCGAGAGAAGGCGGCCGTACGCGGCGTCGTGGAAGAGCTGGTGGCGGAACCGCCAGCACGGGCTGGCGCCTGCGGCCTCTCCCGATTCTCCGGCTTCGCCTTCGCAGCGAACGAGAACGCCCGCCTCGGCGAGCTGGCGCAGATCCTCGCCGACTTCGGACCCGCCCTGAAGGTCGCTCAGCAGCCAATCCTGGAAAGTGACACCGATTACGGACGCGACTTCCAGGACGGCCCGCTGCCGCGGCGGCAGGGCGTCGATGCGGGCCCCCAGCAGAGCCCGCAAGCTGAGTGGCACGCTGCGCTGTGCCGCGGCGCGGTCGATCCGCAGCCGTTTGCCGACAGACTCCATCCGACCGCCGAGCCGAAGCATCCGCATGATCTCGCCGACGAACAGGGCGTTCCCCGCCGTGCGTTGATAGAGCCATTGAGCCGATTCGGGCTCCAACTCGGCCCCGCCCACGACCATCCCGAGCTCTTTGGTCGCGGCCTCGTCCAACCCGCCCAGTTCGACGACCTCGACATATGGCAGGCTCGCCCATTCGGGCATCAACGGCGGCCGAGCGCCGGTCAGGACGATGAGCGGCAGCTCGCCGGCCAGCCGGATCATCTCCGACAGCATCAGCTGGCTCGACGGATCCATCCAGTGGTAGTCGTCCATGACGAAGATGCGCGGCTGAGTCGACACGAGCCCGGAGACGAACCACTGAACGGCCAGCCTGAGCCCGATCACGAGTTCGGCCGGATCCGACAGGCCGGTGAACCGCTGGTCCCAGCCCTCCTCGGGCAGCAGCTGCATCTCGGTCTCGCGGGCCATCACCGCCACGGCACCGAATAGGAGGCGTGCCGTTTCCTCGTCCATCTCCGAGCCGACGGTCTGGCGTGCGAGGATCCCGGCCCGGACCCCGAACTCGTCCGCCAGGGCATCGATCATGGCTCGCACGGTGTGGTACGGGGCCCCCAGGCGGTGGGGCGGGTTGTCGATCCAGACCCATCCGAACCCGGCCGCGCGCGCCTCCGCCTCCATCTCCGATAGCAGCCGCGACTTGCCGATCCCGGCCTCGCCGCGCACCAATACGGCCCCGCCCCGGCCGGTGCGGGTTGTTCGCCGGATCACGTCGACCAGGCGGCGCCGCTCGTCATCTCGACCGATCAGCCTGGTGCCGCGGCCCACGTTTGGCGCGCGGCGGCGCTCGTCGCGCAGGCGGTGGATCAGGATCGGGCGGCTCTGGCCCCGCAGCAGGCGTTCGCCGACCCGCTCGGCGCCGATTCTGGGTTCCGCAGCCCGAACCGTGACGTCGTCGAGCAGTATCTCGGCCGGCTCGGCCAGCTGTTGCAGCCGCGCGGCCGTCGTCATACAGTCGCCGGTCAGGGCGACGGAGCGGCTGCCGGCCAGATCGCGCACCGCGGCAACCACCTCGCCCGTGGCAATGCCCACCCGCAGCTTGAGCGGCCGGTCGCTCCCAACCCCCAAGCGAGCCAGCGCAACCTGCATCTCGATGGCGCACAGGCAGGCGCGCAGGGCGTCGTCGTCGTGGGCTTCGGGAACCCCGAAGACGGCGAGTACGGCATCGCCGACGAACTTCTCGAGGGAGCCGCTGAAGCGGACGACTGCCTCGCCCAGAACCGCCAGTGCCCCGTCGACACGAGACCGGACCTCTTCGGGATCGAGCTCGTCGACCAGTTGTGTATACCCCACGAGGTCCGCGAAAAGGGCGGTCACGACGCGTCGGTCGCCGGCTTTGAGGCCGCCCGAGACAGAGTCGAGCTTCCTGCCGCATTGATGGCAGAAGATCGCTCCGGGCGCTTTCGGCGCCGCGCAATCGGGACAGAGCATCGGGTAACCCCAAACAGGACGGGCGTCCGGATGGTACGCCGTCCTGCACCATCCCGAAGGACGATATCGCCGCATATTTGACGGCGAGTCGCACCGCGTTCGACCCGAGATAGGGTCCGTATTGGTCGGCCGCGGTTACGAAACCGTGAGGACCGGCTGCTCGCGTGCCGCCTCGATGCTGACCTTGCCCGCGATCGCCTTGGCGATGTGGGTAAGGGCCTTCGAAGCAGGCCCTGCCTCGCGCTGGGCGACGGCCGGCACGCCGACGTCGGCGCCCTGCCGGACCGTGATGTCGAGCGGGACGGCGCCCAGGAAGTCGATGCCGTTCTCTGCCGCGAAACGCTCGCCGCCGCCACGGCCGAAGATGTCGGTCGTCTCGCCGCAATGGGAGCAGACGAAACCCGACATGTTCTCCACCACGCCCAGAACGGGGACGCTGACGCGGCGGAACATCGCCAGTGCCTTCAGGACGTCCGACAGGGAGACCTGCTGGGGCGTCGTCACGAGCACGGCTCCCGTGATCGGAACGGACTGGGCCAGGGTCAGCTGGGCGTCGGATGTGCCGGGCGGCAGGTCGACGACGAGGTAGTCGAGATCGCCCCACTCCACGTCGCGGAGGAACTGCTGGATCGCCCCGCCGATCAGCGGCCCGCGCCACACGACCGGCTGGCCTTCGGGCAGGAAGAACTGGATCGAGATGACCTTCACGCCGTGGGCTTCGATCGGCGTTATGCGTCCCGAGGCGCTCGCGACCGGCTGGCCCTCGGCGCCCATCATCATCGGGATGTTCGGGCCGGTGATGTCGGCATCGAGAAGGCCCACCGACGCTCCGGCCTGGGCCAGAGCCACCGCGAGGTTGACGCTCACGGTGCTCTTGCCGACGCCGCCCTTGCCGGAAGCGACGGCGACGATGTTCTTGACGCCGGGGAGCAACTGAGGCGTCGCGGGCGTCGCGCGGCGGACCGTCGCGCCCCAGGCGACCTCGATCTGCTCGGCCCCGATCGGCCGCAGCGCATTGTCGACTCGGGCCTGGATCTCGTCCTTCAGCGGACACGCCGGCGTTGTCAGCTCGATCGTGAAGGCGACTTTCGCCCCTTCGATCGTGAGGTCCTTGATCATGTTGCGCGAGACCAGGTCGCCGCCGAGCTCGGGCTCCTGAACGGTGGCCAATGCCTTCAGAACGGCGTCTTGAGTGAGAGTGGGCATTCGGTCGGCTTCCTCGGATCTCGCGGGTGGCGGCGCGCGGATGGCGCGCACCTCATTCCCGATATCCTACGGCCTTGGTATGGAATACGCCCGCGAGGCGTTGCCCGCCCTATTGCACGCAGAACTCGTTGTCCTCCGGGTCGTTCATTCGAACCCAGAACTCCCCGTCCTTGTCCATCGCGCCGCGCCGGTCGCTGGCTCCGAGCGCCTTCAGGCGCTCAACCTCGGCCAGAACCCGTGCCTTGCTCTCATCCACCGGGATGTCGTGACCGCCGCCGACGTTGAGATCGAGGTGCATCCGGTTCTTGGCGACTTT
>JADGQJ010000131.1 GCA_017881885.1 Chloroflexota bacterium
CCGTACACCGAGTACGACCTTCTGCGCCACAAGTTCGGGCCGAAATCACCGCCGATGACAAGAGACAACCTGCTGGCGGCCACGCCCCACTGACGCGCGGCCGATCGCGAAAGAGCAGCGCGGCGGGCTTTCGCCCGCCGCGCCACGCAACTCCGAATTCGGGACAGACGAGCTAGACCTGGCCGGTCAGCTCCTCGGCCGCGTGCTCGAACTCGCGCTCGATCTCCGTCAGCTCGACTTCGCCGACCTCGACGATCGGGCCCTTGAAACGGCTCCGGGCCCAGGCGAAGTAGTAGATGAGCAGGAAGCCCAGGAAGGCCACGTACGCGAGCCACGTGAACGGGTTGCCCGACGTGGGCCACAGGAACAGGAACGAGATCAAGACGATCCATGCGCACGCGATGAGCGCGATCGGCTTGGAGAAGCGACCGAGCTTCCAGACGGCGTGTTCTCGCCATTCCTGCTTGCCGAAGACACCCAGATAGATCGGCACGCCGTACGCCCAGTAGAGAGCGATCGTGCTGATCGCGGTCACGATGGCGATTGCCGTGAGGCCGCCGAAGACGAACGCGGCGTTGGTGAGCAGGTACGAGAAGACGACGATCCCGAGGATCGCATTGGCCGGAGTGCGATATCTGTGCGAGACCTTGCGCAGCCAGCCCGAGGCGGGCACGCCGTGGTCGCGGCTGAAGGCGAAGAGCATCCGGCCGGCGGCAGCCACCGAGGCCAGGCCGCACAGGCTCATGGCGATCGCGATGGCGGCGCCGAGCCAGTCTCCGAGAGATCCGAGGTTGTAGGTCAGGGTCGTGAACACGACCGCGTTGCCGCCGTAGTACTGGCTGCAGAGCGGTGAGGATGCGGCGGTGCAGTTGAAGACCTGATCGAGTGGCGGCAGGTGCGTCACCAGGCCGAGCAGGACGATGTAGCCGACGACGGCCGAAACGGCGACCGAGATGAAAACGCCCCAGGCGCTCGAAAGTCGGGCGCCGATCGTCTCCTCGGCAACATGGGCCGAGGCGTCGTAGCCGGTGTACGTCCATTGCGCCTGCAGCAGCGAGAAGAGGAACGCGAACGGCAGCGCATACCCGACCGCAGGCCCAAGATTGAGCGCCCCGCCGAAGACCGATGCGCTGTTGGTGGTGTCCTGAGGCGCGATCGCAAATGGGCTGAGGGTTGAGTGGGCCTTGCCGGAGCTGATCAAGAAGAGCGCCGCAACGATCACGAGAACCGTCCCGATGTGCCACCAGACCGAGGCGTCGTTCAATCGGGCCACGATCCTAATGCCTGCGATGTTCAGGACCAGCTGAATGGCCAGCAGCACGGCCATGGTCAGAAGCTGGCCGCTCACCAGCGTGCCGAGGAACATCGAACTGTTGCCGTAGGCGAGATTGAAGTTCGAGAGGATCGGCGTGACGATCCCCGAGTTGACGAACGAGGCCGCGGCGAAGTCGATGCCGGCGACGATTGCGACCTGGCCGGCCAGATTGAACCAGGCGGTCCACCAGCCCCAGTCCTTGTTCTTCATCCGGCTCGACCAGTAATAGAGACCGCCGGCGGTGGGGTAGGCCGATGCGATCTCGGCCATGGACGCAGCGATGAGCAGGGTGAAGATCGAAACGAGCGGCCACCCGAGCGTGCTGGCCGCGGGTCCGCCCCAGGCCAGCCCGTAGTCGAACAGGATCACCGCGCCGGTCAGGATCGAGATGATCGTGAAGCTGATGGCGAAGTTGGAGAAGCCGCCCATGGTGCGGAAGAGCTCCTGGGCATAACCCAGGTGATGCAGGTCGCGAACGTCCTGCTGGATCTGATCCTCGCGAGTCGCTTTCTGTTGAGTCACTCGGACCTCCTCGGAACGGCCTGGCCGACCCTTCGCCGGAAAGCGCGCAGAGCGCCGGCGAACTGGTCTCTCCTCGTGGCCGCGACTGCTGACAACACGTCCGTGCGACGGGGCAGTCCGACGCGGGGGACGACGCGTCCGGCCGGCGCGTGCGGGCCGCCGGTCCAGCGCAGGGAATATACCCGTTCGGGCAGCCGGAAATGTACCGGTGTCTCACCCGTCGACCGGATACACGATTTTTGAGTGCGACCCTAGGGCAGGGGCAGGGCCGAATCGGTCGGGGCGATGTTGTGCGCCGCGGCGGCGATCAGAGCAGAGATCAACGTGCCGACGAGCACGATCGTGAGCAGCGAGCCGAATACGGACCAGATCGCGACCGAGACGGCGTGCCGCCGGCGCCGGCCGCCTTCGTATTCGTCGTCGGTCCGAGCCCACAGGACCATGGTGATGGTCGTAGTGACCACGCCGATGACGGGGGCGAACATGCCCACTGCGAAGCCCATGACCTTGTCGGCATTGCGACCCAGCAGAAAAGGCGCGCGGTCGATGATCGCCTCCGATGGCGGGGGTCGGCGCGATTCGCCCGACTCTCGATCGGCCGATTCTAGACCACCGGGGCCGGGGCCCTAGAAGGCCGGCTTGGTCGACATGAGGGTGACGATCACGATCACAAGCAGACCCAGCACCATTCCGCCCGTTCGAGCCCGGGCCCCAAGGGCCGCCATCGCGGCCGCCGGATTGTCGGTAGCCGCGGTCCCGCCTACCGCCCTCAGCGCGGAGGTTGCCAGTTCGGCGCCGGGTCCCGCGGCCAGAACCCCACCGCCCGCCGACATTCGTCCGGCGAGAACCACCATGCGCTCGATCGTGGGCAGCTGAACCAGGATCGAAAAGCCGACCGCGATGACGAACAGGCCCATCGCCAGCAGGAGCCAGTGCGTGGCCGGCAGGTCGATCCCTTCCGCCCAGATCAAGAGCAGACCGCTCACCGGCATCGCCAGCGCGGCCGGGATCATGACCCGCCGCGAGATCATCCGAATGAGCCGAAGCGCGAACAAACCATGCTGCGGCTCCTCGGCCGCCATTCGCGATATCAGCGGAAAGATGAAGCTCGGTCCGAACGCCACTATGGCCGTGAGCACGTGCACGGTCAGGAAGACCGGGGCCAGATGGGACATGCCGCTCACCTCAGGGAACGTCTTGGGTTGAGTAGACGGGATTGGGCCGGACAATAGGTCCCCTCGGGCCTGGCGACGCCAGCCGTCGCGGCCCGCGCATCGGAGTCAGCCTGCAACGAAGAAGCGATGGCGCGGCGCGTCCGGCCGTACCGTCGCGCACGGCGGCGATAGAATCCCGCCACCGACAACAGCGCCCCGACCGCGCTCAGCGCGGAGCCGCCTCGAACGAGGAGCCACATCGCCATGACCCCCGCCGCAGGACAGCCGAAGCCCAAGCCGGCCGACAGCCCCGCCACTCCGGCCTCCCCAGCCGCTCCCCCGACTCCCCGGGTCGGGTTCCGCGTCGAGAAAGACCCGCTCGGATACCTCGAAGTCCCCGACTCTGCGTACTACGGCGTCCAGACGGCACGGGGGATCCACAACTTCCCGATCTCGGGCACGCTGCCTCATCCGGCCCTCGTGCGCGCCATCGTCCAGGTCAAGAAGGCCGCCGCACGTGCCAACATGGCCACGGGCCGTCTGCCCAAGCAACTCGGCAACGCCATCGTGGAGGCCGCGGACGAGATTCTCTGGTCGGCTCCTTCGGCCGATGACGAGCTCGAATCGACCGGCCGCTCCGACCCCATGAGGGCCGGCTTCCAAACCGCTCGGCTGGCCAAGCAGCGCGAGCTGATCGCCAACTTCCGGATCGACCCGTTCCAGGCCGGCGCCGGCACGAGCCACAACATGAACGCCAACGAAGTCCTGGCCAACCGTGCCATCGAGTTAATTCACGCGAGCGGCGCCGGCTCGGGCAAGCGCGGCGACTACGCCGTCGTCAGCCCCAACGACCACGTCAACATGGCTCAGTCGACCAACGACGTCTTCCCGACTTCGATGCGGATCGCGACCCTGGACCTGGTTCGCGATTTCATGCCGGCCGCCCAGGACCTGATTGCCGCGTTCGACCGGAAGGCCCGCGAGTTCGACGACGTCATCAAATCCGGCCGGACGCACATGCAGGACGCCGTTCCGATTCGGCTCGGCCAGGAGTTCGCCGCCTACGCGCTGACGCTTCGCCGCGGAGTCGATCGCCTGCAGTCCGCCGCCGATTCGATCGCCGAGCAGAATATCGGCGCGACCGCCGTCGGCACCGGCCTCAACGCCGAACCCGAGTACATCGAGCTTGTCGTCCGGAACCTCGCCGAACAGACCGGCCACAAGCTCCGCGGCGCGGAGAATCTCGTCCAGGCCACCCACTCGATGCGCCCGATGCTCGAGGTCTCGGCCGCGCTGCGCGGCATCGCCGTCGATCTGATCAAGATCAGCGAGGACCTGCGGCTGATGTCGTCGGGTCCGGCGACAGGATTCGCCGAGATAACGCTGCCTGCTGTTCAGCCTGGCAGCTCGATCATGCCCGGCAAGGTGAATCCGGTCATGGCCGAGTGCCTGTCGATGGTTTGCTTCCGGGTCATCGGCAACGACACGACGATCGCCTGGGCAGCCTCCGCAGGTCAGCTCGAGTTGAACGTCATGATGCCGGTGATCGCCCACACGGCCCTCGAGTCACTCACGATCCTGACGAACATGAGCCGCGCCTTCGCCGAGTTCTGCGTGACCGGCATCGAGGCCAACCGCGAACGAGCCCGCGAGCTGATGGAGCGCTCGTCGGCGCTCTCGACGCCGCTTGCCCCCTATCTCGGCTATGCGCTGGCGGCGGACATCTCGAAGCAGGCCGTCCGCGAGGGCCGAACGATTCGCGAGATCGTGATCGAGCGGGGCATCTTCAGTGCCGAGGATCTCGACCAGCTGCTCGCGCCCCACGAGCTCACCGAACCGGGCGTGGCCGGCAGCTTCCGCTTTACGCCGAAGCTCCCCGAGGGCTACAAGCCGCCAACGGGCCCCGTCGGCGCGGGCGGATAGCCTTCGCGAGGCGGCAGCCCACTTCAATCGTCCCGTTGTGGCGGCGGATCGGACGCACCAGGCCACATCACGCGCCTGTGCCGGCCGCTAAGTGGCTTCGCGAAGCCGGATGGGATCCGCGGCCTCCAATTGCCCTCGCGCTCCTTATATGGCGCAATAGACCGCATCCAGAGCGGCTTGAGCCGTTTGTCGTTGCCGTGCGGCAACGTAATCCCCCCTAGAAGCCACAGCGTGCGACTAAAGGTACTAGACAGATTCACGCAGATCCTGCGACGATTCCGCAGCCTGCCGGGGTGGGTAGTCCCGGGCCAGGCATTTCGGGGAGACATATCTCTGTGAATCATCGCCGGTCATCTGGCGTATTTGGCGTCCCATCCTCAGGAGGTAATACGACCGTGTCGTCCAAACGGCGGGGTTCGAACACGCTCAAGCGTGCGGCTAGTGCGCTGATCGGCGTCTTCATGGTCATGGCCTCGATCGGAAACGTGTCGGCCGCGGTCGGCACGGTGACGGTCAACAGCGCCGGCCAGAGTCCCAACCCTGTCGTCCGCGGAGGTTCGGCTACCTTCTCGGTCACAGCGCAGAACTCCAGTAACAGCAGTACTCGCTACTTCAAAGCGACGGCGCTGAGCGGTGGGGCGGCTGGGGTCACGCTTGCCACGTCCACTTGCGTGAGCATCGGGCCGGCCACGACGGGGACCTTCAGCGTCACGATCGGCACGACGGCAGCTACGCCGGCCGGCTCGTCCGCGTTCACTCTGACGGTCAGCGACTACGACAACGCCAATGGCGGGTGCACGGGGACGGTCAATAGCACCAACACCGGCAGCGGCACCATCGTCGTCGCGAACGTGCCGTTCAGGGTCACGCTCACGAAACAGCTGTGCCCCTCGTATTCCTTGGTGCCGGCTAACACGAACCCGAACAGCAATGACGCCACGGGCGGCCACTGGAGTGAACTGGACGCTACTCACTACACGACGAAGCCTGTCACGGTCGCCAACAGCACCGCAACCGGCTGCATAGGCGCTGCAGGCTGGCAGTTCCAGTTCATGGCGGGCCAGGGCGGCGCCTTGGTCTCGACATACACGACGGGAGCCGGCGGCACCGTTTCCATCCAGCTCAACGCCACGGAGCTCGCCCTGGTCCGTAGCGGCACGGGCCTATGGGTAAACGAGGTCACCCAAACAGGTGCGCCGTTCGGCTCAATCCGCTGCTACAACGACATGCTCAACGGTGACAACCTGGAGCAGATAACGTCCGCTGCGGACAGCGTGACGGAGGCCTGGTGCTTCGCTTACAACGTGCTCCAATCCCCGCACATGACCGTCACCAAGACCCAGGATCGGTCCACATACAACGCCGCCGGCCAGGTCATCTCATACACGATCAAGCTGACAAACGACGGCAACGTCACCCTCAACACTCCGTCGGTAACCGATCCGTCGGTGACCAACCTCAGCTGCGGCACTCTGCCGGCTACCCTCGCCCCCGCAGCCGTCATCACCTGCACCGCAAGCCACACCGTCGTACAGGCCGACATTGTCGGCGGCTCGGTGACCAACACGGCGAACGGAGCGGCCACCTTCAACTCCGCCCCTGTCACCGGTTCCGCGACTGTCACGGCCACGGCGAAGCCAATCCTGACCATCACGGCCAGCAGCGGCACGATGACCTACGGCGGCACAGTTCCGACCATCACTCCGAGCTATGCCGGCCTCCTCAACGGGAACACCGCCCCAGCGACGCTGCCCACGTGCACCACCGTCGCCCTGAGCACCAGCCCTGTCGGCTCCTACGCCTCGAGCTGCACCGGCGCGGCAGATCCGAACTACTCCATCGTCTACGTCGCGGGGACCGTCACGGTCACCCAGGCTCCTCTGACGATCACCGTCGTGTCGACTTCGAAGACATACGGGAGCCCGAATCCGGCCTTCACCGTCGGCTACGTAGGCTTCGTCAACCTCGATACGGCAGCAAGCCTGTCGGGGACACTGACCTTCACCACGTTGGCAACCACTTTCAGCCCGATCGGTTCATACGCCGTCACGGCATCGGGGCTCACGAGCACCAACTACGCGATTACCTATGTCGGCGGCACTCTGACGGTGATCGCAGGTCCGCTCGACCACATCGTGATCAGCCCGAACCCGGCGACGATCACGGCCGGAAGCACTCAGGCCTATACGGCCCAGGGCTTCGACGCC
>JADGQJ010000038.1 GCA_017881885.1 Chloroflexota bacterium
TCCTCGAGCTTGTCGAGCTGGTAGCTGCACGCTTCGCCGGCTCGGGCGAGTATGGCGGTCAGGCGATCTGCCTCGGTGAGTCGCGCGCCAAGGCGGGCTTTCGCGAGCGATTTGTCGGCCGCGGCCGCCAGCGTATCCAGGGTCAGCATCCACCACAGCAGCTGTTCGAAAGACTCGCGGTTGAACCAGCTCACGCCCTCCCAGACGTTGACCTGGAGGTACGGCCGAACTCCCTCGTCGGCCACGAACGCCCGAACCAGGGCCGGGGCACGATCGGCAGGGGCGAGCTTGGCCACGGAGCTCGGAAGCGGGAGGTGGCGCAGAAGGCGAACCAGGCCGACCAATCGCCAGGCCGCCGCGTCCTCCTGGCCCAGCTCGCGGAATACGGCAGCGAAGACGGCGCCTAGCTGCAGTTCGTCGACCGCGGCACGACCGCCGGAGGCCTCCGGATCGGCGACCGATTCGATCGCTTCGCCGACCAGAAGGCCGAACAGCGCCGCCCACGTCGACGACTCGGCCAGATGGGCGCAAAGGCGTTGGGAACCGGCAAGCTCCTGAAGCGCAAGGGCGGCCTCGGCGCGGAGCCGGAAGGTGGCAGTTGCCGCGGCAACGTCGCCAGTGGCGCCCGTCACGCCAACGAGAGCCTGGAGAATCCGCTCTACCGAAGCCGAGACATCCGCGAGTAGTGCCTCGGACTCCTTGGAAGTCGTCGGAATCGCGGTCGTGGGGGCGGTGTGGGTGGGCGCCGCCACCCCAGCCGCGGCCTTCTTGCCGCGGCCCGGCTTGATGCACGCCACCTCGGCCCGCGCCACGCCAGTCTCGGTCAATCGCCGAAGCGCGCCGCCCTCCGGCCCGGCCAACCCTCGGACCGCGTCATGGAGGGGCGCGAGCTGAATGTCCCGCAGCGCGGATGCGACGCTCGCCACGCCTGCGCCGCCCAGCCGCTCGGCAAGCCGGCTCAGCTGGCCCGAAGGCCCGTCGTGCATCTCGCTGATGTCGAGGAAGACCTGGCAGCCGTAGGCGTGCAGGTCCACGAAGAACCCATCTCGGCACAGGTCCGCGCTCTTCCGCAGGAACTCCAGACCCGAGCGCTGCTCGCGCAGGATCGTGTACCACTCGCCGTCCGGGTGCAGACCCAATCCCTCGCCCAGCGAGCGCTGCACCAGCCTTCGCCCACCGTCATCGTCGGGGACCGAATATGCCGCCGACGTCTTGATCCAGCCCTGCGCCTCGGCGTAGCGGTTGTGATAGACGACCAGCGAGCGTTCGTCGCCGGCCCGGTTCGAGTACGCGAAGACGTCCTCATTGACCCAGCCGCCCGGGTCGTACACGTCGTATAGAAGGAAGTCGCGGACGTCGGCGAAGAGGTGCCGGCGATGGAACAGCGGGAAGATCTCGCGCTCGTGCCGGGCCACCAGCGCGTCGTCGGTCTTCTCGTCGCGATAGGCGCGGCGGTACTCCATGCCGTACTTCTCGGCGAAGCCCTCGATCTGGCCGTGCCCGATCATCGGCAGGCCCGGCATCGTCGCCAGCAGCGTGGCCACGCCGAAGTACTTGTCGCTCTTGCCGAACTGATCGACCGCCGTCCGCTCGTCGGGGTTGCTCATAAAGTTGACGAAGCGCTTGAGAACCTCGGGGTCGAATTCGATCGTGTCCTTGACGACCCGCCGGTAGTTGGCGTTCTCCTCGTCGCGGAGCATGTTCATGAAGGCGCTGTTGTAGACGCGGTGCATGCCGAGGGTTCGGACGAAATAGCCCTCGAGCAGCCAGAACGCTTCGGCGAGGAGCAGCGTGTCCGGCACTTCCGCCGCGACCCGGTCCACCACCTCCCGCCAGAACTCGTGGGGCATCCGCTCGTCGAAGACTGCCCGCGAGGTTGCGTGCTCCGCCCGCGACGGGATCGCGCCGCCCTGCCCGGGCTCCGGGAACCAGAGCCGCTGGATGTGGCGCCGCGCGAGCGTCATCGCGGCGTCGAAGCGGATGATCGGGAACTGGCGAGCGACGTGGAGGATCGTCTGGATGACGGCCTCGCGGACCTCCGGGTTGAGATAGTCGAGCTGCGCGGTGTCGTTCCAGGGCATGCTCGTGCCGTCGTTGCCGTGGTAGATATATCGGGCCTCGCCGCTCCAGTTGTCAGTTCGCTTGAAGACGACGGCCGCGTCGGACGCGTCCCAGTAGTGGTCCTCGATCTGGATCGTCACCCGCTCGTCGTCGGAGAGGTTGCCGCCGGTGAACGAGTAGGAGGGATACGGGGCGTCGGGTAGCTGCACGAACCAGTCCGGATGCTCGATGACCCAGCGCGAGTCGATACCCATGTGGTTGGGGACCATGTCGGACGAGAGGCGGATGCCGCGCGCCGAGCAGCGGTTGCGTAGCTGCTCGAAGGCCGCCTCGCCGCCCAAATCGTCGGCGATGGTGTAGTCCATCAACGAGTAGGCCGAAGCGGCGGCCTCGGGGTTGCCGCGCCACTGCTTGATGCGTTGCGAGGCCCGGCTGCGCTCCCACAGGCCGATCAGCCACAGGCCCGTGAAGCCGCGGCCGGCCAGCGTGTCCAGCTCTCCGTCCGGGATCTCGTCGAGGCGATGGATCCAGCGGCCGTAGCGCTTGGAGAGCTGATCCAGCCACACGTACGTGGTCCGGGCCATCAGCACGACTCGCGGCATCCAGTCGCGGTCCTGGCTGAAGCGTTCGTACTCGTTCTCGATGCCGCCGAGTCCGGGACCGACGGTGTTGGCCGCAGGTCCGGGCGTCGGATGCATCCGCATCCACAGCGCGACTTCCTCTTCGTGAAGGACGTCGAGGCTCACGATCAGGCGATCCAGGAAGCTCGTCAGGACCAGACCCCACCGGGTTCGGATGTACCGGAGCTGGGCCGCGAGCGAGTCCGGCTCGGCCAGGGCCGGCGCGCGAAGGAACGCGATCAGAGACTGGCCTTCCCCACCGAAGCCGGGCTGGTTGTCGAAGAACTCCTCGAGGCCGGCGATGACATCGTCGTAGTCGGTCCGCTCGGCCAGGTCTTTGTCGTCGAACAGCTCGTCGAAGGTCGCGAAGGCCGGGTTGACGTTCGCCAGCCAGAGCAGCAGCAGCTCTTCGAGCGCGATCTCGCGGTTGGGGAGGCCCTCGGTCTCGCCTTCGAGATAGAGCGCCGGATCCTGGCCGTCGCGATAGACGGCGAGTGGCGGGAACTGCTCGACGAAGCGGACCAGGGCCTGATCGAGCCGGTCCGGCTGAAGCTGGGCTGTGAGCGCCGCCATCGCCTCGGCCATGATGTTCGAGTTGACGGTGCGGCGGTAGATCTCGATGGCGTGATGCGAGATCTCGTCGATCAGACCCATGGCGTTGAGTTCGGCGGCGTGGACGACGCGATCGGGGTAGCGGGTCGGGTCCGCCAGGTCGTTCATGCGCTTGGCGAAGGCGCGGGCGGCCGGGAAGTCCGGAATGATGACGTTGCCGGTCGTCTGGAATAGCGCTCGGTCGAACTGGTAGCGGACGCGAGCCGCCTTCGACACGTGGAACTCGAATGCCACGGGTACTCCGAAGCTGCGAGCTGAGCCGGCGCTCAAGACCGATTGCTCTCGGTCAGTTCAGGCGAGTCTATCAGGCGCGCGAGTGGCACTTCCGGCCCGTTCGATCGGCGGCGCCGCGGGCCTCAGGCCGTCGGCTGGCCGGCGGCGGACAGGGCCTCGGCATAGATTGCGGCTCCGTCGACGCGGCGCGAGGGTGAGCTGAGCAGCGAGAGGTCGTCCACCAGGCGGCGTTCGAGGTCCGTGCCGGCGGCGGAGTCGACCAGCCGTGCCGCCTTCGCCGCGCACAACATCACGTGCTTGGTCTCCAGCCGAACCGGGTCGTCCCAGAACCAGCCGTCGCTGGCGAACATCGCCAGCCGCCAGCGCTCCGCTTCGAGCAGAACCAGGAAGCGCTCGCGCTGCTCGGGCGTCGCAAGCGGCAGCCGGCGGCGCGCGAATTCGTCAGGAGTCTCCGCGCCGAAGATCACGTCGACGTACTCGTCGCGTGCCCGCCACAACGCCTCGGGTTCCATGAAGTCGCCCGCCAGGCCTTCCGCCACGACGTCTATCGCCGAAGCGAGCCGCTCGAAAGCCGCGCGCAGCGGCCCCTTCCAGCGACCGTCGGCGGCATCGGGGCATTCGGCCGTCCAGCGCAGCACGCCGTGGTGGCAGCTCCAAGAGGTCCGTTCAGCGATTCTGGTGAGCGGAAGCGCGGATGCGGGCGTTCCGCCCACGATCTGGCCGACCGTGGTGACGTCGAACCCGCGATCGGGCGTGCCGGGGCCGGGATTCACGAGGCGTGCGAGGAACAGGTCGCGGAACTTCTGGTGGTGGCCGTACAGCTCGCCGTCGGTGGCGATGAGTGCCGTGACCGGCGTCCCGTCGGCGAAGCCCGGGCCGGAAAACCGCGGCAGGATCCGGTCGCGGGCGAAGGCGTCGGCATTCATGGTGGCGTCCGACTCGAACGAGGCCGAGGCGGAAAGCGCGGCGTCGTAGAAGAAGACCACGATCGAGCGGCGTCCACCCAGGTCCACGCGATACGGCCGCCCCGTGTCGAGCCGGCTGTCCGCCGCCTGCCACGGCGCGAGGATCGTGTACTTGACCTTCTCATCGGCCAGGATTCGAAGGGTCGGCAGATCGACGGCGGTCTCCGGCAGCCAGATGCCGGTCGGCCTGCGCCCGAACCGAAGATCGAAGTCGCGCAGGCCCCAGCGGATCTCGGTGCGGCGATCGGCCATCGAGGCGAGCGGCAGGATGGCGTGGTGGTAGGACTGCGCCATGGCGTTGCCGCGATCGCGGTCGTCGACTCCGAGCGGCGCGTCCGAGTCCACGAAACCCTGGTGGGTGGCGGCGTCGTTGGTCCTGAGCCAGGACGCCAGCGTCGGCCCCAGGTCGTACGAGATGTGGCGCAGGTTGCCCCGCTCGGCGTTGGGCTTGTAGCACTCGGCGTCGATGCGGGCGTTCCAGTCGCGATAGGGGGCCGCGGCCGGCTGCGGCGCGATCTCCCCGCTGAAGGGGTCGCGGCGCTCAGGCTGATAGAAGTGGCCGTGCACGGCCAGCTGCGGTCGACTCACGCGGCCGATGGTAGCGGAGTGGCGCCGGCGGGGGAGCCCCTCGGCCGAGGTAGCGGCTTTGGGGCAGGACTGGTTGAGGCGCGCGGGGAGTCACTTTCGTTTGCCCGGCGACCGACCCCGAGAGGCTCAACCGAGGAGAATGGTGGCCCTACGAGGAAGGGAGACTGTCTTTGAAAGTGCTGTCGGTCCAGCCCCAGCTGGCAACGCTCGAGCTGTCGATGGAGGAACTCGGACTGATCATGAATGCGATCTGGCAAGACCTTGGGTACCAGCAAGCTCGCTCTGGCCCACCGGAAGACGAGATCCGTGCGAGCTATGACCTGTTACAGCAGCAGATCGGCGACGTCATCGCCAGGATGGACGCAGCGGCTAGGGCATAGTAGCTTCGCTTCTCGAGCTGGAGAGGAGTTCGAGCAAATCCCGGCGATCTCGAAGATGTTCGGACTAGCCGAACGCGTTTCGCGCTTCCCGGCATGCTTCGAACGCGCGAAGGGTCGGCCAGGCTCCAAATGGGGTGCTCGGAGCCGGCCACTCGGCGGATTCGAGCCAGATTCGGCCGCCTGAACTGCCTCTCCGCGGGAACCTTGACTCCGGCGTTCCGCCTCGACCGCCTATCCCCATCCGCAGGGCGACTTCGTGTTCGGCCCGGCCGAACAGTTGCAAGTTGGGCCACTCGGGGGCACGTCGATGGGCTCCGAAAGCCCGGCGCCGAGGCTCGTGCCGACGAGGCTTTCGCCCGGCCTCCGGAGTCCATGCCTGCAGAGTCAACTACGCGACGCCGAGCCCGACACAATAACCGCCGACGACCTAGCCCGCCTTGGTCAGCCGGCTTCGTCGGCCGAGTGGTCGATGGTCTGCGACGCGGCCAGGCTGACGGTGAACGTGGCGTGCTCGCCCGGGGCCAGCGAAACGGGCCATCGGAGCAACAGCGAGCTGCCCTGGTAGACGCGCTCGAAGCCGCCCTCGGAGTTAGAGACTGTTTCGACGGGATACCACGTCAGGCGGGCGGCGGGCTCGATCGAGGCGTCCACCCCTACGCCCTCGTAGTCGTTGCCGAAAGCGAGGCGCGCGGCCGACGGCACCTCGCCCGTGACGTCGTGCGGCGCCCGCTCCCCGTCGGCGGTCTCGTAGTAGGCCGCGGGGTTGTGGCCGCCGCCGAGCAGGTTGACGTTCCATTCGACCGCGAGCTCGAACGCGATCGGCGCCGGGCCGCGGTTTTCGACGGTCGTCGCCAGCTCCAGCGCAGGCTTCAGGCGTGAGCCGCCGAAGCGGAACGTCTTCTCGACCGCGACGGGCGTCGCCGCTCCATCGACGGTGAGACTGCCGAGCCGCCGGACGGAGACGCGATCCGGCGTCAAAGTCTCCAATTCGTAAGCGCCGTCCACGAAATCGCCGAGCTCCTCGTATGTGGCGGCGACCAGCTGCTCGACCGAAGTGGCACCGTCCGCAGGGAGCAGATGCACGAGCCCGCTCCTGCGCTCGTGGCGGTCGTAGCGGAGGAATGCGGCCAGGCCCTGCTCCTTGACGTTGACGATGTCGTGGATCGAGCTCGGTGCCTCGCCCGCGGCTGCGGTGGCGGCCGCGGCAGCGTGGCCGCCCGGAAGCACCCCCTCCTCGACCAGCGCCTCGGCCTCCGTCTTTCCGAGCGCCGCCACTTCGGCCGCGCGATCGTGATCCACCAACCGCTGGTGATACGCCTCGGGCCGGCGCCGCAACACCGAGCCCAGCGCCACCCGGCTGGCCCGCAGGTCCCACGCCGAAATCGCGGCGCCCTCGTTGAGATCCACCACGACCGTCTGTCCGGGAGACGTGACCAGGACCTCGTCGATCGCGTCCAGGTCCGTGTCGGCCAGCCGCGCCCCAAACGGCCGCCCACCGGCCGCCGCCACCACTGCATCGGCCAGATCCTCGGCCGCGATGAGGTGAGACAGAGTCGCCATCCGCATATGGACGATGTAGATCCCGCCGAAGAGCCCGTGCCAGTAGCAGTCGTTCGACTGGCCCTGATAGAGATGGTCGAGGGCGCGCGAGACCGTCGGCCCGTCGGGCATCGCGTCGACCTTTTCGGAGGCACGCAGCATCTGCTTGTGGAGGTCGTTGACCTCGCGGTACCGGGCCGCGTAGTTGCGCCAGAAGCCGCCGCGCAGGAACCGCGCCTCCGGCAGCCCGCGCTCGCGGGCGCGCTCGAGCAGCCCCGCGAAGACCGGCATCTCGTCCGGCGGGAGGACCCACTCGGTCATCTCCACGTACGAGGCAGTGGGGAAGTAGACCCGGGTCGTCGGCGGGCGCCGCTTCAGCCACTCGGACGGCGTCACCGTGGAGAGCCAGCCGCTCTCGCGCTCCAGCGCCTCGAACAGCCGATCGACCCAGTGCTCGCGGCTCCAGCAATAGTCGAACGTGCCCGGCCAGGCGCCGAACTTCTCGCCGTCGTCGCCCATCATTCCCACGAATCGGCCGTCCGGCGTGGTCCGCTCGCGCAGGTACGAAATGACTTCTTCGACCGGCCGGAACGGGATTCGATATCGCAAACCCTGCTCCGTCCCGAAGACCGTGAGGCGCCGGCCGCGGTCGTCGGTCGTCAGCGGCGCCCACATCTCGTCCTCGCGGATCGACGCGGCGCGAAGGTGGTTGTCGTCGAGAACCGTCCATTCGTAGCCGGCGGCGGCCAGGTCGTACGCGAGCGAAGGCTCCCAGACCCGCTCTGCTAGCCACGCGCCCGCAGGCCGCCCGCCGAACAGCCCCTCCAGCTCGTCGCGCATGCGGATCAGCTGGCCGTGGCGGTCGCGATCTGGCAGCGTCACGAGGATCGGCTCGTAGAACCCGCCGCCGACGATCTCCACCTGGCCGCGCTCGACGAGCCGGCGGATCTGCCCGATCGCCTCGGGCCGGTTCTCGGCCATCCACTGCAGCAGCGGGCCCGTGTAGTGGAGGCCGAGGCGAATGCCGGGATGCCGCTCCAGCGCCTCGAGCATCGGCGAATACGCATGCTCGTAGACGTCCGCGATGACCCAGCCGAAGTTGCCGACGGGCTGGTGGTTGTGGATTACGAGAGCGAGCGAGACGCGGCCGGCCACGATCGGGGCTCAGCCGCGCTCAGTTGGGCTCGGCGGCGCTGCGGCGGCTCGCCGGCCGCCTGACCTCGACCCCGGCGGCGGGGAGGTACATCCGCTCGGTGTATTCGTGCAGCATCCGCATCGTCGAGAACCGCCAGATCGTGCTCGAGATGGCGCGCCGCATCTCGGCGGTCCAGCCTGTCGGCGTGTCGTCCTCGTCGCGCCCGTAGTACAGCGGAACGACTTCCTGTTCGAGGAGCCGGTACAGGTCCTGCGAGTCGGCGTAGTCCTGGGCGCCCTCGTCCGGGTTCGTCTCGCGTCCGCCGATGGCCCAGCCGTTGTCGCCGGTCCAGCCTTCGTCCCACCAGCCGTCGAGGACCGAGAGATTCGCGACGCCGTTTGCCGCGGCCTTCATGCCGCTCGTGCCTGATGCTTCCAGCGGCCGACGCGGGTTGTTGAGCCACACGTCGACGCCCTGGACCATGAACCGCGCCACGCGCAGGTCGTAGTCCTCCAGGATGAAGACGCGGCCGCGCAGCTGGGGCGAGCGCGATCGCGCGAAGATCTCCTGGATGACGCCCTGGCCGGGGCGGTCGGCGGGGTGGGCCTTGCCGGCGAAGATGATCTGGACCGGGCGATCCTTGTTCCACAACAGCCGCGAGATGCGGTCCATGTCCGAGAAGATCAGCCCGGCTCGCTTGTATGTCGCGAACCTGCGAGCGAAGCCGATCGTCAGCGCGCCGACGTCGAGGACCGACTCCAGCTCCTCCAGCACGCCCGGTGCCTCGCCGTGGCGGGCGAACTGGTGCCGCAGCCGGTTGCGGGCGAAGATCATCAGCTCGAGCTTCTGGCGCTGGTGCGCGCTCCACAGCTCCACATCGGGGATCTGGTCGGTTCGCTCCCAGAACCGCTCCGAGCCGTTGCGGGCGTCGAGGCTGTCAAGCTGGGAGCCGAGATAGCGCTCGAACAGCTCGCCCATCGGTTGGCCGACCCAGGTCGGAATGTGGACGCCGTTGGTGACGGCGAGGATCTGCTTGTTGCCCAGGCCCTGCCACGTGTTGTTGGCGGTGACGCTGTGCAGCTTGCTGACGGCGTTGGCGGAGTTGGAGAGGCGCAGCGAGAGAGCGGTCATGTCCAGCTGGCGCTGGTCGCCGTCGACGCCGCGGGCCAGCTCCAGGACCCGTTCGATCGGGACGCCGCCGGTCCCCTTGCGCCCGTCGCCGTCGTAGAGCGGCCCGGCGATGCGCCGAACGAGATCCGGATCGAAGCGCTCGTTGCCGGCGGAGACGGGAGTGTGGATCGTGAAGACGCTGTTGGCGCGGGTTCGCTCCAGGGCCTCTTCCAGCGCCACTCCCTTTTCGACGAGGGCGCGGGTTCGCTCCACGAGCAGGAACGCCGAGTGGCCTTCGTTGAGGTGCCAGACGGCCGGCTCGATGCCCAGGGCCTTGATGGCCCGTACGCCGCCGGCGCCCAGGACCAGCTCCTGGTGGAGGCGCATCTCGCGCCCGCGGACGTAGAGGATGTGGGTGATCGGCCGGTCTGACTCGTCGTTGTCGGGGATGTCCGTATCGAGGAGCAGCACCGGGACACGACCCACCTGGGCGCACCAGACCGCGGTGGCGAGCATCCGACCCGGCAGCTCGAGGTGGACGGTCAGGGGATCTCCGTCCGCGCCCACGACGCGCAGGATCGGCAGCCGGTTCAGGTCGTAGTCGGGGTAGGCGTGCTCCTGGTGTCCGTCGGCGTCGATCGTCTGGCGGAAGTAGCCGTGCTTGTACAGCAGCCCCACGCCGACGAACGGCAGCGCCATGTCGCTGGCGGTCTTGATGTGATCGCCGGCCAGAACGCCCAGGCCGCCGGAGTAGATTCCGACGCTCTCGTGGAAGCCGTACTCGGCGCAGAAGTAGGCGATCGGGCCCTTGATCGAGGCGCCGTACTCGCGGTTGAACCAGTGCTCCTTGCCGCCGGCCATGTAGCGATCGAAATCGGCCAGGACCTGGCTGCATTCGGCCATGAAGGCCGGGTCGTCGAGCAGATCCGACCAGGCGATCGGCTGCGACAGGACTTCGATCGGGTTGCGGTAGCGGGAGAACGCAAGGCCGTCGATGCGGCTGAAGAGCGCCCGCGCCCGCGGGTTCCAGCTCCACCACATGTTGTAGGCGAGCCGGCGCAATCCCTCGAGCTGCGGAGGCAGCCGGAAAGATGCGCCCGGTAGTGTGGGAACGCGGACAGGCTCCATCTGCGACGCATCATATCCGACAGGGCGGCCACGGTCGTCGGGCATCCGGCGGGCCGAATGATTGGCTCCTGATGCTCTTCGGCGCTGCTGCGACTACCATGATCGGCAAGCGGCGTCGACCTGCCGGCTCTTCGTCCGCGCGCCGCCCGCTGCTCGCACGTCGCCCCGCACATAGGAGCCACTGGATGCGCGTCGTCTGCATCTCCGCCGAATGCGAGCCGTGGGCCAAGACCGGCGGACTCGGGGATGTCGTCGATGCATTGGCACGGGCCGTGGGCGCGATCTGCGACGAGAAGCCACCCAGCGATCACGTCGTGCAGTCCCAGGTCTGGGCGGGGACAGGCGCAGTGACCGGTCAGATCCCGGGCGGCGTCTCGGCCTGCGTGGAGCCGCCGGTCGACGTGTTCCTGCCCATGTACCGGGGCGTCACCGTGCCCGAAAACGCGACGCGCACTCCGCTTGCCGTCCCCGACCCGCGGGCGCCCGAAGGCGTCACCGAGGTCCAACTCGTCGAGTTCGAGGATCGCGGCTATCGCGTCCGCCTGATAGACCACCCGCCCGCCTTCGATCGCGCCGGCTACTACGGCGACGACGACGGCGATTACCCGGACAACGGCTGGCGCTTCGGGCTCCTGTGCCGCGCCGCGCTGGAGGCGCTTCTCGACGACGAACGGCCCGTGGACGTGCTTCACCTCCACGACTGGCAGGCGATGCCGGCTGTTCTGCTGCGCGACCTGGCTTACGCCGGCTACCCGCGGATCTCGGCCGCGGCAGTCATGGTCACGATTCACAACATGGCCTACCAGGGCTGGCTCTCACGAAAGCAGCTGGCCGGCCTGTTCGGACCCGACGAGATCGCCCAGCTGGTGGGTCCCCATGCGGACGGGCTGCTGCTCCTGCGCGAAGGCGTGAAGCGAGCCGAGCTGGTCAACACCGTCAGCCCGGGCTACGCGGCCGAGGTTCTGCGCGAGGACTTCGGGATGGGCATGGAGAAGGTGCTCTCGGGGCTCGGCCACCGTTTCGGCGGGATTCTGAACGGTCTGGACACCGCGATGTGGGACCCGGCAACGGACCAGGCGCTGGCGGCCACCTACTCGCGAGGCGACCTGGCCGGCAAGGCGGCATGCCGCCGCGCGCTTCTGACCGAGATCGGCTTCGATCCCGACGACGGCCGGCCGGTGCTGGGCATGATCGGGCGGCTCGATCCGCAGAAGGGCTTCGACCTGCTGTCGGGGGCCGCGAGGGATCTCCTCGTCGAGGGCGCCCGGATCGTGGTCCTGGGCACCGGCGATCTCAAGCTCGTGGCCGGCCTCCGCGCTCTCGCCGCCAAGCGGAAGGACTCGGTGGCGGTCCTCGAGACGTTCGACCGGGCCCTGGCGCGGCGAATCTACGCCGGCGCCGATCTGTACCTGATGCCGTCGCGCTTCGAGCCATGCGGTCAGGGCCAGATGATCGCGCTCCGCTACGGCACGCCGGCGATCGTCCATCGAACCGGCGGCCTGGCCGACACTGTCGTCGATGTGGATGCGGCGCCGGAGGACGGAACGGGTTTCGTCTTCGATGAGCCGACGCCCGTGGCTCTGCTCGACGCCTGCGCTCGGGCCATGTCGCATTTCCACGCCGGCGGCGATGCCTGGACCGATCTGCAGGACCGCGGTATGGCGATCGATTGGTCGTGGGAGGCAGGTCCGGCGGAGCAGTACGAGGCCTCCTACCGTCGGGCCGTTTCGCTGCGAAGAGAGCAGTAGCCGAGTGCCCGATCCGGCGTGCGATCTTCTCGTCGTTGGAGCCGGCGCAGCCGGCCTAACGGCCGCTCTGACTGCGGCGGAGCAGGGCGCACGAGTGCTGATCCTCACCAAGGGCCACGCGCCCGACTCGTCGAGCTGGCACGCGCAGGGCGGGATCGCGGGCGCGGTCGGGGACGACGACACCGCCGCCCTCCACGCCGTCGACACTGAGCGGGCCGGCCGCGAGCTGTGCCGGCCGAGCGCGGTGAAGGTGTTGACCGAGGAAGGCCCGGAGCGCGTCCGCGAGCTGATCGCGATGGGCGTGCCGTTCGACCCGGAGTTGAGCCTCGAGGGCGGGCACTCGCGGAGGCGGGTCTCCAGCGTGGAGGGAGCCGCCACCGGCTGGGCTGTGACGAGCCTGTTGGGCCGGATGGCAGCTCGTATGGATCAGATCTCGACGCGCGAAGCCACGAATGCGCTGGCACTCTGGACGGACGGCGGGCGATGTCTGGGTGTCGTGACGCCGGACGGCCCGATCGCGGCCCGGGCCACGATCCTGGCGATGGGCGGCGCGGCGGCGCTGTGGGCGCGCAGCACGAATCCGGAGGGCCAGATCGGCGACGGCATCGCGATCGCATTCGCCGCCGGGGCGGCCGTGGCTGATCTGGAATTCATGCAGTTCCATCCGACGGTGCTCGCCGGATCGCGGCTGCTTCTGACCGAAGCCCTGCGGGGCGACGGGGCCACGCTCCTGGACGACAAGGGCGAGCGGTTCGTGGACGAGCTGGCGCCTCGGGACGAGGTCGCGCGGGCGATGGTCCGCAAGGGCCGGGTCTGGCTTGACCTGCGTCAGGTCGACCGGGCGCGTTTCCCGGGTCTCATGATCGAGATCGAGAAGGCCGGCTTCGATCCGGCGACCCAGCCGATCCCGGTCTCTCCGGCCGCCCACTACACGATCGGCGGAGTGGTCACGGACCTCGTCGGGCGGACCGACATTCCCGGCCTCTTTGCCGCCGGGGAAACCGCCGCCACCGGCGTCCACGGGGCCAACCGGCTCGCCTCGAATTCGCTGCTGGAGTGCCTGGTCTTCGGGCGTCGGGCGGCCCTGGCCGCGCTGGACGAGCCCGCGATACCGACGCGCCCCGAGATGCCGCTCGCTCCACCGCCAGAGCGCAGGGCCTCACAGGAGCTCCGCGACCAGGTCTGGCGCGAGGCCGGCGTCATGCGCGACCCGGCGGATCTGGCGCACCTGGCCCTGAGCCAGGACGTCGTGGCGCAGCTCGTGGCCCGCTTCGCGGTGGCCCGGTGGGAGAGTCGCGGAGTCCACTACCGTATCGATGCCCCCACCACCGACCCGGCCTTCGAAGGTCACTTCGTCCTCCGGCCGGGGCAGGAGTTGACATTGGAGCGCTGGAGTTGACGACGCCTGCCCGGATCCCCGCGCGCGCCTTCGCGGGAACCGGCACCGCGGCCGTCACCGCGTCCGTCGACGACCGGAGTGGCGCCGCGGCTCCGACTCCGGCACCTCGCCAGATCCGACCGCCCGATGCTGCGGCCGTGGCGCGGGTCGTGGCTGCGGCATTGGCCGAGGACCTCGCCCTGGGCGATCCCACCAGCGAGGGGCTGTTCGGACCGGACGACACGTGCGAGACGACGCTCCTGCAGAAGGAGCCGGGCGTCATCTGCGGCCTGGGCGTGGTCGCGGCGGTATTCGCCGCTCTGGATTTGCGGGTCGTCGTGACGGCCCTCCGGTTTGACGGCGACAGGATCGCGACGGTCCCGGCTGAAGTGGCGGGCATCGGCGGTCCGGCGCGGGCGGTCCTTGCCGGAGAGCGGACGGCGTTGAACCTGCTCGGCCGGCTGTCCGGGATCGCCACTCTGACGGCGCGTTGCGTGGCGGAGTTGGAGGACACGGGGGCCGTGCTGCTCGACACGCGCAAGACCACCGCCGGGCTGCGGGACCTAGAGAAGTACGCGGTGCGGTGCGGCGGCGCCACCAACCACCGTCTCAACCTGGGCGAGGCGCTGCTCGTGAAGGACAACCACCTGCGTCTGGCCGGCGGAATCGCGGCCGCTGTGACCCGCCTGCGCGAAGCCGGCTCGGGGCTGCGTTTGGAGGTCGAGGCGGAGACGGTCGACGACGTTCGCGAGGCAATCGGGGCCGGCGTCCATCGGATCCTGCTCGACAACATGTCGATCGATCAGATGCGGGAGGCCGTCGCGCTATGCCGCGCGGCTCCCAACGGCCCGGTCGAGACGGAGGCCTCCGGCGGGATAACGCTGTCCAATCTCCGACATGTCGGAGAGACCGGCGTCGACTACGTATCGATGGGGGCGCTGACCCACTCGCCGAAGTCGCTGGACGTCTCGCTGGAGGTCGTGCGGTGAGTTCGACCGGCCGGCACGAGGCCGACGCGTCGGTCGCGGCAACGTCGGCTGCCGAAGCCGGCGCCGCGGAAACCTCGGCGGCCGCCCGGGCATCCACCGCCCTCGCGATTCCCGTAGCGCCGCCCGGCGACCCGGCGACTTTCCCGGCGCTGGCGGCCGAGATACGCGAGCTGGCCCGCGAGCGAAATGCCGTCATCCTGGCGCACAGCTACCAGCGCCCCGAAGTCCAGGACGTCGCCGATCACGTGGGTGACTCGCTGCTGCTGAGCCGGCTTGCTGCCGCCGCGCGGCAATCGACGATCGTCTTCTGCGGCGTCTCGTTCATGGCCGAGACCGCCAAGATCCTCTCCCCGACGAAGACGGTGCTTCTGCCGGACCTGGCCGCCGGGTGCTCGCTCGCGGATTCGATCGACGCCGACCAGTTGCGCGCCTGGAAGGCCGAGCATCCGGGCGCGGTCGTCGTGTCGTACGTGAACACGACTGCGGCCGTGAAGGCGGAGAGCGACTACTGCTGCACCTCCGGCAACGCCAGGGCCGTGATCGAATCGATTCCGCGCGATCTCCCGATCCTCTTCCTGCCCGACATGTTCCTCGGGCTATGGCTGCAGCGGGTGACCGGCCGCAAGCTCACGATCTGGCTCGGGGAGTGCCACGTGCACGCCGGCATCCGGGCGGCAGACGTGGAGCGCTGGCATCGTGACGAGCCCGGGGCCGAGCTGCTCGTCCATCCCGAATGCGGCTGCACGAGCCAGGTCCTCGAGGCCGCGGGTGACGACGTCCACATCCTCTCGACCGAAGGCATGGTCACCTACGCCGAACGGTCGAAGGCCGACACCTTCCTCATCGCGACCGAAGTCGGCATCCTCCACCGGCTGGCCCTCAAGGCGCCGACCAAGCGATTCGTGCCGGTCAACCGAGAGGCGATCTGCCAGTACATGAAGCTGATCACGCTGGAGAAGGTGCGCGATTCGCTCCGTGACGGGGTCCATCCGATCGAGGTCCCCGTCGACGTTGCCGCCAAGGCGCGGCGTGCCCTGGAGCGCATGATCTCGATCGCCTGAGGGTCGGGGCAGCGTGGCGTGGCAGCGAAGCGCGGCCGGGAGCCGGCCATTCGCCGCATTCCTGCAAGATTCCCGCCCTACGAACGTTATGCAGTGGCCGCGCGCCGCCGCTGCGCCCGGTCAGCTCGGGCGGCCGAGTTCGAGCTGGACGGCGTCGAGGTGTTCGACCTGGGCCAGCCGGGCGAACAGGTTGCCGTTCGACCGGTAATGCTCGACCAGGCTGTCGTACTCGCTGGAGACCCAGGCGTAGTCGGGATGTCGGGCCTCCCATTCGCGCCGAAACACGACGCCGCAGAGCCGGACCTGCATCAGCTCCTTGAGGCAGTTGAAGCACGGTTGAACCGTGGTGTAGAGGAAGGCGCCGTCGAGCGCGGTCCCGAAACGCGCGGCCGTGAGCATCGCGTTTTGCTCGGCGTGGACACACAGGCAGATGTCGTAGAGCTTGCCCGACAGCGCGGCGTCGGGCTGCTCGCGCCGGATCGCACATCGCCGGCAGCCGCGTTCCGAGTCGGTGCAGTTGGGATAGCCGGCCGGCGTGCCGTTGTAACCGCTGCCCAGGACCCGGTTGTCGCGGACGATGACGGCGCCGACCCGCGACCCTAGGCACTTCGCGCCGGATTCGACCACCATCGCGAGACGCATGTAGAAGTCGTGGCGCTTCCACCCGGCGTCCGACAGCTCGATCAGATCCGCGGCCATCGGGGCACCTCGCTCGTTGCGCCGTGTTGAGCGGGCCGCCGCGGCCCTCCATCGGCGCGCCTTCGAAGGTACACGAGCCGAGGCCGGTTTGTGGGCCGCCGCCACGATTCGGTTGGCGCAATCGATCAGCCGCCGGTGGCCCGCGCGGCGATTCGATCGGGCCAGAGGAGCGCTAGAGCGAGCTGCCGGCGCAGCTCGATTCGTTCGGGTAGAGCGGGTGGACGATGACTGCGTAGCGAGCCTTGCCGTACGTCCACATGGCTGCCGCGTTTGCGGTACGCGCGACGGCCATGAAGCTCGAAAGGTCGCTGCCGGTCAGGAGCACGCAAACGGTTCCCTCGACCGTCGTCGGCTGGCCGGCCGTTGCCGGGTCCGCGCTCAGAGGCCAGACAACGACCTGGACTGCGGGCTGTCCCGGATCCGTGGGTTGCGCCGGATCCGCAGGACCCAGGGCGGTGAGAAAGGCACGCATCCCCGCCGGCACGTATGCCTCTGTCTCGCTCACGGGCCGCCCGAGGAAGGTCGCCAGGTCCGTCATCTGGGCCCTGAATGCCGAAAGCTTTGCGCGAGCTGCAGCAACAACCGGGTCGGCAGTCGGGCCGCCGACGGGACCGTGGCCTCCGATTCCTCCCGCCTCGAAGAGGGCGTAGGCGCTTATCCGATGCGCCTTCCCGTTCACGACCGAGGTGAAGACGGTCGTGCCCGCGTCGGCGATGCCGAAGACGTCGAAAGTCGCGTCCGGTCCAAGCAGCCCGGCGGCATCGGCGGCGGTCACGATCTTCTGGATCTCGGCCGGCGTCACTCGGGCGACCAGCAGGTTGGGCAGGAGCGGCGACGAGTAAATGGCGTCGGCTGGTCCGGGGACGATGATCCGGCCGTCGCCGAAGAGGGCGAACTCGGGCATGGCCGCGAGCAGATAGCTCGGAGCGATGTAGCCGCCGCCGGAGGCGATTCGCAGGATCAGCATGTTCGGGTCTGTGGCGACGTTGTAACCGGGCGGGACCGCCGGGGTTGCGGGCGGAGTGGGGGAGCCGACCGGCGTGGGCGACCCGGCGCCGGCGCCGGTGCACGCGGCGACCATCAGGCAGGTACCGAGGAGCGGAAGGAGCTTGCGCATGGTGGCCTCGCTGGAACTGGCGTTTCGGCCGGGCGCCGGACGGGTTGGCGCCTGGTGCTGCCCCGACGCGGAATACCGCGCCGCGGTTCCTTGTGAGGTCTACGGCGCCGCCCGACGCTCAGATCGTTGCGCCCTGCGCGCCTTCGTCGACTTGCGGCCGCGCCTGCGCCCGCCAGGATCTGGCGCCCCGGTCAGCCTTCCAGCGAAACCGCCGAGCGCCAAGCCGCCGACCGGTAGAGCGCGTCGATTGTCCGCGCCTGGCCCAGCGCGTCCGCCCGGCCGAGCAGCGGCTTCGCATCCCCCAGGATCGCCGCGCTCATGTTCTCGAGCTCCAGGCGGTATGCGTCG
>JADGQJ010000132.1 GCA_017881885.1 Chloroflexota bacterium
TCGTAAACGTTGCCCAGGAATGGCAGATCGTCGTGACAGGCGGCGTGTTGATCGCCGCGGTCTACATCGACAACCTGCGCCGCCGTCAACGGGCGTAGGTCCATTTTCGTCGGCCTTATGGCCGGGCCCACACAGGGCCCGGCAAAAGGTAGAAACCAATCCACAGGAGTGAGGTAGGAATTAGATGAAGCGATTGCTCAGCCTAGCGGCAGTTGCCATGCTCGCCGCCGCCTGTAGCTCCGGCACGGGAACGGCCGCACCGGCTTCCGCACCGGCCGGCAAGCCGTATATCTCCATCGTGTCGAAGGGCTTCCAGCATCAGTTCTGGCAGGCCGTCAAGAAGGGTGCCGAGGACGAGGCGGCCACGGAAGGCGCGACCGTCAACTTCATGGGCCCGAATACCGAGTCTGACGTTCAGCCCCAGATGGACATGCTGAACGCCGAGCTCGCCAAGAAGCCGGCTGCGCTCTGCTTCGCGGCGCTGGACAGCAAGGCCGCGGGCCCGACGCTCCAGAAGTTCAAGGATGCCAACATCCCGGTCATCGCGTTCGACTCCGGCGTCGATAGCAACATCCCGCTCACGACCGTCGCCACGGACAACATCGCGGCTGCCAAGCTCGCCGCGGACAAGATGGGCGAGAAGCTCGGTGGCAAGGGCACGGTTGGCATAATCATCCACGACCAGACCAGCCGCACCGGCATCGACCGCGGTACCGGCTTCGTCGACGAGATGAAGGCGAAGTACCCGAACATCAAGCTCATCGGCCCGCAGTACGGCGGTGGCGACCTGGCCAAATCGGCCGACCTCGCCAAGTCGATGATCTCCGCGAACCCGGACATCAACGGCTTCTTCGGCGGCAACGAAGGCAGCATCGGCGGCGTCCTCAACGCCGTGACCGAGCTTCACCTCGACCAGACCAAGCTCACCATCATCGGCTATGACTCCGGCCAGAAGCAGATCGACGCGATCAACTCCGGCCTCGAGTTCGGCGCCGTCCAGCAGAACCCCATTGGCATCGGCGCGAAGTGCGTCGTTGAGGCCATGCTCGCCATCAAGGGCCAGACCACGTTCGACAAGGTAGTCGACACCGGCTTCCTCTGGGCCGACAAGACCACCATCAACAACGCCGACGTTCAGGCCGTTCTCTACAAGTAACCTAGGTACAACCGGATTGGAGGGGCCCTCGAGGAATCGAGGGCCCCTCCGTACGACTTCGGGAAGGCCGGGGGGATCCCCGGCAGGAAGCACGCCACCAGGCAGATCGGGACACATAAGCGACAGTCCGGCGAAAACGCGCGCCGCCGTTGCCTCCACGATCGCGCCGCTGTTCCCGGCGACCGCCCCGGGCCGGTCAGGCAAATCCGGGTTGGCGTCAGGCCCAGGTGACCGCGTCGCCGAAGGATTGTCGCATCGCCTGGTAGAGCCGCTCATCCAGCGGCCGCGAGATAGAGGGGCCGCCCGGCACGTAGTCACCCTCGCGCAGCCGAATGAGCAGATTCCCGCGGCTCCAGCCAACGTCGCCCAGGAAGCACCGCGGAACAACTGTTAGATCGACGCCATAGCGAGAAGCGCGGAGAGAGTCCGGCAGTTCGGCGGCAATCACGAACTCGCGCGGCCCAAGCAAGGCGATACCCGTCGCCGGTCCGCGAGACCGGCCAATCTGGGTCACGTCGCCCACCGCGACCATCTCATTCGGCGGGGGGTCGATGCGGAGATCGTCGCGGCAGCCGAGCATGTACGCCCACTTGTGCGGGAGCTCCGTCTCGGGGCGTTCGTCGCCCTTGTCTCCGATCCAGACGAAGTTTCGCAGGGTCGCGAACTGGGCCCCGGCCACCTTGCGCCGTAGCCACAGGATGCTTTCGCGGAGTTGTCGTCTGGCCACGGAGTTGTACTGCACGACGATCCGGCTGTGCTGCCCGATCACCGAGAGACGTCCATACAGCAAGATGAGCCTGTCGTCGATGGCCCGCACATCGC
This sequence comes from Chloroflexota bacterium, assembly GCA_017881885.1. Classification (GTDB taxonomy): domain Bacteria; phylum Chloroflexota; class Limnocylindria; order Limnocylindrales; family CSP1-4; genus Fen-1039. Next base: position 1,979 of record JADGQJ010000132.1, read on the forward strand.
CGAGCGGTATGAACTCGACGGCGCCGTCGCCGTCGTCCTCAGTCCACTGCCCGACGGCTTTGGAGCCAAACGCGACAACTCGGGTTCGTAGCGCGGGTCGGCGCCACCTCGAGGGGCGCTTCCGCGTACCGGGGATTATCAGCACCCGATCGAAGGTAAGGTCGCCGCAGCACTTCGCCAGCTGCGACCAGGCGGCTGCCGGCACCTCGCCCAGTTCGGTCGGACGAGTCGGATGAGGCGTCAGCTCCTCGTCCTCCGGCAGTCGAGACACGATACGCGCTACGAACCAATCAAAAGCCCGATAGCCCGCGGCTCGGGCCTTGCCAGCCAAATCGGCCTCCGTTGCTCGTTCCGGGCGCTACCCGCCGAACACGAATTCGTCGCTGCGCACGTGTCGGGCATGCGGGACAGACTCCCACGAGACCGAGGGCCGCAGACCATTCCCTCTGTAGCATCGCACGGCCACGGCTCTCCCGTGTAGCGACCTGGCGGCCGCCTGCTTCGGGTTGAACCCCGTCTCGGCCTGGGCTTCCGGCCATGGCCGCCGACGCCTCCTGCGCGCGACGCGCGCCGGCGGAGAGATAGAGGTCAGCGCGCCACTGGGGCCGCGGCCGTCTCCTCGATCCTCGTAAGAAGAGACTTCCAGGCCGTCGCAAAGGCTTCGACGCCCTGCTCCTGGAGGCGCCGTCCGAGATCGTCGATGTCGACCCCAACCGACTTGAACTGGGCGAGCAGTTCCTCGTTCTGGCTGTTCACGCCGGCCACCAGCGTCCCCTCGGTGATCTCCGGACCGGGCACGATCGAAGGCGCAACCGAACCGTGGTCCGCGAAGGCGAGCAGCGTCTCCTCGGGCATCGTGTTGACCGTGAGAGGAGCCGCGAGCGCCTCGACGTAGAGGACGTCGGAGGCCTTCTTGTCCTTCGTCCCGGTGCTTGCCCAGAGAAGCCGCTGCGGCCGCGCGCCGGCGTTGAGGAGTCGCTGCCAGCGATCGCTCTGGAGCAACGCGCGATAGGCGCCGTATGTCTTGTGGGACACTGCGATGCCGAGCTTGAGATGGAGATCGGGCGGCAGGTCGCCGGCGAGCGGACCGTCCCAGCGACTCACGAAGACCGACGCGACCGACGCGACATACGGATCGAGTCCGGCTTCGACGCGGCGCTCGATGGCACGGGTGTAGGCCTCTGCCGCCGCCAGATACTGGTCGGTGGAGAAGAGCAGGGTGACGTTCACCGGCACGCCGGCGAAGATCGTCTCTTCGATCGCCTTGAGACCGGCAGTGGTGCCGGGGATCTTGATGAAGAAGTTCGGCCGGCCGGCAAGGCCGTAAAGGCGGACCGCCTCGCTTGCGGTCGTCGCGGCATCATTGGCGAGAAGCGGGGAGACCTCGAGCGAGACGAACCCGTCGACGCCGTTCGTGCGGCGGTGAACGGGCAGGAACAGATCTGCTGCGCGGCGCAGGTCGTCGAGCGCAAGCTCGAAGAAAATGCTTTCGGTGCTCGCGCCGCTTGCTGCGAGTCGCTTGATGGCCTCGTCGTAATCGGCCGACCCGCCGATCGCCTTGTCGTAAATCGACGGGTTGGACGTCAAACCAGTCACCGAAAGCTTGGAGATGTACCGCTCCAACCTCCCGCTATCCAGAAGATCGCGGGTGATGTTGTCGAGCCATACGCTCTGCCCGATCCATCCGAGCTGTTCGGTCCGGTTCATTTCGCCTCCAGTTATGCGCTCGCTCTCAGCCGTTGAGCACGTCGCCTCGAAATGCGTCGGCATCCTGGAGTCTGCGGCGGAGCGCGTTCAGGAACCGGGCGGCGAGCTCGCCATCGACGAGCCGGTGGTCTGACGTCAAAGTCAGCTTCATTATCTGCCGGATCCCTATTCCGTCGCCGACGGCGATCGGCGTGGGAACGATGCTCGACACCGCGAGTATCGCCGATTCGCCGGGGTTGATGATGGCGCAGAACTCGTCGACGCCGAACATCCCCAGATTCGAGATCGTGAACGTGCCGCCCGTCATGTCGTCGGGTGTCAGCGAGCCGTTTCGAGCGGCCTCGGCCAATTCCGCGGCACGCGTGTGCAACTCGAAGAGCGAGCGGCGATCGGCGTCGCGGATCACCGGCACGACCAGGCCGTCGGGCAGTGAGACGGCGAGCCCGACATGGACGCGGCGGCGAGGCCAGATCGAGACTCCGTCGGAGCGCGAATTCACGTCCTGAAACTCCGCCAGCGTTTGGGCGGTGGCCGAGACTATGAAGTCCGTGACGGTGAGTACGTTGCCGGCGGCTTTGAACTCGGTCCGGAGCGCGAGCACTCTGGTCATGTCGACGGCGACCGTTACCGTGAACTGCGGGACGGTCGTCGCGCTCAGCGTCAGCCGCTCGGCGATGACCCGGCGCATCCGGCTCATCTGGCGCGGCGGCGCGTCGGAGGCGTCCCAGTCGTAGACCGCCGGCCCGGTCGGCCGAGGGCCCGCCGGGGCAGGGGCCGCGGACGGAGCCACGGCGGGAGTCGCGACGGCTGCCGCTTGGGCCGGCGGCCGTACCGAGGCCGCTTCCACGGCCGCCGCCTTGACGTCGCGTTCGGTGATTCGTCCTTCCGGACCAGTCCCGGTGATCGTGCGTGGATCGATGCCCGAGTCCGCGGCCAATCGGCTGGCGCGCGGGCTGATGCGAAGACGTACCTCCCCGACGGAGATCGATGGCGCTGCCGCGACGGCCGGGGTAGCCACGGCCGCCGTTACCACGGCCGCCGTTACCACGGCCGCCGTTACCACGGCCTCGGGCGCGTCCGGGATGGCCTCGCCGGGGTCGCCGACATAAGCGCAGACGGCGTTGACCGCGACCGTCTGGCCTTCCTGGACGACGCGTTTGAGGAGCACGCCTTCCTCGAAGGCCTCCACGTCCATGTTCGACTTGTCGGTCTCGATCTCGAAGAGCACGTCGCCCTTCTTGACCGGGTCGCCCTCTTTCTTGTGCCAGGCGACGAGGACGCACTCCTCGGTCATCTGGCCGGGCTTCGGCATCAGGATTGGATGCGCCATGGTGTGCCTCGTGAAGTCGGCTGTCGGCCGGGTCTACAGTAGCGCGGCCACCGCCGCGTAGATGTCGCCGGCGTTCGGCAGGAAGGCTTTCTCGAGGCCCTCGGCCTGCGGCGAGATGCCGTTTGCGGCGCCGATCCGGCCGACCGGAGCGTCCAGGTAGTCGAAGACTTCCATCTGGATCCGGGCGACGATTTCGTTGACGAAACTGCCGATGAGGACGGCCTGGGCTGCGACGACGCAGCGGCCGGTCTTGCGCACGGAGGTCAGAACGGTCTCCATGTCGAGCGGGACCAGACTGCGCAGGTCGATGACCTCGGTCTCGACCCCTTGTTCCGCCTTCAGCCGGTCGGCTGCGGCCAGGGCATCGAGGACGGCCGGACCCCAGGCCACGATGGTCGCGTCGGTGCCTTCGCGGACGACCCTTGCGACGCCGAGCGGTTCGACGTAGTCCGTCTCGGGTACGACGCCCTTGGTGCTGTAGAGGCCCTGGCTTTCGACGAAGAGGACGGGGTTGTTCGTCCGAATCGCCGATTTGAGGAGCCCTTTCGCGTCGGCCGGCGTCGACGGGTAGATGACGTACAGACCGGGGATGTGGGTGAACACGCTCTCGAGTGACTGTGAGTGCTGGCCGCCGTAGCCCTTGCCCGCCCCGACGGAGGCGCGGATCACGAGCGGAACCTCGGTCTGGGCGCCCGACATGTAGTGCCACTTGCCGGCCTGGTTGGCGATCTGGTCCGACGCCATGAGGGCGAAGTCCATGTACATGAGCTCGACCACCGGTCGGAGCCCTGCCATAGAAGCCCCGACCGCCGTGCCGCAGATGCAGGCCTCGGAGATCGGCGTGTTGAAGACGCGCTGCCGTCCGAACGCCTCGAGCAGGTCCTTGGTGAGCTTGAAGGCTCCGCCGTAGTCGGCCACGTCCTCGCCGTAGACCACGACCCGGCGGTCGCGCTGCATCTCCTCGACGAGCGCTTCGCGGAGAGCGTCCTTGTACGACATCACGCCGTTGACGCGCTTTGCGACGGGCGGCTCGGCGTAAGTGACGACGGCGCGATCCACCTCGGGGACGACGTCGGCGGCAGTGTCGGTGTAGAGGTACTTGAGGAGGTCCGAGGGGGCGGGGTCGGTCGCCTTGGAAGCCCGGATGGCGGCGCGTGCGTTCCGCTCGTGGGCTCCCGATTCGATCGCGGCAAGTGCCGCGGCGTCGGCAACGCCGGCCGCGATCAGCTGCTCCTTGAGCCGCTCGATCGGGTCGACGGCCCGCCAGGAGGCCTCCTCTTCCCGCGTCCGGTACTCGTTGCGCGGGTCGGAGAGCGAGTGGCCGTAATAGCGATACGTGCTCGCTTCGATGAGGACCGGGCCGTGCCCCTCGCGGCAGATCGCGGCCGCTCGTTCGATCGCGTCTCGGACCGCGAGGACATCCATGCCGTTGACCGTCTCGGCGTGCATGTTGTTCTGAGCGAAGCCGGCGGCGCGGCGGGCCAGGTGGTTGACGCCCATCACCTCTTCGTCGGTCCGATGGGTCATCCCGTAGTGGTTGTTGACGATCAGGTAGATGACCGGCAGGCCGGCCGCCTTCTCACCGGCGAGGTGGTTCGTCCACTGCTCCTGGGAAGCCCAGTTGAGCGACTCGAGGACGACCCCGTTGGCGTAGGCACCGTCGCCGGCGAAGCAGCAGACCACGCGATCCGAGCCGCGGTAGCGAATCGCCATCGCCGCGCCGGTCGCGATCGGGACGCTGCCGCCGACGATTGCGTTCGCGCCCAGATGTCCGGTCGAGAAGTCGCCGATGTGCATGCCGCCGCCGCGTCCGCGGCAGTAGCCCTCTTCCTTGCCGAAAAGTTCGGCGATCGTGCGGAAGACGTGCTCTTCGAGGGCGTCGGCGAGGAGACCCTCGGTGCTCGTTGCCTTCGACCAGGTCACCCGGGCCCGGAGGGCGTCGTCTGACATGGACCGGATTGCCGCAAAGCCCTTGGCGATTGCGTCGCCGTGGCCGCGGTGCGAGCTGGTGACGTGGTCGTCGGCCCGCAGCGCGCCGCATGCGCCTACGGAAGTCGCTTCCTGGCCGATCGAGACGTGG
>JADGQJ010000133.1 GCA_017881885.1 Chloroflexota bacterium
GAGGTCAAGGGTCTCGATCGCCGGCCCGACGCCGATCTGATGGAGGCGCTGGCGGCTCCGTGGCGGCCGTGGCGATCGGTCGCGGCTCGCCTCTTCTGGCACGACTACCTGAGCCGCCGGGGGAGAGGCGCGTCCGGGCCGGGATGACGGCTCCTATTCGACCGGCTGGCGCAGCACCGTCTTGAGCTTGGCCGGGTCGGCGCGGCGCGGGTCGCCGAGGTAGATCTCGTGATGGGCGCCGCGGGGCCGCAGGCCCTGCTCGGCGATGAAGGCGTGGAGCCGTTCGATCGTCGGGCGCTCCTCGCTGTACGGCCCGACGTGCATGACCTGGGCGGAGCGCCCTTCGCGCCAGCGTTCGAAACGCAGCCTATCGAGCGCGTCGGAGTTGCCCTTCTTGCGCCGGACTTCGGCCACGCCCTTGTCGAAGACGGCAGGCGTGACGTCGTCCGAGACCGCCATGAGCACGCACCAGCCCCACTCCCCCTTCGGGACGTCCAGGTCGAAGGCCCCGTTCTCGCCGATGACCCAAAGCGCTTCCAGTGGCAAGACCGGCACGATCACGCCGGTGGGCTTGAGAGCGAACTTGATCGTGTAGATGAGGCCGTATAGCGCCGCAAAAGCCTTCTGGAGATCGTGCGTCGGGTATCCGGCCCAATCGTCGACCGCCCCCTTGCCGTCGATCATCAGGTAGCCGAGCTCGGGGACGTCGACGAGGACCGGGTCTCGAGGCGGATTCAACAGCGGCGCCAGCCTCTTCTTGAGGTCGGGCTCGGCGACCGGCGCTGCGGCGGCGGCGTTGGCTGCGGCCATCTGTCTCCCTCGCTGTGGCGGACGGCTTCCGTGTGGGACTACTCGAGCGACGCCGCCATCTGCGTACAGTGCGCTTCGATGTGACCCGCGAGCATCTCGTCGACGATCTGCCGGATCGTCATGTCGCCCCGTTTCCTGTCGTATCCGCGGCGAGCGCACTGCCGATCGTCGAGCTCGAGCAGCCGCCGGACCACGCGCTCGAGGTGGAAATCCAGGCGTGCGTAAAGTTCGGAGACAGGCAGACTTCGATCGCGGTCGACCGTGAGGAGCCGGATCAGGTCGCTCGGGACGCGGCCGAACGGCACCTGCTCCGCCGGGGCGGCGATGATGCGCTCGATCTCTCCCATCCAGTACGGAAGCATCTCGTCGATGTGGGCCAGGGTCTCGCGCGCGACCCACTCGCGAGACCGCGGCAGGTCCTCGGGCGGGGGCGGACTCATCTCCACCTTGCTTCGCAGCCGCACGAGACGGTCGCGGGCGACGCGCAGTCGCTCGACCTCCGGATAAAGGGTCGCCATGACCGGACTTCTCTCCCTCCCCAGCAAAGCCGTGTAGTTGGGCCGACCTCGCCCGGAGAGATTACCCGAAGCGGCGCCCGATGTGGGCCTGCGGACCGGAAACGTTGCACCGGCGCCGTGCGCCGGAGGGCCGGGGATTCGATACTGGGCCGATGAGCGAGATAGCGATCGAGGGCATGACCGCGGACGATTGGCCCGCTGTTCGGGCGATCTACGAGGAGGGAATCGCGACCGGCCTGGCCACATTCGAAGTGACGGCGCCCGAGTGGGAAGCATGGAATCACGGCCACCGTCCCGATTGCCGGTTGGTGGCGCGTGACGGAAGCGGCGCGCTCGTCGGTTGGGCGGCCTTGAGCCGGTACTCCGCGCGCGCCGTCTACTCGGGAGTGGCAGAACTGAGCGTCTACATCGCCGCGAACGCGCGGGGCCGCGGCGTCGGGAACGCGTTGATGGTCGCGCTCGTGGTTGCGTCGGAGGCGGCGGGCGTCTGGACGCTACAGGCCGGGGTCATGGCCGACAACCCGGCCAGCCTGGCGCTGCATGAGAAACACGGCTTCCGGCGGGTCGGGGTCCGAGAGCGAATCGGCCGTGACTCGACCGGTCAATGGCGCGACGTGGTGCTCCTGGAGCGTCGGAGCGCGGTCGCCGGGATCGGGTAGGCGGCCGCCCTGGGTTGGATGTCAGGCTAGCAGGGAGCCCCGTCCGGGCAGGTATCGTCACACGGCTCTTCAGCCGCCGAGACCGCTCCCTGGACCCCGGCGAACGGCCGGTCGAGGCGAGCGCCGATGCTGCGAAACACTCGACTCGCAATGTGGGAGACGGGCTCGTCCGATCGGGTGAGACGGTAGATCTCGGCTTCGCGGTTCAACGCCGCGGATCGCTGCATCGCCAGGAGCATCCGAGCACGGGTATCGATGCCGAAGTTGTTCATGGCTCGGAGTGTCGAATCCCTGTCGGTTCGACACAACTACCCGTCTCGCCTGGAGTGACTACCGAATCGCACAGCCACGGTGCACAAACAGGGTGGCTGAGGAAGCCTGCGGGCCTTCGGTCGGCTAGACCTCTTCGAGCAGAGTCGGACGCGATTCGGACGGTGTGGCGACCTGCGCCAGCAGCACGCCGGCGAGCACAAGCAAGGCGCCCAGGACCTGCAACGGCGTGAGCATCTCGCCCAGCAGCCCCACGCCCAGGGCGACGACCACGAGCGGCTCGACCGTGGCCATCAGCGACGCCTGCGCCGCCCCGATCCGCGCCACGGACGCATAGAACGCCTGGATCGCGATCGCGGCCGCGAACAGGCCGATGCCGAACAGGCCTGGCCACGCCTGCATCGGTATCTGAGAGGGCAAAAGGGGCTCGCGGGCGGCGGCCGCAATGACCAGCATGGTCAGCCAGGTGCCCGTCATCATCACGGCTCCCGCGACCGGCGGCGAGACCTCGGCGCCCTTGCCCTTCGATCGCATGTCGGCGGTCTGACCTGGGCGCTCGCCGGCCATCCAGGCCGCCAGGATGATATAGATCGCGTAGGCCAGCGGCGAGAGCGCCCCGATTGCGATTCCGAGTTGATCGACGCCGGCCTCGATCCCCCCGATCGTGAGAATCGCCCCGAACAGAACCACCGCGAGCGAGCCCCAGGCAAGTCGGCCACGGAAGGGGTAGCCGAGCCGCATCGAAAACACCGCGACCACCGCCGGGTAGGCGTACATCAGAAGCGCCTCCAGCGAGGTCGGGATGCGCTGGATGGCGGCGTAGTACACGCTCGCGGTGAAGACGAAGGTCGCGCCGGTGAAGAGCAGGCGCCCGGTCGTTCGGCGGTCGAGCAGGCGGAGTTCGGCGCGCGCCCTCGGCTGGGCGAACAGCCACAGCCAGCTGATCAGGGTGGCGAAGAAGAAGCGCCATGCCAGGAGGGCGATCCAGTCGAGGCCGGCGCCGTAGACGCTCTTGGCGAAGAGCGGTCCGGTGCCGTAAGCCACGCCCGAAATCGCTCCCAGCGCGATGCCGACGGCTCTCCTGCGATTCATCCGGCAAGGCTATCAGGAGACGGGTGGAGTCTCCGAGGCCTACCCGACCAGGTTGGTACTGCTTTCGGAGGAGGCCGGTGCCGCCACGCAAAGGTCGTTGACGCGGCGCACTATCCGTTCGAAGTAGCCCGAATCGCACCCCCGGACCACACAACCAGACTACGGCCCGAGTACCTATCACACGGTACGAGTGACTCATATGCCCTTCGGGCGCCCGGCCCTAGGATCACCCACATCGAGCGACCGATTGGTTGCCGGATCCGAGGTCGAATGCGATGTCACGGGCTCGCGAATGCTGCCCACGCTGCGGAAGGCGCCTCGTTAGCACGCGCTTCGACACGACGTTCCGCCTGCCCGACCGGAGCGAACGCCTCTGCTTCGGCATCCCGGGCGGCCTCTGCGAGGACTGCCACCAGCTCTACATCGACCCCGAGCTGATCGAGCTCCTCGATCTGGGCCAGGGACGCTGCGTTTTCGCAATCGAGAGCGATCTGGTCGTTCAGGAACAGGCCTGGTCCAGCGCCGACTGAGGTCGGCCCGCTCTCCGTTCCCTCGAGCTCGTCCTTTGTGTCGCGGCGCGTCTAGCGCGCGCCCGGCTTGCGCACCCGTTCGGCAATCCAGAGGACGACGGCCGAGCGGCGGCGCAACTCGCCACCGCCGTCGCGGCCCTTCAGCGTGGCATCCAGTTCGAGCAAGCCGGCCAGCGCCGCGTCAAGTTCCGGTAGCGTCCAGGTCCGCGCCTGGTTGGCGAGCATCTCTGCCCGGTACGGGTTGAGCTTGAGCGTCCGGACGAGGGTGGCCGCGGGCGTGCCGGCGGCGAGCAGATCGGCGATCTGGATCAGTTCGCGAATGCGGCGATGGAGGTGGACGACCAGGACGGGGGACGGGACGTCGTCGAGGCGATCCGCGAGCTCGGCGGCCTCGGCCGCGTGACGCATGCCGACGGCGTCGAGGAACGCCCAGGTCGAGCCCGGCACGGCATCGGCGACGAGAGCCTTGACGTCATCGGGGCCGATCTGGCCCTCGATGCGGTAGAGGGCCAGCTTCTCCAGCTCCGACACGGCCATCTCGCCCTGGCGGCGGCGATCGACATCTCGTTCGCGGACGAATGCGCCGACCCGTTCGGCCAGGAGCGCGGCGGCAGGCCCCGTGATGCGGATGCCGCGTTCCGCTGCACGATCCGCGATCCAGCGGGCCATCCCATCGCGGGTCGGGGCCTTGAATTCGCGGACATCGCCACCGGCGGCGGCCACTGCGTTTCGCAAGGCTTCCAACGACGCGGGGCGTCGAGCCGTGCCATCCACCAGGTCCAGGAACGCCAGGGCGTTGCCGTCGGCCACCGAGTCGAGCACCGCCGCGAGGCGCGCGGCCAACGGTTTGGTGGCGACGAGCGGCCCCGGTTCGGCGACGACCACAAGCGTCCCGCCTCCGAACATCGTCGCCGTCGCCACTTTCTCGGAGATCTCATCGGCGGAAGTGGCGTTGCCCGTGAGGCGAAGCCGTTCCAGCCTGGGACCGTCCCCCGCCAGCCGAGCGGCCAGGGCATCGGGGCCTCGGGCGACGCTGTAGGAATCGTCGCCCCAGTAGTAGCCGAGCGGCGCGCCGGGGCCGGTCACGTCAATCCCTCCCGCGCGAATCGGAAGGCGCGGCTCGTCCACTCCAGGCGCCGCACGTCCGTCGGAGCCACGCGCAAGAGGTCGCAAACCCTGGCTTCGATAGATTCGGCTCGCCGCCGCACGGCCGCCAGTGTCTCGGGCGACCACGTCCCCCGAGCCCTAGCCGCTCGTTCTGCGGGTGGATATCGGCGCTCCCACGACGCGAACCGCTCCGCCATCGACTCGAGCTTCTGTCCGGCTCGCTTGTCGGCGTAGGAGACGATCAATGCCTCGATCGAAGCGCGGGCGAACCAGCCGTCGAACCAGGAACCGTCGGCCAGACGCGACACGGGGTGGCCGACGATCGCTTCGCCGAGCTCCGGATGGCCGCGGAGGGCGAGCCATTCCGCCGAACCCGAGCCATGTGCCAGATCCGCCACGGCCGGCCGCACGGCGGCCAGTTTGTCGACGTCATGGAGGAGAGCGGCTGCTTCCACGAGGCGGCGATCGAGCGAGCGACCAGCCGACGCCGCCCGCAAGGCCAGCCAGCCCGCCGCCTCGGCGACGGCCCTGGAGTGGCGCAGGTGCCACGCCGGCGGCTCGAGCGAAAGCAGCAGTGCCGCGGATTCTCGACGGCTCGGGACAGGCATAGGTCGAATCGTACAGGAGCCAGGGTCGCGCGGGCGCGCCCTCACTGGCGAAGGTCGGACGGGCGTCGACCGGGACGCGGCCGGATGACACCGTCACTGCCGCGGCGTCCAGCGTCGTGTCGACCGTGCCGGCCTGATCGGTCCGCAGGACTGCTCGAGCGTGGGCTCGCAGGCGGCCCATGGTCGAGGGCGCCGGATGGCCGTATGTGTTCGCGGCCCCGACCGAAACCACCGCCACGCCCGGCCGAAGCGTCGCCAGCAGGTCGTCCGAGGATGCTGTGGCGCTCCCATGGTGAGCGACCTTGAGCATGTCGACCGCCGGCAGCCCGCGTGCCAGCAGGACCGGGTCGACGTCGTCCTCGGCGTCCCCGGTCAACAGGAACCGGCGGTTCTCGTACTCGCCGAGCAGGACGATCGAGGCGTCGTTGGTCTTTCGGTTGTCGGTTGCGGCGGGATCGAGCGAGGGCATTCGAACGGTCCCGTCGTCGGGCCAGAGCACGCGAAGGGCGACGTCGTCGAGGCGGAGCGTATCGCCCGTTCGCAGCCGTTCGGGCTTCATGCCGTGGGCGGTGAGCGCATCCAGCCAGGACCGATACATGGGCGTCGCAACTGCCCAGCCGGACTCGAAGGCCCTCGCGACGCGGTACTTCTCGACGACGGTCACGAGACCTGCGACGTGGTCATCGTGCGGATGAGTGAGAACGATGGCGTCGAGGCGCCGATCCCAGGACGGCACGTATCGGTCCAGGGCCTTGAGGAGGGCGCTGCCGTCCGGACCGCCGTCCACGAGGATGCGGCCGCCACGGTCGCCCTCGAGCAGGATCGCGTCGCCCTGGCCGACGTCGAGGACGATCACGTGGACGGAGCCGTCGGGCCGCGACGCGATCACGCAGCCGGCAAGGGCGACGACGAAGGTAGCGCAGACGAAGACGCGGAGGTGTCTGGGCCGATGAGTCGGCTTCCCGGCCCGTCCGGAGCCGGCCGCGAGCCCGGACATTTCGCGCTTGCGCGCCGGGGGCCTGGAGAGCTTCCGATGAAGCCAGCACGCGCCGCCGGCCGACACGGCCGCCGCCACCGCGTTTGCCGGGAAGGCCAGCGTCTCATTTGCGCCGGGCACCGCAGCGGCCAGATGCACGACCCAGATCAGCGCCGCGAAAAGTGCCCAAGCGGGCATGGCGAGGAGCCCGCACAGCCAGCCGGGAGCGCCGAGTGTTGCCAGCCAGCCGGCCAGGAACGCGACCGCGCCGGCCGCCATCGCCGGAGGTACGAGCGGGACGGCAACCAGGTTGGCGACCGGGGAGATGAGCGCCAACCGGCCGAAGGCAAGCAAGACGATCGGCAGCGTGGCTGCCTGCGCCGCCAGCGAGATGCCGAGACTCTCGCGAAGAGGGGCCGGGAGCCACGGCGCGGCGCTCTCCAGCCGGTTGGTGAGTGGCGTCGCCCATACGACCAGCCCTGCGGTGGCCGCGGCCGACAGCTCGAACCCGACGTCGCCGACCGT
>JADGQJ010000039.1 GCA_017881885.1 Chloroflexota bacterium
CTCGACTTTCGCCCCTCCCGACCTCGCGCCGTTCACCGCAACCGAGGACCTGCTCGGAGACGGTTCCCTGATACTCCTTCCGACGCCTGGGCATACCCCTGGCTCGTTGTCGATGCTGGTTCGCAGCGCCGACCATGGACCGTTGCCTGCTCATTGAGGACCTCTCCTACGACACGAAGCTCATGCGGGCCGGGCGCATGCCGAATCGGCGATCGCGAGGAGATGGCCGAGACGGCCGAGCGCATTCTGGCGCTGGCCGATCGGCTTCGCCCCACCGCTATCCGTTCCTCATCCGCGACCGGGACACCAACATCTGCCACCGCTGACCGGTGACTGATTCCGTGACTGATTCCGGCGACATGGTGGGCCAGATTCGTGCTCATAATTGGCCCCGAGACCGGCGGCTGTTAACCGCCATGTCGTAGGTTCGAGTCCTACCGCCGGAGCCAATCTGTTACTGGTTCCAACCGATCAACATCCTGATCGGTTGCTGCCCGCCAGACGGGCACGACGCGCCGCCCCTGGGCGTCGACCTCGATCCGCTCGAATAAGTCGCGAATCCACGCGACTCTCGTCTCGGGCCGTCCAAACGTGGGGGTCTTCCGTCCATGGCGTCAGCTGGCGGTGTGGGATAAGGTTGGACCCGCGCTTCCAGGTCGCTCCCTGGGCGAGTGGCTCGCATGCCGACCTAGGCGGAGTTCCTAGTGCAACCGGTCCCCCGCGCCCATTTTCGTCGTACCAAGGCCGCGATAGCGACTGTTGGCGTCCTCACCGTTCTTGCGTGGGGCTGGGCTAATCCGGAGCGCACGAGCGAACCGTTCGGGCTGCCCGCCGAAAGCCCTTCACGCTCTACCCAGCCGACCACAGGATCTCCGACCGCCTCGGAAGCGCCCGGTCAGTTCAGACCGAGCCCGTCTCTGTCGACTGCTAGACCGGGCGGCCTGCCGACCGCGGCGCCGACCCCCGCGCCGCCGGGACCGACACCGACCCGGACGGGGGCGGCGCCGACACCAACGCTTCTACCTACCGGGACCGCGATCAACCCGCCAGCAAATGGCAGCCCTGTGCTGATCGGTGCCGGCGACATCTGCATCACCTCGGTGATTGCCCACGCCAATGCCACGGCCGACATCATCTCGGCTAACCCGAATGCCGCCGTCTTCACCGCCGGCGACAACTCCAACGAATCTGGGACCGCTTCGGAGTACGCCAACTGCGTTGCCAAAACATGGGGCATCTTCCGGGCCCGTATCCGCCCTGTGCCGGGAAACCATGACTACCTGACCTCGGGCGCGGGCCCTTACTACGCCTACTTCGGCGCGGCGGCCGGGCCTGCGGGCAAGGGCTACTACAGCTACAACCTCGCGAACAACTGGCACGTCGTCGCCCTCAACGCCATGTGCTCCTCGGTCGGTGGCTGCCAGGCCGGCTCGCCGGAAGAAACCTTCCTGCGAAAGGATCTCGCGGCCAACGCCGGCAAACACGTCATCGCCATCTGGCACATCCCCTCGTTTAGCTCCGGCCGCGAACACGGCAACAACGCGTCCTACCTTGCCTGGTGGCAGGACCTCTACGCTGCCCACGCGGACATCGTCATCGACGGCCACGACCACGACTACGAGCGGTTCGGCCTGCAGTCGCCGGCCGGCAAGGCCGACCCCAACGGCATTCGCGAATTCGTCGTGGGTACGGGCGGGGCCGGCCAGCGACCGTTTGGCACGATTCGCGCCAACTCGCAGGTCCGCAGCACCGGGACCTTCGGGGTCCTCAAGCTCACCCTCGGAGCGCACAGCTACAGCTGGCGGTTCATCCCGATCACCGGCGGAACCTTCACCGACTCGGGTACCCAGGCCACCCACGGCTGATCGTCCGGCGCCGCCCTCGTCAGCCGTCGATCTGGTACTCGCCGAAGAGGCGGCAGTGGTCGCCCGGTAGCGAGCAATCGACCGAGGTGGAGGCCGGGAAGATCGGTCCGGCGGTCAGCTGCAGGTCGATCCGGAGGAACGCGACCGGAAGGAACGTGATGCGGCTGGGCCGCCAGGTCCAACCGGGTCCCTCGCCGACCTGGACATGCGTGTCGCGCAGTCCGTGCGTCAGGATGCCGTATTCCGGCTCGGACGACGTGGTGTTGTAGTCGCCCAGAACGAGGAGCCGTTCGCCGCCCGCAACCGCGGCTTCGATACGCGTGCGCACCGTGGCGACTTCCGCGTCGCGTCCGGAGGGGTTGTAGTCGATCGGGAGCCGTAGCGGCGTCACGGTCGAGATGTCCGCGTGACTTGGATGGGCGTTGATGACCCGGACGGGGCCGCGCGGCGTGTCCACGATCAACTCCAGACCGGACGGGTCTCTCGTCGAAACGACCTTCTCGATCGCGTAGCGGCTCAGGATGGCAACGCCAGACGCCATCTGGCCCGGCGCCATGGCCCGATACGGATAGCGGGCGGCGATGATCGGGTCGCGTTCGATGGCCGCCGAGGGCTCCGGCTCCAGCTCCTGCAACGCGATGAGGTCCACATCCACGCCCTCGAGCTCGGCGGTAGTCTGGGCCGGCGTGCGCGTCCCGAACTGGAGATTCCAGTTCATGACGGCCAGGTCGTGGCGAGCGGCGCCGCTGCCCGGCAGCGAGACCCACTCCGATCCGAAGAACGCTCCGCCCGAGACCAGGACGATGAGCAGCGCCGCTCCCAGCAGGCGCGCCCGCGCCAGCAGCGCGATCGGGGCGAGGACGGCGAACGTGAGGATGAAGAGGTACACCTCCAGCACGAGCGCAAGCGCGAGCGGCCCGGAGCGCGGAGGCGCCACCGCTGACACGACGGCGAACGCCACCAGGGCGAGAGGTAGGACGGCGAGCAGGTCCCAGCGCGAGCGGCGAGCCGCACCGATCCTGGATCGGAGGCCGGAGCCCGAAAGGTTCGTCATGCCGTCGAGACGGCCCGGACGGCCCGATTGGTTCGTCGGACCCGGATCGACCGGATCGCCGCTTCGATCTGGCTCGGTCGGCATGCCCCCGACTTTCTTCTCATGCGATTGGCGGTTTCCCGATTTGCGGCCACAGGCTACACTGCCTGCACCGTGAACTGGATCCACTTCGACAGCAGCCTGCTCCTTACCTGAGGCGAGCGCCCCCGCGGTGCTCGCCGATCGCCTCCTGCGCCACCGCAGGAGGTTTTTGTTTCCCCCGAAAGCCAGCCCAGGACCGCAGCGACGATCGCGGACACGACAGAGTCAGAAGGAACCCGAAATGCCTCCCGCACCAGCCAGCCCAAAGAAGATGCCGGTCGAGAAGTACGTACCCTTCCGCCCACTGCCGCTCCGCCTCCCGGACCGCGAGTGGCCAAACCGCCAGATCGAGCACGCCCCGACCTGGTGTTCGGTGGACCTGCGCGACGGCAACCAGGCGCTCATCGATCCAATGGACCCGGCCCGCAAGCTGCGGATGTTCGAGGCGCTCGTGGGCATGGGCTTCAAGGAGATCGAGGTCGGGTTCCCGTCCGCGTCGCAGCCGGACTACGACTTCATCCGCCAGCTGATCGAAGCGGACCTGATCCCCGACGACGTCACGATCCAGGTCCTGACGCAATGCCGCCGCGAACTGATCGAGCGGACGTACGACTGCCTGCGCGGGGCGAAGCGGGCGATCGTCCATTTCTACAACTCGACATCGGTTCTGCAGCGCCGCGTCGTCTTCCGACTGGACAAGGAAGGCGTGACCAAGATCGCCGTCGATGCCGCGCGCGTTTGCCTCGAGCAGGAGTCTCGGGTGCATGGCACCGATATCCGATACGAGTACTCGCCGGAGAGCTTCACCGGCACCGAGCTCGACTACACGCTCGATATCTGCGCCGCGGTCATGGACGTGATCCAGCCGACGCCGAGCCGGCCGATCATCCTGAACCTGCCGGCCACGGTCGAGATGTACACACCGAACATCTACGCCGACGCCATCGAGTGGTTCCACCGCAACGTCCCGCGCCGTGACTCCGTGATCCTGTCGCTGCACCCGCACAACGACCGCGGTACGGCCGTGGCCGCGGCCGAGTTCGGCCTGATGGCGGGCGCGGACCGGATCGAGGGCACTCTCTTCGGCAACGGCGAGCGGACCGGCAACGTTGATGTCGTCAACCTGGCCGGCAACATGTTCAGCCAGGGCGTCGACCCCGAGCTCGACATCAGCGACATCGACGCCCTGCGTCGAGTCGCGGAGCACTGCAATCGGCTGCCGGTCGAGCCGCGGCATCCCTACGTCGGCGACCTCGTCTACACCTCGTTTTCGGGGTCGCACCAGGACGCGATCAAGAAGGGTATGGAGGCTCTCCCGTCCGAATACGACGGCTGGGAAGTGCCCTACCTGCCGATCGATCCCAAGCACGTCGGCCGCAGCTACGAGGCCGTGATCCGGGTCAACAGCCAGTCAGGCAAGGGCGGCGTGGCCTACATCATGAAGACCGAGCACGGCATGGACCTGCCGCGCCGGCTCCAGATCGAGTTCAGCCGCTGCATCAAGGTGATCACCGAGGGCAGCGGCACCGAGATCACCGCCGAGGAGATGTGGGACGCGTTCGCGGCCGAGTACCTGCCCGCGACCGCGCGCACGCAGCTGTCCGGATACGAGACTTCGTCCGATGCTGACGGCGTCGTCGTCAGCGCCAGGCTGGTGGCGGCCGGGTCCGAGACGCGTGCCATCTCCGGCCGGGGCAACGGCCCGATCTCGGCCCTGGTCCACGCCCTTCGCCGCGACCTCGGCGTGGAGGCAGACATCCTCGACTACGCCGAGCATGCGCTTGGCGCGGGCGAGGAAGCCACGGCCGTCGCCTACGTCGAGGTCCGATCCCACGACGAAGTCCGTTGGGGCGTGGGAATGGACCCGAACATAACCACGGCCTCGTTGAAGGCGGTTCTGAGCGCGCTCGAACGGCTGGGCGTGGATCTGGTCCCGACCGGCGAAGTCGCAGCTTCCGGCGCGAGCGACGCTCGTCAGGGCTGACACCCGGCAATCCCGGCCGCCGGCCCCGTCGGACTCGGCGCGACGGCGCGCCCGGTTCCGCTAGACTCGGGCAATGAGCCTTGCCACGAGTCTCGAGCGGCGCTTCATGCAACTGCACGAGGCGCTCTACATCCGCACGGACGGCCGGGTCGGTCACCGCATGATCGGCGTGCCGACGCTGTTGTTGCGGACGAAAGGCCGGCGTTCGGGGCTACCGCGTGCCGCGGCGCTGGTATACGCCCGGGACGCAGACTGTTTCGTCCTCGTTGCGTCGAATCACGGATACGATCGGCCGCCTGCGTGGTTCGTCAACCTCGAGGCCGATGCGCATGTGCAAGTCCAGGTCGGTCGGGTTCGGACGGACGGCATCGCCGCCGTCGTTGCCGAGAACGACCCCGATTACGGGCGTTTGTGGCAGCTCGTGAACAAGACCAACCACGATCGCTACGACGCGTACCAGTCGAAGACGTCACGCCCGATTCCGCTGGTCGTCGTGCGGCCCGCCTGACCGTGGCAGGCCGCTTGGTCGGCTTCCCGCCGATCGAGGAACCCCGAGCGGCCCACTAAGATCTCCTGCGGACCCTGATCACGGTCCGAATGGCCTGCGGATAAAGCCGAGTCATCAGCTAGGGTATCCGCATGCCCGTCACCTCAAGCGTCCGATCCATCGCCGGAGTCTTCCGCTCGCCGGCGATAAGCCGCTGGTTGCGCATCATCGGGCCGGCCTGGATCGTGATGCTCGCCGACGTGGATGCTCCGAGTGTCATCACGGCGGGCCAGGGCGGGACCTCGTCCGGCTATGCCCTGCTGTTGCCCATCTTCGCCCTGGTGCCGATCCTCTTTCTTGTACAGGAGATGACGGCGCGACTGGCCCTCGCAACTGGGAAGGGCCACGCCGAACTGATCCGGTCCCGCTACGGCCCGCGGTGGGCGGCCGTGTCGGTCGGCGGCATGGCCGTGATCAACTTCGTTGCCTATGTCTCCGAGTTCGCCGGCATAGCCCTCGGAGCGGCGATCCTGGGCATCCCGGCGCCGGTCGCGATCGTCGGGGCGCTGGTCCTGCACGCAGGCGCGGTCCTGACCGGCGGCTACTCGGTCTTCGAACGGGGAGCCGTGCTGCTCTCGCTGGCCCTCTTCAGTTTCGTGGTTCTGGCGATCGTGGGTCACCCGAACCTGGGCCATCTGTTCGCCGACTTGAACCCGCTTCCGAGCGACGTCCCGCACGACTACTTTTCGCTCGTCGTGGCGGTGGTCGGTGCCTCGATCATGCCCTGGATGCTCTTCTACCAGCAGTCGGCGAGCGTAGACAAGAAGCTGACGCGAGAGGACCTCAAGGGATCGCGGATCGAGACGCTCCTGGGCGCCTTCGCCAGCCAGGCCCTTATGGCAGCGATCGTCATCGCGGCCGCCGCAGCGATGGAGTCCGCTCCGGCGCTGAGCTCTGCGACGGTCACGCAGCTGCCCGAAGGACTGGCGCGTCTGGCGTCCGGCGGTTCGGGCTGGCTCATCGCCATCGGCCTCATGGGTTCGGGCCTTCTCGCTCTGGTGGTCGTTTCGCTTTCGGCGGCGTGGGGGATCGGGGAACTGATGGGCTGGCCGCATAGCCTCGACCTCAAGCCCAACGAGGCGCGTCGTTTCTACGCCGTCTACTTCGCCGAGGTCATCCCGGCGGCAGTGGTGGCCTTGACCTCCGCCGACCTCGTCCGGTTATGTATCGCGGCGATGGTCTTCAACGTGATCGTTCTCGCGCTGCCGCTGGCCTTCATCGTTCAACTCACCGGCGACCGCGATCTGCTCGGCGATCTGGCCAACTCCCGGCGCCACAGCGCGCTGCTGTGGGTCCTGACCGGAGTCGTGCTGGCTTCGGGCTTGTTCGGCATGGTGCAGTACCTGACCTGACCGAACCGGCCGGCGGACCGCCTGATGGGCTGCGGCGAGTCCGGTCGACGCGGGTCTTGCGCGTGAGGCCCGCGCCGGAGACACTACCCATTGCTGACCGACCGCTGGACCAGAAGCGGAACCGGCTCGTCAGCTCCAGGTTCGCTGCCGGGATTACCCTACGGCGCGACTGCGGAAGGGCCGGAATGCCATGGATCGCAAGCGAGTTGTGATCATGGGAGCCGCTGGTCGCGACTTCCACGACTTCAATACTGCCTATCGAAACGACCCGAGCGTAGAGGTCGTGGCGTTCACGGCCGCGACCCAGATCCCGGGGATCGCCGGACGGAGCTATCCGCCGGAACTGGCCGGGCCACTCTATCCCGGCGGCATTCCGATCGTTGCCGAGGTGGAGTTGGAGCGGGTGCTGGCCGAGAAGTCGGTCGACCTCGTCGTCTTCGCCTACAGCGACGTCACCCACGAGCACGTCATGCACATGGCCAGCCGAGCGCTGGCAGCAGGTGCCGACTTCGAGCTGCTCGGCCCGGCACGCACGATGCTGCCGAGCACGAAACCAGTCGTGGCGACCGGAGCCACACGTACCGGAGCCGGCAAGAGCCAGACGACCCGCTACATCGCCGCCCTGCTCGAGCAGCTCGGGCTGCGCGTGGTGGTGGTGCGCCATCCGATGCCGTACGGCGACCTGATCGCCCAGCGGGTCCAGCGCTACGCCACTTACGCGGATCTCGACCGCTACGAGACCACGATCGAGGAGCGCGAGGAATACGAGCCGCACCTCGACGCCGGCCGCGTCCTCTACGCGGGCGTGGACTACGAGGCGATCCTGCGCCAGGCTGAGACCGAAGCCGACGTCGTCATGTGGGACGGCGGCAATAACGACTTCCCGTTCTTCAAGCCGGACCTCTTCGTAGTCGTGGCGGATCCCCTCCGGGCCGGTCACGAACTCCACTACCACCCTGGCGAGACCAACATCCGAATGGCCGACGTGGTCGTGATCAACAAGGTCGACTCCGCCTCGCCCGAGCAGGTCGCCGAAGTCAAGGCCGACATCGCGGAGATGAATCCGCGTGCACAAGTTCTTCTTGCCCGATCCGCGCTTACGCTCCACGGCGGTGAGATCAAGGGCAAGAAGGTCGCGGTCGTCGAAGACGGCCCGACCCTCACGCACGGCGGAATGACCTTTGGGGCCGGAGTCGTGGCGGCCCGGCGATTCGGCGCCGCCCAGCTCGTCGATCCGGTGCCGTACGCGACGGGCGAGCTGGCCGCGACGCTGCACAAGTACCCGGCCCTCGAGCACCTCATCCCGGCGATGGGCTACGGCCAGGGCCAGATGCACGAACTCGAGAGCACGCTGAATGCCATGCCCGCGGACCTGGTCCTCTCGGCCACGCCGATCGATCTGACCCGCGTCCTCAAGCTCCAGAAGCCGGTCGTTCGGGTTCGCTACGAGCTGGAGGAGATGACGGGCTCGCTGGCGCAGCCGGGGCAGGCACCGCAGCCGCGCCTGGTCGACCTCCTTCGCGGTATCGTGGAGAAGGCTCGCGCCGGCTCGACGCCGGCGGCTCATCGCTGAGGGAGATACCCCGATGGCTCGGCACCTGCTGACTCTGGATTCCCTGGGGCGGGATGGGATCCGCCACAACCTCGATCTTGCCGCCCGAATCAAGACCCGCGGGGGCGATACCCGCGACGCCCTGGCCGGTGGCCGAGTCGGGCTGATCTTCGACAAGCCGTCCACTCGAACGCGCGTCAGCTTCGAGGCCGCGATCTGGGGTCTGGGCATGCTGCCGATCGCGCTCCGCCCCGACGAGCTTCAGCTCGGCCGCGGCGAGACGATCGCCGACACGGCCCGCGTCCTGTCGCGCTATCTCTCCGCCCTCGTGATCCGGACCTTCGAGCAGGCCCGGGTCGAGGAGCTGGCCCGCCACGCCACGATCCCGATCGTCAACGCCCTGACCGACGAGCACCACCCGTGCCAGGCCCTGGCCGATGTCATGACGCTGCAGGAGGAGTTCGGCTCGCTGGACGGCCTTCGTGTCGCGTTCATCGGCGACGGCAACAACGTCAGCCATTCGCTCATCCAGGCGGCCGGCCACATGGGCTTCACCCTTGCCGTCTCCACGCCGGCGGGCTACGAACCGGACGCCGCGATCGTCGCCGCTGCGCAGGCCAACTGCCGTGTCAACGGTGGCGCCATCGAGCTCGGCCACGATGTTCGGGTGGCCGTCCGGGGTGCCGACGCCATCTACACCGACGTCTGGGCCAGCATGGGCCAGGAGAAGGAGCGCGAGGAGCGGGCACGCACCTTTGCCGGGTATTGCGTGAACGCCGATCTGATGGCGCTGGCCGCTCCGCGGGCGATCTTCCTGCACTGCCTGCCGGCGCATCGAGGCGACGAAGTCACCGACGACGTGATGGACGGCCCGCAGTCGCGCGTCTGGGACGAAGCGGAAAACCGCTGGTACACGGAGCAGGCGCTGCTCTACATGCTGATCACCGGCGACGAAACGGGGGAGAGCCTTGGTTGACCCGGAAGGTCGTCCGATGACCTGCAGGGTCAGACGATGACTCGCCTCGCCATCGCCCTGGGCGGCAACGCTCTGATCAGGCGAGGCGAACCGGGCTCCACCGAAGTTCAGCGCCGCAACCTCGTGGCGGCGGCAAGAGGCATCGTCACGCTCGCCGAGGGCAGCAAGGCGGAGATAGTCATCACCCACGGCAACGGACCGCAGGTCGGCTTCCTGGCGATCGGGGCCGAGATGGCCGCCTCCGTGGTTCCGGCGCCGCCACTCGACGTCCTTGGCGCGGAGACGCAGGGCCAGATCGGCTATCTGCTCGCCAACGCGCTCAACGACGCGTTCCTGGAACGGGGCAAGCGACGCGAGATCGCCGTGGTCGTAACTCGAACTGTCGTCCCGGCCGACGATCCGGCCTTCGCCAACCCAACCAAGCCTGTCGGCCCGATCTACGACGAGGAGACGGCCCGAGAGCACGCCCGAACACGCGGCTGGAGCATCGCCCCCGACGGCAAGAGCTGGCGGCGGGTGGTTCCATCGCCGCCTCCGATTCGAATCGTCGAAGCGAGCGCGATCCGCACTCTCGTGGAAGCGGGCGTTCTGGTCGTCGCGTCGGGGGGTGGGGGAGTGCCGGTCGTGGAGCAGGCCGACGGGCGGTACGAGGGCGTCGAGGCGGTCATCGACAAGGACCTCGCCGCGGTGGTGCTCGCCCGCTCGGTGGAAGCTGACGGCTTGCTGCTCCTGAGCGACGTCGACGCCGTGTATCGCCGCTGGGGCACGCCGCGTCAGGAGGCGATCCTGCGCCTCTCCGTCGACGAAGCTATGGCAGGGCTGGCCGCCGGAGCGTGGCCGGCCGGCTCGATGGCGCCCAAGGTCCGCGCCTGCGCCCAGTTCGTCCAGGGCGGTGGCCGCTTCGCCGCCATCGGGGCGCTCGAGAATGCCGTGGCCATCGTCAAGGGCTCGTCGGGCACGTGGTTCGGCTCCGATGCCATCGGCCTGCCGAGGCGCGCGGCTTAGCATGCCGATCCGCCCCGCGGCCGCTTTGCAGCATCGTTGTGTGCACGCACCGCCACCCCTGGCGGGGGACCATGACCTTCAGGTAGACTGAAAGGGGTACCTTCTTCCTACTGGGAGGACCGGCTTCCTACCAGGGAGATTTGAGGCTAGTGCCGCGATCAGCTGTTGCCATCTGTCTGCCCGGGGATGAGTTCCGGGCAGTGAGTGCGGAGTTGGCGGAAGCTGGATTCGAAGCCATCGAGGTCGCCGACGCCGATCAGCTCGAATCGCTTCTGGAACACCGCCCCGACGTGGGTCTCGCGATCCTCGACGGGGAGAGCGACTTCGACTCAACGATCGAAATGTATTCGATGCTCCACGACGGCGAGCGCAACGTCGCTTGCTTGATGGTCGTGTCGTCCACGGCTCTGGATCGGCTGAGCCTGGCCGGGCGCGCCCGCGTGAACGGCGAGTTCGTCACCCGTCCCTATTCGGCGGCCTCGTTGCGCTGGCGCGTCGAGGCGATGCTCATCCGCGCCGAGACGATGCTCATCCGGGCCGAGGCCCTCGACGACGATGCTCGCGGCGCCATCCTGGACGGCGAGGTGACCGCCGCGTCGTCGGCCACCACGCGCCGCGGCCAGATCGTCGTTGTTTTCAACCCCAAGGGTGGGGTCGGCAAGACCACGATCGCGATCAACACCTCGGCGATGCTCCAACTGCGCAAGAACCAGCGCGTGATGCTCATCGACTGCGACACCGTCACGGGCCACGTCGTAGCTTCGTTGGGCATGACCGAGATCCCGACGGTCGTGGACGTCTGGACCGCCGATCTCGGCACGAACGAGACCCACTCGCTGTCGGAGATCGCCTCGGCCCATACCAGCGGAGTGGCAGTCCTCACGATGTCCCGTTCGCCGCTCCACACCGAAGTCCTCGAGCCCAAGCGCGTCGCCCAGGCGATCAGCGCCGCCCGCGACCACTACGACTGGGTCGTCGTGGACATGCACCCGGACTACGGGCCGCTCAACCAGGGCATCTTCGCCCTTGCCGACCACATCCTGGTTCCCGTGACGCCTGAGGTCCCGACCATTCGGGCGGCAGTGCAGTTCCGTGAGGTCGCGGTCGAGCTCCAGATCAGAGATCGCCTTGCCCTGGTGGTGAACCGGTCGAACAGCGGCATCTCGGCGGGTGACGTCGAGAAGGTCGTCGGGTTCGGGGCGATAGCCAAGATCCGATCCGCCGGCATGCTGTTCGTCCACGCGGCAAACGGCGGGCACTCGGCGGTCGAGGAGTATCCAAAGGCCAGGGTGGTGGGCGACATCGAAGCCCTCGCCGACCGGCTGATCGCAACCAGGGACAATCCGGGCCGGGAGGAGAGCCCATTCGGCGGGTTCATGCGCCACGGGCGCGACCTGCTCGGCCGGCTGACCTCTCAGTCCATCGGGCGAGGCCAGACCGCTCGAATCCGATAGAGCTGGAGGGCGGCCAACGGCCGCCTACGCCACAAGCACCGCCGGCGCCGCGCCGTCACTCGGTCGGTCGGAAGCCCATGCGTGCAGTGATCTTGTCGGCGAACTGCGCCCGAACCGTGGAGGCGTCGGCGCGCTCGATGTCCAGTTCGCTCGCTATCTCGTCGAGGGACGCGTTCTCCATTGCGGTGATCCCGCCGTCCGCCGCGGCCACTCGGTAGCAGGCCTGTAGCAGCACGAGGCGCTGCTCGATAGTCGACGCTTCGCGGAACTCGCGCGTCACGAGGTAGTCACTCGTCCCGCCGGCGGTCCGTTCCTGGAGTTTGGCCATCTCCGCGACGAGGACTGCCTGCGATTCGTCGAGACCGGACTCGGTCAGGACGGACTCGATCGCCTGCGTCTCGACGTCGCTGATTTGGAGATCGGCGTTTGCGGCCCGGGCCAGGACGTAGGCCATGCCGGCGAGGAGCCGGGCCTTCTCGGGCGGCAGCGACTCCAGGCGGGCGACGATGCTGCGCACCGCCTCCGTCTCGGCCGAGACGGGCAGGGGCCGGGAGGCCGGCTCGCCCGCGGCCGAACGGCCGCCCAGGAACCTCATGAACGACATCGGGTTCTTCCTTCCAGCCCGGCTCAGGCGTGCGTAAACAGCAGATGCAGTTCCATCGTCCCATGGTTGTCGACGGACAGCACCGCGAAGCTGTTGGGGCCATCGAAGCCGTAGTCCGCGAATACCACCGGCAACGTGCCCGACACGGCGATGATGCCGCCCTGACGCTGCGCCTGCAGGTTGATGTCGACGGGCTTGGTCACACCGTGTAGCGAGAACGCACCCTTGGCGGTCACGGAGACGGTCTGCCCCTCGGCGGGCAACGTTCCCAGGTCGACCGGTTGGGTGGTCTTGAACATCGCGGTCGGGAACTGGTCCGTGTTGATCGCCTGGCGGCGCAGCTGGTTATCGCGGTTCGAATCGCTGCTCTTGAGGGCCGTCAGATCGACGGTGATCTGGACGTTGTCGACGACGGCTCCGGTCAGGGTCATCGACCCGCTGACGAGGGGCGTGCGGCCGACGGCCGTGTTGGCGCCGACGCCGGCGAGCTGTTCCTGGACCCTGTAGCCCGCCCAAGAGGCGGTGAAGTCGGACATGGCGCCAAGGCTCGCGTTGACGTTCCAAGTGCCGTCGAGGGAGGCGGGCGCAGCCACGTTGGCGTTCTTCGGAATGGTCGGCGCTTCGGAGGCCACCGACGCGGGGCCGGTAGGGCTCAGGAACAGGTACCAGATGCCGTAGCCGCCGACGGCGACGCCGCCGAGAACGACCAACGCCACTATGGCGATCAAGAGGTTTCGAGTGGTGTGCGGACGTCTCGCCGAATCCGGCGGGGTAGGGGACTCGCGAGTGGCCATGAGACCTCCGTGGCGCCTGGGCATGCGCCTCAGGTCCGTGGAACGGACCAGCCACGACCGTATGCCCGGTTGCTGACAAACGGCTGAAACCGGGCTTGAAGTCCGCCTGCCGGGACGGCCGGCGATTTGGATCCCGCCGAGACTCGAATCATGGCCGCCGCGCCAGGGCCGGCCTGCCCACGAAATCAAGGGTTGCCTTGCCTACGGCGCCCGCCATGCCAACCGGGTAGTTACGAAAGTGAAGGCCAGGCAGGCCGAAAGTTGGGTTTCCTTCACGTTTGGGCCAGACCAGAATCGGTCGTGGGGCCAACGCCCTCGTGAAAGGACCCCTCACGGGTAGGGTCGGGCTGCCGACACTGTCCGAACGAGTGGTTGCCGCCTATGCCGAGAATGGGCACTCCGGCCCTTTGCTCACCATTGGGCCCTGCAGGATCGTCGCAAGGCGTCGACGCGTCAGCCTCTACCGTCCGGAGGAGACCACACTTGCGGAACCACCGACTGCCTCGCTATACCGTCTTTCTCGGCGTCGCTGTCACGACCGCTCTCACCCTCGCGCTATCGCTCACCTGGTCGGTTCCGACCGCGCTTGCGGCCGGTCCCGCGAACGCACAGGCGACCGAGCTCGTCCGCCTCATCAACGGTGAGCGGGCGCACTTCGGCAAAGCGCCCTTGCGAACCGACAGCTTCCTGGCCATCAAGGCTCGGGATGGGGCTGTCGCATGCCCGAACGACGCCACAAAGGTGATGCCGGGGCGAGCCAAGGATTTCGCCGTCTACGGGTTCGGCGCGAACGCCCACCTGCTGCGACTGTGCCCGACCTATACGTCGATGGACGCGATGAGGGCCTGGGGCTACAACACGCCTCGTGGGGAGATCACCGCTCTCAACGGTGGCTACGGGACCGGGAAGGTCGCCTACAGCTATGGCTGCACACCTTCAGTGCGGGCCTGCCCGGGAGCCGCGACATCCACCTACTCCACGACCGCGCACGCCATGTCGAATTGGACCTCCAGCGCCGGGCACTACTCGATCATCGTCGGCAACTACGACAGGATCGGTTGCGGGGCCTGGATCGGCTCGAACGGGGCGTACTACTACGACTGCATGGCGAGCCGCGGCGGACGGATCGTGCCCAAGTCCCGGCCCGCCGCCGGTGGTAACCAGGCGGCTGCAACGCAGGCCGGCGCGACCTCCGGGCCGTCGTTCGGTGCGTTGGGCATGCCGGGCGATGAGATGCCACCGGTCAGCCTCGTGGCAGGTTCCGCCGCCGGCTCCCCGGCTGGTTCCACAGCCCCCGCGAATGACATTCAGGCCAAGTCGTCGCCCAAGCCGGTCGCGGTGCCGGTCGGGGGGACGGCAAGAGGCGGGCCGCAAGGCGACCCGCCCGGTGGGAGTGCCGGTGCACCGGTGACGTCCCGCAATCTGAGTGTCGCCGCGGGTGCCTTCACGGCGATGTTCAGCCTCTTGTACGGGCTGCTGATGGCGCTCAGGCGACGCCGTCCGCGGCGCCGTCCTGCCGGCTGAACCCGGATCCACCGACCGCGATTGGACCGGCGAATCCGGGCGGAGCCTCTACGCGCTCTTGCGACCGATCGACGAGATCACCAGGAAAGCACCCAGTGCGACGATGGCGATCGGCCAGGCCAGATTGAGGTCGAGGCGCGGGTCGATCGTGTGCCAGGCCAGAAGACCGCCGACCACGATCAGCAGCGCACCGAAGACGATGCCGCCTGAACCGCGGCGCTCGGCTCGCCGCTCCCATCGCTCGGCTCGCCGCTGCCAGCGATCCTGACGAGTCTGCCAGCGCCAGTCCCATCCGGGTGCCTGGCCGGGCGTTGCAGCGCCCTGGGGAGCGCCCCAGGCGCCGGGCGCACCGGGAGCGCCGGCTTCAGGCGTGGCACCGGGAGCGCCGGCATCGGGTGCGGCACCTGGGGTGCCGGCAGTCGTTGCGCCCGGGTCGGCGGTCGGGGCGGCCGGAGCTGCGTATCCGGGTCCGTAGCCGATCGGCGCGCCACCGGGCTGCCAGGGCGACGGCTGGGACCATTCCTCGGGCCCGAGCGGGACCGCGACGATCATGATCACGTAGGCCAGCAGCGAGATGAAGCCGGTCAGCGGGATCGAGATGAGCCAGATGATGCGGATCAGGATCGGGTCGACGTCGAAGTACTCGGCGACGCCGGCCGCGACGCCCGCGATCCAGCGATCGTTGACGGAGCGATAAAGACGACGAGTGTTCATTTGCAGCCTCCTGCGGGGTTGAGCGTCAGGCTCCCGACGCTGGTGCTGACGGTGAAGTCGGCCTTGTTGACCGACGTGTCATATCCGGGCGTCTGCCAGGTGTCGCCGACTCGGACGAGGCCGGCCTTCGAGAAGTTGGTCGCAGCCAGGCTCTCGCTCGACTTGAGGCGAAGACCCAGCTGGCTCGGAGCGCACAGCTCGAGCGATCCGACATTCGTCGAGATGTTGCCCGAGACGCTCGAGTTACCGTCGAGGATCAGCGAGGCGGACCCGACGTTGGTCGAGACCGAGAGACTGCCCAGGCGGGCGCCGGTCAGATCGGCATGGAGCGCACCGGCGTTGAGCGAGAAGCTCGCGGACGAAAGGTTCGCGCCGTTGAGGTTCAATCGCGCGTCACCGGCGTCGATCGAGACGGTCAGCCCGATCGACTGGTTCGACGGCAGTGCGACATCCCAGCCCTCTTCGCCGCGGTTCGGCCACCACGCCGAGTCGCCGCCGGAGCGGACGGTGAGTGAGTCGGCGGAGAAGGTGACCTCGGGGCTATTTCGGCCCGTGTCGGCTGCTCGGACGTGCCATTGGCTATCCGACGACGTTGTGACGTTGGCTCGCCCGCACTGGAGCTTGAGGTTTACCTGCGCCGCACCGGCGAAGCTGCCGTCGCGAGTAATGGAGTTTGCGTCGCCACCCGTCCGGCCACAACCGAACTGAGGCCCGATGGCGAACAGGCTACCGATGACGAGGCCCATCGATGCTGCCACGACGAGCCCGCCCACGAAATAGGCCGGCGTCCGCGACAGAACGAGCCCGAGCCCAACCCCGACGACGATCAGGGGCCACAGTTGCCAGGCGTCGCGCAGTGTGGACTGCGATACGAGGCCCTGGTGGTAGGCAAGGGAAACGGCTCCCAGAACGATCAGGAAGACTCCCCAATTGAGTCGACTTCGGTTCAGCTTCATTACGTCGGCACCTCTCCTGCTTCATCCGTCCCGACCCGATCTCAGTAGCCTTGGCGGGACTCACCGGCCGACTCCTCCGCTTGCACCATCAGGTCGGCGTCAGAGTGACATTACGCGCCCGGCCTCGGACGGCACATCCTTCGGGAGACCTCAACCGACTACTCCTTTGGGCGCGTGCGCATCCTTCGCGGGTCGCATTCGCATCCATCCTGAGATCGATACCGCCGCACGGCTTCGCGCGGGGCTTCCCTCGTGATAGCCTCACCGGTGACGCGCGAAATGGCCGGCTCTGGTCTGGGCCGGTCGCCACGGGGAGGCCAGTCGATGCTTCTGAGCGAGTGGAGGAAGACGGCGCCTAACCGCGAGTGCTTGAGCAACAAGGTTCTCGCCGTGCTCAAGCCCGTCCTCGCGGATCTTGGGGCTGCCGGCGATCCGGAGTGTTGGGTCTTGTGGGGTGAGGATCCGGAGTTCCGCTACTCGGTCATGGCGCCGACACCGGCCGGTCTGTCCACTGTTGCCGTCCGCATCAACGCCGGCAGCGCCGACGGCCCTAGAGCGACGGGCAAGCTCGTTCGCTGGGGCAAGTTGCAGATCAGCGAGGTGGGTGTCGAATCTGCCGGAGGCCACCGGCTCATTGCCGTCCAGGTCGAAGGCCAAGTTCTAAAAGGCATGGACCAGGAGGCCGACCAGGTCTGCGAGTTCGTGCTAGGGCTGTTGGCCGCCATCGACGGCCGCGCATTCCAGCCGGTCGGATCAGTGGTGGTGCAGACGGTCGCGCCGGTTGCGGCGGTTGCCAAGCCCGAGGGAGTCAGGTCGGAGGCGTCCCAACCCGCATCAAAGCCGGCCCCGAAGACCGCTCCCAAGCCGGCCCCGAAGGCCGTTCCCGCGCGGGCCGCCGCGTCCCGGCCTGCCAAACACCCCACAGGCAAAGGGGCCCCGGCTGCGCCCGCACCGGCCGATCAACCAAGGCCGCGAAAGCCGGCCAGAACCCCGGGCGGCAAGACACAGGCCGCCTGGGTGGCCCCCCATCCGATTGGGGTCCCAGTAACTGGGACCAAGCTACCGGCCCTGCTGTCGCCCGGGCCAAAGGCCGCCCCCAAGCCACATGCAGCGCCCGCGGCCGCGGTCCG
>JADGQJ010000134.1 GCA_017881885.1 Chloroflexota bacterium
GCAACTCTCATGGCCTCGATCATCTCGTGGCTGATCGTGGCGACGGCGTTCGGCAGCGACATATACCGGCCGGCCCGGAACATGTCGTCGGAAATCGTGATGATGGCCGTGCTCGTGGCCGCGGCCTTCGCTCTGGCCCGCTATTCACGCGCCGCGACGGTCCGGCTGCGCGCGACCCAGGGCTGACCCCGGTCCTCCCGTCCGACCTCCCGACCGCCGGCCCGCCGTCGGCCCGTTCGACGGCCGCTACCGAAGCGTTCGCTCCGCGTAACGCTCCACCCGCTCCAGCGCCGCGGGCAGGTTCGTCCGCCCATACCCCACGCGGAAGTGATTGCCCGTGTCGCCGAAGAGCGTGCCCGGCAGGATCAGCACCCCGGTCTCTCGGACCAGCTCTTCGGCGAAGGCGTCGATCGGGCGATCGGCCACCAGACGCGGGAATCCGATGCTTCCGCCGCGGGGCCGCACCCAGTCGAATATGCCGCCCCAGCGTCCGAAGAAGCCGTCGAGCAGCGCCAGGTTCGCGTCGATGATGGCCCGATTGCGAGTCAGCACCCGGTCCCGGGCCCGCAACGCGATCAACGCCAGCACTTCGGACGGCGCCGAGCTGCAGATCGTCGTGTAGTCCTTGAACGCGGCAAGTCTGCCCAGGAGTTCACGATCACGCGTGGCGATCCAGCCGATCCGAAGCCCGGCCAGCCCGAACGACTTGGACATGACGCCGATGCTGACGCCGGTAGGCAGGGCATCGGCTGCTGCAGGCAGGCGATCGGACGGATCGAATTCCAGGAACCGGTAGACCTCGTCGACGACCAGGCGCGCGCCCGACTCGGCTGCCAGCTCGACCAGTCCATCGAACGTCGCCCGGTCGCTCAGCGATCCGGTCGGGTTGTGCGGCTCGTTCGCCAGGATCAGCCGCGTGTTCGGCCGAATAGACGCCCGTACTTCCGAGAGATCCAGGCGCCAGCCATCCGCCTCCCGCAACTCGACACGTGAGACGTCGGCGCCAGCGGCGGTTGCCACTTCGGCCAGCGATTGGTACGCGGGCCGCACTACCACCGCGTGGTCCCCGGGCCCGAGCAGCACGTTGTGAAGCGCGAAAATCGCTTCTTCGGCACCGGAGAAGACCATCACTTCATCCGCTGAGACTCGTTCGTAAAGCCCGGCAATCTCGGCCCGCAGCGCCGGATCGCCCGCGGATTCCGTGTAGCCGAGACGCAGCTCGGCCCAGCGCCGCCGGCCGTTCTCGTCCGCGAGGTCGAGCAGCTCGTGGAGCGGCCAGCTTTCTACATCGGAGGCGCACAGGAGCATCTCGGCGCTGAACTCCCAGCGCGCGAAGAAGCGCTCAAGGGCGAAGTCGTGCAATCGCATCGAAACCTCCGACCGTCCCGCGATTCCGTCTCGGCGCCGCTTCGTGCCCTTCACGTCGGCGGTACCGCCTCGATCGGTTGCGAGGCGGTGTTCTTGAGATCGCGAGATGGGCCGGGACGCGGTCCCGAAGCTAAGGCGTGACGATGAGCGTTCCCTCGGCGATCGTGGCGCCGCCGGATGTCAGCGTGAACTTGTACGTTCCCGCCTGGAAGATCGTGCTGAGATCGGTAGTGTCGGCGAAGCAGTCGAGCCCCTGAGTGTCCGTGACCGGCATTTCGGTGGCCGGCAGGTACGAGGCCCCGTCCTTGGTGACAGTGATCGAGACGACGGCGGAGCCCTGGCGCGACGAGAAGATGTACGTCGGGTAGACCGGCTTGCCGGCCGCCACGGTGGTCAGCTGATGGTCGACGGAGCAGCCGACGGTCTGACCGGCGACGGGCTTGTCGGTCGAAAAGACCACCTTGCCGGCGTCCTGGTGATTCTTGAGGTAGCTGAGTGCGAAGAGGCCGGCGCCGGCGATGATCACCAGTACGACGATTCCCGTGATGATCAAGGGCAGCCGTGAGCGGCGTGCGGGCGCCGGAGCGGCCCACATTCCGGCGGGCTGACCGTACGGGGGCTGGCCATACGGGGGCTGGCCATACGGGGGCTGGCCATACGGGGGCTGCCCGAACGGTGCGGGCTGGCCCGGCTGGCCCGGCTGGTCCGGGGGGCTCGGCTGAGACCAGTCCGGCGGGGGTGGCGGAGGGGGCGGCGGTGTCTGGCCGTATCCGGATGGGTCCATCAGATCCTCTCTCGTATGGGGTGCTGGTGATCCGGCGATAAGCACGTTCAGGAACGACTCAGGAGGAGCATACGCGCTGCTCCCGCGAAGGTATCGGTCGTTTCGCAGACGCGCCGGAGCGTTCGACCCGCAAGCTGTGCGACGGCGCCCGGCCAAATGGCCCAAATCCGCCCAAACGGTGGTACGGTCGAGTCCAACGCAGCGCCGGACCCGAGTATCGAAGGCGGCGCTCCGTCGGCTAAGGAGCCAACCGATGCGACCCTTCTTCGGTTACCACATGCCCAGCTTCACTTTCGCCGGCGCACCGGATTCGCAGCTGTTCGGCCGCGTCGTCGAACTGGCTCAAACGGCCGAGGCGGCCGGCGTCGACCTCGTGACGGTCATGGACCATTTCTACCAGATCGGCCCCGTCGGCTCGGAGGAGGAGCCGATGCTCGAGGCGTACACGCTGCTCGGCGGAATAGCCGCCAAGACGAAGCGGGTCATGCTCGGGACGATGGTGACGGGCGTGACATACCGCAACCCGGCGATTCTCGCGAAGACGGTCACGACTCTCGACATCGTCTCCGGAGGGCGGGCGATGCTCGGTATCGGGGCCGCCTGGAACGACGTGGAGCATGCCGGCTACGGCATCGGGTTCCCTGCTATCGGCGAGCGCGAGGATCGGCTCGAGGAGGCGCTCACGATCTGCAAGGCCATGTTCACGGAGGATCGGCCGAGCTTCGAGGGACGCCATTACAGCATCGATCGCGCGCTGAACAACCCGCGTCCGATCCGGCCGGGCGGGCCCAGGATCATGGTCGGCGGCGGCGGCGAGAAGCGAACCCTCAAGATCGCTGCCAGGTTCGCGGACATCACGAACTGGTTCGGATCCCTCGAGGAGGCGGCGCCCAAGCTCGCGGTCCTGGACCGCCATTGCGAGGCGATCGGCCGCGACCCGTCCGAGATCTTGCGCACCGTTGGCGTGCCGCTCGTTCCGGTAGCCAGGGAGGCCGACAAGGCGAAGGTTCTCGAGGCCATTCCGGCCGAGCGACGGATGATGTTCAAACCCGTCCTGGTCGATGAGGGCGCCGCGATCCTGCAGCGCTACCTCGACGCCGGCTTTGGCGGCTTCACCTTCCGCAACGTTGCGATCAGGACGCCGGAGGCAGTGCGGCTCGTCGGCGAGTTGATCACCCTGATGCGCCCGGAAAGAGTGCCGGCATGACGGCCCCGATCGACAAGGAGGAGCTGCGGCGACGCCTCACGCCGCTGCAGTACTCGGTCACCCAGAACGCCGACACCGAGCGGCCGTTCACCGGTGCCTATTGGGATACCCACGACGCCGGCAGCTACCGTTGCATCGTCTGTGGCCAGACGCTGTTCGAGTCGACCCAGAAATACGACAGCCATTGCGGCTGGCCGAGCTTCTTCGACGTCCTCGACCAGTCCAAGGTCATCACGCGCACCGACTCCACCTTCGGGATGAAGCGGACCGAAGTCCGGTGCGCCAACTGCGGCGCTCACCTCGGCCACATCTTCGACGACGGCCCGAAGCCCACGGGCTTGCGCTACTGCATCAACTCCGCTTCGCTCGACTTCGAGAAGCGGCCGGGGGAGTAGCGCCGGGGAGTAGCGGCGATCAGGCGATCGCGAGGCCGTCGAGGAAGACTTTGACTGCGAGGACGACAAAGATCGCCGCCGAGGCGGCAGAGAACGCCCGCAGCGCCGAGCGCCCCAGCATGTGGCGTCCCTTTCCGGAAAGAAGTGATAGGAACGCCGCCCAGACGAGGCCGCAGCAGAAGAACCCGGCAAGGAAGAGCCAGGGGGGCGACTGGGTCCGGCCGTAGACGCCGGCGATGACCGCGCCACCGGCCGAAGCGAACCACACGATCAGCGAGGGCGAAGAAAGGGCCAGTGCGAGGCCGCGAAGGAAATCACGGTGCGGGCGCACTTCAGCGGCCGGACCATTTCCAACGGCAAGCGAGCGGCCGCGCGCGGTCTCGCGGATCATCGTCGCGGCGAGATAGAGCAGCACGACCGTGCCGCCCAGCCAGAAGACCACGCGAACATGCGGCTCGGCCAGAACCAGCGCCAGCCCGAACATGCTCAGCACCGCATAGACCATGTCGCCGCAGCACGACCCGAGCTGGAGCACGAAGGCGGCCCGCGCCCCTCCGTCCAGACCGCGCTTGATCGTCGCCACGTTGACGATCCCCAGATCCAAGCACGCCGATAGAGACAGCGCGAAGCCCGTCAGGAACATCTCCACGGATCAGCGCGCCCGAATTCGGCGAGATGCTTGCTCAACACCGGCGGGCTCCGGACCCAACGCGCCGAGCGGCCGACGAGGCACTAACCGCCGGTAAACGGCGAAAGGACGACGAGCGAACATCACACATTGAAGTCTGACATCGCGATGGCCGGCCTGCGGCCCGACCGCGCCGGGCGAGGAGGCCGGGCATGACTGCCGAAGCGATCATCGAGACCACCGACCGTCGCAGCGGATACGATGAGCCGGACTGGAGATACGCAACGAATGGAGGCGCGAGATGGCGGCTCCGACTGGTCGGGCGAGCGAGCTATTTGAGGCCGGCGCCGCTCCCGCTGCGACCGCGCCGGGCGCCGACGGTACGCCGCTGCACCTGCGCCATTGGGCGCCGTCAGGCAGTCCGTGGGCGACCCTGCTCCTCGTCCACGGCATCGGTGAGCACAGCGGCCGCTACGAGCGAACCGGGCGGCTCATGGCCGAGGCGGGGATCGACGTCCACGCGTTCGACATCCGCGGTCACGGGCTCTCGGGTGGCCGGCGCGTCTACGTTCGCGCTTGGGACGACTACCTCGACGATCTGGCGGTCCGGATCGCCGCCGTACGCGAGCCCGGCGTACCCCTCGTTCTGTTCGGGCATTCGATGGGCGCGCTGATCGCCTTGACCTACGCGTGCTCCGACCGGCCGGCCCCGGACCTGCTCGTTCTGAGCGCCGTGCCGTTGGACGCCCGTGTCCCCGGCTGGCAGCGCGCCCTCGCCCCGGTCCTTAGCCGCCTGGCACCGACGGCGATCCTGGCCAACCCGATCACGGGCGAGCAGCTCTCGCGCGATCCGGCCGTGGGCAAGGCTTACTTCGCCGATCCTCTCGTCCAGCCCCGCTCCACGACCCGCCTGGGTGCGGAACTGCTCAAGGCCATGAGGCGAGGACGTGAGGGCCTCGGCCGCCTTCGCATACCGACGCTCGTGATCCACGGTGGCGGCGACACCCTCGTCCCGACCCATGTGAGCGAGCCGCTGGCAGCGGTTGCGGGCGTGGAGCGGCGCGTTCTACCGGACCTCCATCACGAAACGCTCAACGAGCCCGAGGGCCCTCAAGTCGTGGCTTCGATTGTGGAGTGGCTCCGTGGCCGGACGGCTCCGGCCGTGTCAAGATTGGAGCCATGAGCGTCGAGATTCGCACCTGCCCGCCGGACCGGTTCGTCGAGCTGCTGAAGACCGCCGAGATCGGCTTTGGAGAGGACGTCTCCGACGAGCTGATCGAGCGAGTGAGAAAGGTCTCCGACCCGGCTCGGTTCGTCTGCGCCATCGACGGCGACCGTTTCGTGGGTACGGGCGGCGCCTTCACGGTGAACCTCAGCGTCCCCGGAGGCGACCTGGCTGCCGGTGGCGTGACGTGGGTCACCGTCCTGCCATCGCACCGCCGCCGGGGAATCCTGCGCGGCATGATGCGGCTGATGATCGACGACTGCCACGCCCGCAACGAGCCGCTGGCGATGCTGTGGGCATCGGAGGGATCGATCTACCAGCGCTTCGGCTACGGCATGGCCACCTACAGCCTCAGTTTCGAGGCGGAGAGCGCCTCCGCCGGATATGCCAGAGACTGGCCGATCGAAGGCTCGTGCCGGCTCCTCCGGGTCGGCGAGGGTCTGGACCTGGTCACGCCCGTGTACGAAGCGGCGCGCGCACAACGATCCGGCTTCCTCTCGCGAAGCCCAGACTGGTGGCTCAACCAACTACCAGTGGCCGATAAGGACTCGAAGGGCGGCGAAGCCAAACGCCTGGTCGTATACGAGACCGACAAAGGTCCCGAGGCTTACGCGGTCTACAAGACCAAGGGCGATTGGGGACCGCGCGGCGCGAACGGAACGGTGATCGTCGATGAGGCGATCGGCTCGACCGAGCGCGGGACGCGCGAGATCTGGCGCTACCTGTTCAACCTGGACCTGACGCGAACGGTCAAGGCGTGGCGCCTGCCGGTGGATCATCCGATCCCGCTGCTTGCGGCCGAGCCACGCCGGCTCGGGATGAGTCTCGGGGACGGGCTCTGGCTCCGGATCGTTGACGTGAAGGCGGCCCTGGAAGGCCGGACCTACGGCATCGACGGGCACGCCGGTGGCCGGATCGTCGTCGATCTCAGCGACGAGTATTGCCCATGGAACGCCGGCCGATGGGCGATCGAGGTATCCGATGGCCGGGCACGCGTCGCGCCCTCGAAGAGCCCGGCCGACCTGGCTCTCGACGCGAACGACCTGGGATCGCTCTTCCTCGGGGGTTTCGGAGCGGCTTCGCTGGCCCGCGCGGGACGGGTGGTGGAGCATCGTCCGGGGGGACTGGCCGCGGCCGATGAGCTCTTCCGCGGGGCGTTGCAGCCGTGGTGTCCGCAGGAATTCTGACGCGGCCGCGAGCGGGACTAGCGCTCGAACCTGATCGGCTGGTGGTTGCCCGAAGGGGCGCAGACGTCGCAGAGCGTGAGCCCGTCTTCGATGAGGGCGGCTCGGCGGCGACCCGGGCCCGCGGTGATTGCCACCGGGTGTTTGCACACCGAGCAGCGGGTTTGCTTTGCGTCCATGCGATCGGCTTGATCCGTCATCCGGGGATCGGCCTCTGTACGACTTGACG
>JADGQJ010000135.1 GCA_017881885.1 Chloroflexota bacterium
GTGTCCGGGCAGGTGGAAGACGACCCGCGTGGCCCCGGGACGTTCCCTGAGCATCGTCCTCAACTCCTCCATTGCCCACACGATGCGGTCGGTGTCCGCGCCT
Organism: Chloroflexota bacterium; assembly: GCA_017881885.1. Classification (GTDB taxonomy): domain Bacteria; phylum Chloroflexota; class Limnocylindria; order Limnocylindrales; family CSP1-4; genus Fen-1039. The sequence continues at coordinate 104 of JADGQJ010000135.1, forward strand.
CTGGTGAAGCGTACCTGGAGGACCCCACTCTCCGGGGCTTCGAGTGGTGTCGTCGGCGCGCCGGACGCACGGGCCGCAACGGCCCGAGCCTCGTCCGGGAGCGGCGGCTCCTCCCGGTCCGGGGAAAGGGTCGCGAAGTCGTTGGGTGCGGGAACGGCGGACAGGGGCTCGGCGGGGAGCGACGTAAGGTCGGCCGCGGCGTCCAGCACGGTCACTCCCCCACCCCGCAGCGGCGACACGCGGACGCGTGGCGCGGGCAGGACGGCGGGTATGGACGCGGGCGCGGGCGCGCCGGACGACGCGGCTCCGGTCCCAGTCGCCTCCGTGGGCGCGGGCGCGGGCCTGCCATGGCCGTTTCCGTAGCCACTGCCGTTGCCGTTGCCTGCCCCGCTCGCCGCGCCACTCCCCGCGCCACTCCCCGACGACCAGCGCCGGTTGCCGCCCCTCCCGCGCTCGCCGGCGGCCACTTCCTGAGCTATTGCCGAGGGGCCTCGGGCGGCGGCGTCCTCCCAGACCCAGACCGCGTCGGCGAGCAGCGACGCCTCCTCGCCGCGGTGGTCGATCCGGCCGGCAACGAGCAGGATCGCCCCCTCGGCGAACGTCCCGCCGGACGTCACGTACATGCGCGGGAACACTACGACTTCCAGCGTCCCCTGCAGGTCCTCGAGCGTGGCGACGGCCATCGTCTCCTTGGCTCGCGTGGTAACCGACCGCACGCCCGTGACGATGCCGCCCATCACGACGCGCTGCCCGTCGAGCGACTCGTCCTTGAGGTCGCCCGAGTAAGCCGTCACGTACTGGGCGATCTGCTCCGACAGCGCGCCGAGCGGATGCTCCGAAAGATATAGCCCGAGGAGTTCCTTCTCCCAGCGCAGCCGCTCCCTCGAGAGCGCTTCCGGGACCTGCGGCAGCGGCCGCTCCAAGGCTTCGGGGGACGAACCCATGTCGAAGAGCGCGGTCTGCCCGGTGAGCCGGTCACGCTGAGCGGCCTGCCCGGCTGACGTGGCGTCGTCCAGCGCCTCGAGCAGCTGCGCGGCGTGCCCGAAGCGGCTCATCGCGCCTACCTTCACGAGGGACTCCAGGACGCGCCGGTTGGCCAGCCGCAGATCGACGCGAGCGCAGAAGTCAGCCAGCGACCGGAAGTCGCCTTCGGCCTGGCGGGCAGCGATTATCGAATCGATCGCGCCCTCGCCGACGTTCTTGACCGCCAGCAGGCCGAACCGGATGGCGTCGTCTTCGACCGTGAATTCGACGAACGAACGGTGGACGTCGGGCGGTCGAACGTCGATTCCCAGGCGCCGGCATTCGGCCACGGCGGCCGCGACCTTCTCTTCGTTGTCCCGGAAGGCGGTCAGGACGCTGGTCATGTAATCGACCGTGTAATTCGCCTTCAGGTACGCGGTCTGGTACGCGATCAGGCCGTAGCACGTGGCGTGGGCCTTGTTGAAGCCGTATCGCTCGAACGGCTGGAAGGCGGCGAAGACGGCGTCGATGACCGACGGCTTGACGCCGCGCTCGGCCGCCTGGCTCACGAACTTGTGGCGCATCTCGGTCATGAGCGCCGCTTTCTTCTTGCGGATCGCGTAGCCGAGCATGTCGGCCTCGGGACCGGTGAAGCCGGCCAGCGCCGTCGAGGCGGACATGATGTCTTCCTGGTAGACGAAGACGCCGAATGTTCGATTGAGATACGGCTCGAGGAGCGGGTGAAGGTACGTGACCTTCTCCTGGCCGTGCTTGCGCCGGATGTAGGCCGGAATGTTGTCCATCGGCCCCGGGCGGTAGAGCGCGACCATGGCCGCCAGGTCGAAGACGGAGCTCGGCTGAAGCTCGCGGATGTAGCGGCGCATGCCGGCCGACTCGAGCTGGAAGACGCCGGTCGTCTCGCCGGACGCCAGCAGTTCGAACGTCTTGGAGTCGTCGAGCGGGATCTTCTCGAGGTCGATCTCCTCGCCGCGATGTTCGCGAATCAGGTCGACCGCCTGGCGCAGGATCGTCAGGTTGGAGAGGCCCAGGAAGTCGAACTTGAGCAGGCCAAGCGCATCGACGCCGTGCATCTCGTACTGGGTCATGACCGCGTCGGAGTTGGTAGCGCGCTGCAGCGGCATCAGCTCGGTCAGCGGCTCGCGGCTGATCACGACGCCGGCCGCGTGCGTGGAGGCGTTACGGGCCACGCCTTCCAGCTGCTTGGCGAACTCGATGGCGCGATGGACCGCCGGCTCGTTCTGGTACATCTCCTTGAGCGCCGGGCTGGTCTCGATCGCCTCCTCGAGCTTGATGCCGAGCTGGTTCGGAACCGCCTTGGCGATGCGGTCGCCCTCGCCGTAGGACATGCCCACGACCCGCGCCACGTCGCGGATGGCGGCGCGGGCGAGCATCGTGCCGAAGGTGATGATCTGGGCCACGTGATCCGCGCCGTACTTGCGGCTGACGTAGTTGATCACTTCCTCGCGCCGCCCGTCCTCGAAGTCGACGTCGATATCGGGCATGGTCACGCGGTCGGGGTTGAGGAAGCGCTCGAACGGCAGCTGGTAGTGGATCGGATCCACGGGCGTAATACCGAGCGTGTAGGTCACGATGCTGCCCGGCGCGGAGCCGCGGACGGTGATCGCGATGCGCTGCTGGCGGGCGAACGCGGTGAAGTCGGCCACGATCAGGAAGTAGCCCGCGTAGCCCATGCGGCAGATGACGTCGAGCTCGTAGTCGAGGCGGGCTTGCAGCTCCGGGGTCACGGTGCCGTAGCGGCGAGCAAGGCCGGCCTGGCATTCCTTGCGGAGCCAGGTCTCGATTGTCTCGCCCTCGGGCACCGGGAATGACGGGATTCGAAGCTGGCCGAACGGCAGCTTCATGTTCACCATCTCGGCGATGGTTCGCGTCCGACGGATGGCGTCGAGGCTGTCGGGGAAGAGCCTGGCCATCTCGGCGGCCGACTTGAGGTAGAACTCGTTCGACTCGAACCGCATCCGCCCCGGCGTGTCGAGGTTGTTGCCGGTGCCGACGCACAGCAGGACGTCGTGCGCCTCCGACTGCTCGCGCCGGACGTAGTGGAGGTCGTTGGTCACCACGAGGTTGAGCCCGACTTCGGGCGCGAGGCGCAGGAGTTTCGCATTCAGCGCCCGCTGGTCCGGCAGGCCGTGGTCCTGCATCTCCAGGAAGAAGCGGTCCTTGCCCAGGATGTCGCCGTAGATGCCGGCGGTCTTGCGCGCCAGGTCCCAGTCGTCGACTTCGAGCGCCTTCGCGACCTCGCCGCTGAGGCACGCGGACAGCCCGATCAGGCCTTTCGAGTACTTCGCGAGGTGCTCGTGGTCGATGCGGGGCTTGTAGTAGTAGCCGTCCAGATGAGCGTCGGTGATCAGACGGCAGAGGTTCTGGTAGCCCTCCCAGTTCTCGGCAAGCAAGACCAGGTGGAATGGCTGGCTGTCGGCCTTGCCCTCCTTGTCGCGCATGCTCCGGCGGGCGACATATGTCTCGACGCCGACGATCGGCTTGATGCCCTTTGCGGTGGTGGCCTGGACGAAAGCCACGGCTCCATAGAGCGCGCCGTGGTCGGTGATGGCCATGGCGTCGAAGCCGAGCTGCGAACCCTGTTCGGCAAGCTCGTTGATGCGCCCGAGCCCGTCCAGCAGGCTGAACTCGGAGTGGAGATGCAGGTGGACGAAGTCATTCGGCGCAACGGTCACGGGAGGTAGGGTACCGCGTCGAGGGCGATCGCCACCGGCTCATTGCTGGAGTGCCGCTGCCGCGTCGGCGTAGTGGCTTGCCGCGCAGCGGCGAGCCACGCGGTCAGCCGACGGGAGCGGCTGGGCGCAACTCCCAAGTGGTGCCGTCGGTGGCGTCGTGGAGTTCGATGCCGGCCGCCAGCAAGCGGTCGCGGATGGCGTCGGCGGCGGACCAGTCGCGAGCCTCGCGGGCGCGCACGCGCTCGGCCAGAAGCGCGTCCACGAACGGGCCCACGAGCGCGGCGGGATCGCGCGAACCTTCGACCGCCATCTCACCCAGACAGACGACGGCCGCGCGTAGCGCCGAGCGGGCGGAGGCGAGCGCGTCGGATTGGTCGGTGTCGCGCGACCAGGCCTGGATCGTTTCTTCCAGCGCCAGGATCGCTCGCACTGCCGCGGGCGCGTCGCACTCGTCTAGCGACGTCTCGAAGATGCGCTCGAGGTCGGCGACCTCTTCGCGCAGGGTTCGAGAGCCAGGTGCGTCCACGGCGGCGCCGGCCGAACCTGCGGCTGAAGCGCGGGCCGGCCGCCCCACCGCTCCCCGCCCGGCCGCTCCCCGCGCGGCCACGCCACGCCCGGACGCGGCCGCGACGAGATCGGCGATCGTGATTTCGGATCCGGCCGGGAAGACCGTGCTCCGGCCTTCCTTTCGAACCGTGACCGTTCCGAGCCCCAGCACGGATGCAGAGCCCTCGTCCAGATCCAGCACCAGGGCCGTGTGCCCGTCGACTCCGAGGATGAACACGTCCGCCGGCAGCTCCGCCTCCAGCACGGCCAACCGCCGCTCGCCCATGTAGCAGAAGCGCGTGTCGTGATTGCCGCCCTCGGCGTTGTCGTAATGAGGCACCACCGCCACCGGCAGCCCCAGCGCCGTGAGCAGATCGAGCCCCGGAAGCCAGCTCGGCGCATCGCCCGCCTTGTAGATCTCGTAGACCGGGATCGTGAAGCGGCCCAGTGTAAGCGCCGCTGCGCTGGCCATCGTCACCGCGCCAGCTTCGGCCAGCTTCGACGCCAGGAGCCGCGGGATCTCGGTCCCGCTCCACTGCCGGAGCGCATATGAGGGGCTGCCGGGACCGGCGAAGACCAGCCGCGCTTCCCGCAACCGTGCCAGCGCCGTCTCGCGAACGAGCGAGTCGACCTCGTTGGATCGAAAAGTGGCCACGGTGAAGACGTTGCCGACCGTATCGCGGAAGTACTCGAGCGTCCGTTCGGAGATGTCTTCGGCGTTCTCCTGGAAGCCGTAAGGCGTGTCGAGAAGAGCGGCCGCCACTTTCGGACGTTCACCCAGCCGATCCAGGACCGAGCGGTGAACGCGAGCCATGGTCGGGGTGGTCTCCCCCGACCCCATGATGGTCAGGATCCGGGGCGGCGAGGAGGCGCTCACGCCACGACGGCTCCGGAGAAGAAGCCGTCTCGGTCGGCCGTGAGCAGGGATTCGGTAAGCTCGGCCGGGTGCTGGGCGTGGAGGTCGTGATCGCCGCTGAACCACTGCACCCGACCCGGGACGCCGGATGCGCGCAACGCCGTCTCGGCCGCGTCGGTTCCGGCGCGCTTCGCCTTCGTCCAGTCGCTTTCGCCGCCGTCGACCGGCACGATCAGGGCGGGCACACGGAGCGTGGCCCAGAGATCGGCGGTTCGCTGGCCCCACATCGACTCGAGAATGGCCTTGTGGCGGTCGCGAGTTAACCACGGAGCGATGGTCCGGTCCGGCCGAATCTCGAAATTGGCCAGAGAGCCCTCCAGCCCTTCCTTCGGCCAGTCGGCGTGGTTCAAGCGGAAGTAGCCCTCCACGTCGCTGAGCGGCAGGCCGACGAGCGGCGGCGGAGCCAGCCGGGTCCAGCAGATGTCCCACGTCGGGAATGCGTCACGGAGATCGGTCAGCCCGCCGTCCACCAGGACGATGCCGCGGGTCAGCTCGGGATGACGCACCGCGAAATCGAGAACGACACCGGCTCCCCACGATTGCCCGGCCAGCACCGGCCGGTCGAATCCGAGCGCGGCGATCAGGCCCCGCAGATCCTCCGAGATCGTGGCGAAGTCGTAGCCGCCGTCGGGCTTGTCGGAAAGGCCGTGGCCGCGGAGATCGACGGCAGCCACAGCGTGTCCGGCGGCCGCGAGCCGAGGGCCGACACCGTCCCAGAGCCGCGCGTTCGAGGCCAGGCCGTGGACCAGCAGGAACGGTGTGAGTTCGGGCCGCGCCGCAGCGTCCCAGCGCAAGACCCGCAGATTCAGGCCGTCGGCGACTTCGATGCGCTCGTTCCTGGGTTCGATTTCGTCCTCCTCGATTTCACACGGCGTACCGACATGCTAGACCCGGCGGCAACGTGGGCCCGGCGTGACCGGTCGAACGATCCCCTGCGCGGAACCGCGGGCGGAGAGGCGGAACCGCAGGCGGGAGAGGCGAAGCCGCGTCCGGGAGAGGCGAAGCCACAGCCGGGAGAGGCGGAATCACGGGCGGCGGCTCGCGAGGCCACGCCTAATCCCCGCCGCGCTGCTTGCCTCCGTACAATCGGGCCACGAACTGCCAAGGAGCTTGAGTGAGCCGCACCGTCCGACCGCCCGTGTTTGTCGTCGCTTTGCTGGGGCTCACCGCGGTCGCCGCCATCGTCGCCGGCTGCGGCTTCTTCTCCAACCCACCCGAGCCGACCTCAACCCCGCCATCGGTGTCCACCCCCACTCCCGCGCCGACACCGATCCCCGTTCCCACCGCCGCCCCCACGAACCTCGTCGCCACGATCGTCCTGATTGCGGCCATCGGCGAGTCCGAGGACGGCACGCCGAGCAAGGTCGCCTGGCAAGGCGTGCAGGACGCCGCCGTCCGGCTCGGCGCCAGCTCGAAGCTCGTAGTGCCCGCGTCGATGGCCGAACTGACCGCCGCCGTGAAGACGGCCACCACCGACGGCACGACCATCGTGGTCACCGTCGGTCCCGATGCGGCTCAGGCGGTCCTGGACAACGCCGGTGGCCACGCCGCCACCCAGTTCTTCGAACTCGACCAGGCGATCCCCGACGGGTCGCCGTCCAACGTTCACGGGCTCGTTTTCGACGAGACGGAGGCCGGATACCTCGCGGGCGTCGTGGCTGCGTCGCTGTCCGCGACCCACAAGATCGGGCTGGTCGGCGTCACCAACGCGGACATCAGGACCGCCAACTATGCCGGCGGCCTCGCGAACGGCGCCAAATACGC
>JADGQJ010000136.1 GCA_017881885.1 Chloroflexota bacterium
GGATGCACGACAGACAGGACAATCCCATGCCGACCGTCGGTGAGGAATTGACTCGGTTCCAGATCGGGAGGCCAGGCGGGAGACTTCCAGGTCCGGCCGTCGTTCGAGGTCCAGAGCGCGCTGCCGAAGTTTCCATCGCTGTTGTAGTACTCGAACGCGACCAGTGTTTGGTCGTTGGCTCGGCATACCTGCATTCCGACCGAGTAGGCGGGGGTGGCGTCGGGTAGCTGGGCTTTGGTCCAACTCGCGCCATCTGCAGACCACCAGACCGCGGGTGACCTCACCGGGGGAGCTGGAGTCGGTCGTGCTGAGGGGTCGGCAAGGGCCGGGCTGCAGCTCCCCGGTCCCACGGGAACTGTCGAGCCGGCGAGGACGTAGCCTCCCGAAGACGCGGTACCGCCATCGATTCGGGCGCCGGCGAAGGCTGACGTACCCAGATTGGCGGACCGCCAACTCTGGCCGTCGCGCGACGTCCACACGGCCCGTCCGGCCGCGTCCGTAGCTACGAACCCACTGGAACCGCCGGAAACATTCTTGATCGTGGCATTCCCGAATGCCTTCTTGGTGTCGACCTTCTGCCAGGAGATGCCGTCGGCAGAAGTCCACAGTGCCTCAACCCAGCCGGTGCCGCAGGCGCCGGAGATTCCGACGGCCAGCAATCGGGACGGACCCTCGAAGACGCCACTGACCTCCAGGTTGTCGTTTGACATCGGGTGCTGGATAACGGTTCCGTCGTGCCAGTGCACGCCGTCCTCGGAATGGATGGTGCTGACAGTCGCCACGGTCGGACCGCCGTCCCACATGCCGGACGAGGTCGATAGCCACATCTGCACCGAAAAGCCTACGAAGCCCCGGCTCCAGCCGTAGATCCCAAACGTCTGGCTGCCGGCACTAGCGCTTGAGCCCGGGCCAGGGGACGGCGGTGCGCCTACAAATGTCGCCGGTACCTGCACCCAGCGGATACTCTTCCACGCTCCGACGGGCGCCGGCGGCATGTTCGATAAGTCAGCCGGGGCGCCGGTCGGGGTGGCCTGACCAGGATCAAATATGGTGTGGTTGGGCGCGATCGTGGGCAGGGCCGACATGGACGTTGTCCTGGCCGGACCGGCTGAGGGTGAGTAGGTCGCGGTCCCCCCAAGGCAACCTTCCACTGCAAGTGCCGCGAGCGCCATGAGCGCGGCGTACCTGCTCAAACCTCGCACATTGGCGAACATTGATGCCACCGTTGGCCCCCCTTCTAAGCTCCGACGTTGGGCCCTGGGACGGCGTCTGCGGGCACCTTGTGATGGCCCATCAGGTTCACTCCAGGGCGCCCTGGCTCACCTCGTATCGCACAACAATCGGCGCCTTCACCGCTCGTCCCCTCACGCTCAGGCGCCCCTCAGTTCCAGCGCCTATCCCTTGGCGGCTCCCAAAGCACGCGCCTTGCCGCTAGGCCACACCCCGGCGCGGACATGATACGGCGTGGATGCGGTCTGAGGCCATGGAGACTGCTGGCTCAGGCGTACGGGCTGTGGGCCGCAAAGCTCCGCTTCGATCCGCGGCCGACCCTGGCGAGGCCGGCCGCATCCGTCAGAACTAGCCCGCGATAGGCTAGATGCGACCCAGGATCAGCGTTGCGAGGCTCTTCTCGCTAGCCATCAGCTGGCTGTCCGATGCGCCCTTGAGGAGCACGGACGCCGAGAACGTCGTCTGGCCCTTGCGGACGTCGAGGACAACGTGGCCGGCGCCGACGCTGATGTAGTAGGCGTCGTCGCCGATGCCGGAGACCTGAGTAATGGTCAGACCGGGGATCGACTTCTGCGTCGGCTTGAAGTCGGCGACGCTCGTGATGGTTATCTCGATGGAGTCGATACTCAGGCCGGTGGTGGTGAACAGGCAGCTACTGGAGCCGGGTTCCGGCGGCTGGCCCGGGTCGACAGGCTTGCCCAGAACCGCCGCAGCCTCAGCCGCTGTGATCAGCGTGCAAGGATCCGGCTCGTTCGGAGCCCCTGCCGCCGTTGTGTCGGTGGCGACCGGGGCAACTTGAGTAGCTCCGGCCTGGGTGGCGGCAGGCGGCGTTCCGTTGGCCGGAGGGGCGCCGGTCGCGGTCGAGCCACTGCAGGCGGCGACGAGTCCCACCACGAACCCCAGCAGGATCAAATTCTTGCGCATTGCTGAAAGCTCCCCGAGCCTGCGCTATGACGTCGTGGTTGCCGCAGTTTGCGGGGACTGCCTGAAGCGAATTGCCGGGCAAGTCCGATGCCGGACGACGACCTCGCGAGGCCTCACTCCGAAACGATAGGGTGGGGCTCGAGATCCACAGCCAAGCGGGTGGGTCGTTGCGCCGGGTGAACGGGGAGGATCGGTGGCCGCGACAACGTCAGGCGGGCAAAGCCGCGCCTTGCGTTGCCAACGACCAGATCCGCCGCTGGCTCTTGGATTGGTCGGCCTCAATGGCGCGACAGACGCTAGAAATCCGTGATGCGCGTCGCCCGGTCCAGGTACTTGTCGCGGAACTCGGCGTTGACGCGCAGGACCTCCGCCTCCGGCCCGAAGAAGGAGCAGCGCAGGCAGTAGTACTCGCCCTTTTCCGCGTCGAAGAGCATGTCCATGTCGATCTCCCGCATCAGGCAGCGCGGGCAGCGATAGTTCAGCTTGCCTTTTCGACCCTGAGCCATGTGCGCAGCTCCCCAGTCCCTTGGACGGTCTTCTTGATACCGAGCGTGTACATCGGCGAGAACGCCATGCCCTCGCGGAAATAGCCCGTCACGTCGCCGGCGTCGGGACGCATCGATAGCCTGGTATCGACCTGGGGCACGATCGCCTCGGCCGACTCGATGCCATCGATGGCCGCCCCGCGGCAGCGGTATTCGTAGTCGATCGATTCCTTGCCCGACTTGCCCTTGAGCTTGAGCTTTACGCCCGTCAGGTCTTCGGGGTATTCGGTCGTGCCGTAGCAGGCCGTGATGTACTCGTCGATGGACACCTCGGCGCTCGGGTCGGTCGAACTCACGATCTTGCGGGTGATCTCGATCTCCCCGGTGCCCTCCGACAGGCGGAAGATCGACTGCACGCCGATCGTGAATGTCTCGAACTCGATCTCTACCGGATCCAGAGTCACGACCCGAGTGTCGCCATCTTCGGAGAAGGACGCTTGCGTCCGGCAGGCGCACAGGTCGACCTCTTCGCCCGCGTGACCGAACTTGCAGCTCTTGACGGCGCCCTCGCCGGCGTAATGGGTGAAATACCCGGCCCGGAACAACGATTGGACGAGGAACGGGTACGACGCGTCCTGGATGTGCTTCGTGCCGACTCCGCAGGGGCGGATGAGCTTGGCGGCGTATGGCCGCAGGTCGATCATCGCGCCGCCCAGGTTCATGTCCAGACAGAAGCGCATCGACGGATCGGCGAACCAGAACTGCTGCCGTTTGGACCCGTACAGGATGTCCTTCCAGAGCGTGACTTCGGGCTGGCTGTACGCTCGGTCCTGCCGATAAGCGTCGGCGAACTCGCTCATCGTGAGGTCTACGGCCTTGCCCTCTTTCTTCAACTGGCCGTAGTAAGCCATGCCGTCTTCGTAGCTCTTGAGAAGGAAGTCGTAGTCCGCTTCCCAGCGGCCGCTCTTGCTCATCCAGCCGGGCCCGACGAACATCATGTTGTAGGCATAGCCGCGGTTGTACTTGGCCATGGCCCGGTACTGGTCGACGATGTTCATGAAGTAGGGGATCTCGCGGCCTTCGTAGACCATGCCGCGCAGGATGTTCTGGGGGTGGGTTCCGTAATAGGAGCCCGGGCCGTCGAACACCGCCATCAGGTCGCGCGACAGGTGGGGAATTGCCACGATCCCGATGTCGTCGTCGGCGTCCGATGCGGGGCAGTGGATATTCCGCCTCGAAGGAATCCAGGGGTTCCACGGGCCGCCGTCCAGGAGCGTGTACCACGAGTTGTTGGCGTTGTGGTACGCCTTCGGACCCTCTTCCCAGCACGTCGCAACCGCGGCCTTTACGTGCGGATAGCGGTCCTTGATGTAGTTGACCAGCTCGGCGTCCATGTAATACGAGCCGGTCGAAGTCGGCAGGAAGCCGAAGACCTCCGCGAACTTCCCGAACACTTCGTCCACGATCCGGCGCTTGTCTTCCATCGAGAAGAGCCAAATCGCCAGCTCCTTGGAAGCGAACTTCTCTCGGAACTGGGCGCATTGCAGGCCGAGGAAGGTCGAGCCGATCTCGTCGCCGTACTTCTCGTGGTCCGCCTTGGCGATGGCCACGGCTTCCTCGTTGAAGAGGCTGGCATAGGTCATCTGGATCGTCGTCCGGATGTCGTTGTCGTGGGCGACGCGCTGCTGAGTGCGGAAGATGTCCAATGACTCGCGGATGACGTCGCTGCGCGTGACGTCCTCGGCCTTGCCCTCTTCGGCGTCCTTCTGCAGGTACTCGGGCACCATTTCCGGCCGATGGATCACGTTCAGGTAGAAGGTCGTCATCGTGAGTCCCTATATGCGTGCGTGTCGCGCTCAACTGCATCGGCTGCGGCGCCACGCCCCGAGCCCGATGAAATGATACGGTGCCGTACGGCGGCGAACCGCCTGTCGCGGACCCGCCATGTGCGACTCGAAGCGCGACTTCAGCTTGCCATCAGGAATCCCCGCCACGCTCCGAGTGCGAGCCATCCGGCTCGCGGCCGTCGGCGGTCCGGCCGACTCGGAGGCCCGTCAGATCGAAGACCCGGGACGGATCGACCGCCGGGGGCACATCCGGTCGATTTGGCCTAGAATCGCGTTCGTCCCCCCCTGAGCGACCGAAGCGGCCATGGGCTGCGTCGCGGCCGGAGGAGGCGAAGGGCGCCACGTCGAGCAGGGTGCTCGGACGCGGAATCGGGCGACGCCCGACCCATTCGGAAGGTTCTGCTTGAACGTATCTACGCACCTTCGCGCGCCGCTCGGCCGGTTTGGGCCGCTCGGATCGCGGCATAACCACGACGATGTTTCCACGCCTCGACTCTTGCTCTTCGCTCGGCCGGGTTTCCGCGCGTCGCTGCGCGGCATCGTTGCCGTGGCCGCGTTCTACGCGACGCTGGCGATCGCCTCGCCGAACGTGCATGCCCCGTTCGATATCCAGGCCGGCCAGCTGGGTCAAGCCCTGGTCTCGACGATGCCGCTCGTCGCGGCCCTCGTGGCCGCCTACGCGGTCCTGCGGCCGTGGCCGGCTTTCCTGGTCATCCTGCTCCTGACCCCGTGCTGGGACGCGGCCCAGGTTTCGTGGCTCGTCGCCCCCGTCTGGGAAGTGGGCACCGTCCAGGTAATACTCCAGACCGTCTTCGTGGTCGCTCTCGCTCTCGGACTCTTGCTCGGCGACGCCGGCGCCCTCAATATGGCCGCCTCCAGGGAGCCCACCAGGGCGGCCTCCCCGCAGGTTTCTGCCGCGCCTGCGCCTGCGCCCGCGCGGGTTCGGGTCGGAAGGTTCGCCAGCCACCGTATCGGGTGGATCGCAACGATCGCCGTGCTCTTCCTGGCCACCCTCTCCACCATGCGCTCGCCGGACATCGAGTCGAGCATGACCGTCCTGATGCACGGCATCTTCGAGCCCGTGGCCATGGGAATTCTGCTGCTGATCATGGCCAGGAGCCGTCGCCGGCTCGCTCTGGTCCTGATCGTCCTGGGCCTGTCGGTTGCCCTGGGCGGAGCGATCAACATGATCCAGTCGATCCCGGCTTTCGGATCTCTCAGCGTTCTGCAAGCCAAGAGACTGCTCTTCTCGAGGCTTACGTACTTCAACGTCGGACTCTTCGGAGAGATGCTGGCCATGGCAGCACCCCTCATCCTGGGTGCCATCGCCGCCCGCCGCCAGCTTCGGTTGGGTCGCTTCGCGGTGAGCGTCCTGATGATCGCACTGGTGGTCAGCGCCGCGGCGCTCTTCCTGACCTTCTCAAAGAGCGCCTACCTCGCGACGGCCGGCGGGATCGTGACGTTCATGCTTCTGCTCGCCACCAACTGGCGCCGCCGAGCCTCGATCATGCTCGTTTCGGTGGCTCTCTCCGCGTTCGTGATCCCGTGGCCTGCCCTGGTGCTCCAGGTCTCGCCGACGCTCGAAGGCGCCTACCGCACCACGATGGTCAAGATGGTCGGCGCGAGCCGCTACTACTCGTGGGATCCGGCCAAACTGTCCGGCCGCGGCTCGCTGGTGGAGCGCCTGCTGGCGACCGAGGCGGCCGTCCGAATGGCCGCCGACCACCCGATCCTCGGGATCGGCCTGGACCAGTTCAAGAGCGAATACGTGGGCGGATACAAGACGTCGCAGGCCCATCTCGCCCTCGACTCCGCGCACACCTTCTGGCCGGAGGTCGCGGCCGAACTCGGGATACCCGCGCTCATTCTCGTGGCTCTGATCTTCGCCTCGGCGATGCTCGCTCTATGGCGCATCTACCGGGCTCCGCCCGATGAGACGACCCGGCTTCTGGCCTTGACCCTCCTCGCCTCGCTGGTCGCCTGGCTTCTGGTCGCAACCGCATTCGCCGGCGACATGTACAGGCCCTGGCGCAACATGTCCTCCGACTTCGTGATGATGGCCGTGCTGACGGCGGCCGCTTTCGCACTCTCGCGGGTAATGGTCGGACAGCGGCAGCTCGCGGCGGCTAATTCCGGCGCAGTCGAGCGAGAACCCGCGGCCGGCTGATCGAGAACCGGCGGCCGGCTGACCGAGAACCCGTGGCCTCCGCCTAGCGGCTGACCAGAATCCGAGCCCAGAAGGGCGCGATCTCGGCCGATAGGATGCCGCCGGTCGCAGTCGCGGTCGCAGTCGCGCTCATGGCAGGCCGCGACCAGATCCCGCAAAGTCTCGTCCGTGCCGAGCCGGCGATCGACGTGGTAGTGGTCCGCGGTGTCGTAGCCGTGAGCCGTCGACTCGAACACCGGCCCGAGGTACAACGCGTTGACGCCCAGCTCGCGCCAGTGGCCGAGCCAGCCGTGGAGCTGCGCAAGTCGGGGGACCGGCGCCGCGCCGAAGTCATTGCGC
>JADGQJ010000040.1 GCA_017881885.1 Chloroflexota bacterium
CCACGCCCACTCCTGGGTCCAGGTCTTCGGCGACGAACAGGCCGCCTTCGATGCGTATGCCGACGCTCAGCCGGACAACGTCACGCTCCTCGTGGACACATACGACTCACTGACGGGAGTTGGCCGAGCCATCGAGACCGGCAGACGAATGCGCGGGCGGGGCCGAACGCTCGACGCCATCCGACTCGACTCCGGCGACCTCGCCTACCTCTCGGTCGAAGCCCGGCGCATGCTCGACGAGGCCGGCTTCACCGAGACCAAGATTGTCGCCTCCAACGATCTCGACGAACACACCATCGAATCGCTGCGGGAGCAGGGAGCGCGGATTGACGTCTGGGGCGTCGGGACCAAGCTCGACACCGCGTTCGACCAGCCGGCACTCGGGGCGGTCTACAAGCTGACCGCCATCCGTGACGCCGACAACTCCTGGCGCTTCCCGATCAAGCTGTCGGAGCAGACGGCCAAGATCTCGACCCCGGGGATCCTCGGGGTCCACCGCTTCAGCGACGCGACCGGGCGGTTCCGGGCCGACATGATCTACGACGAAGGTATGCGACCTGAGGGACCGGGCGGCGTCATCGTCGACCCCGCGGACGTGCTCCACATGCGCTCGATCGACCCGGCTTGGATCGCGCACGAGCTGGTCATGCCGGCGCTGCGCGATGGCCGGCGCACGATCCCCTCCCCCACCCTCGACGAGATCCGCGACAGAGCCCGCGGCCAGATCGCGTCACTGCATCCGGCAATCCGCCGCCTGCTCAACCCGCACGTGTACCCGGTCGGGCTGGAGCGCCGTCTGAACGAGCGCCGCACGCAGCTGGTCCTCGAACTCCGGACGCCGCGACAGGTCCGCTAACGGGCGGTCGCCGCCGGCGCTACTCGGCCGGTTACGCCTCCGACTGATCGTGAGTTGGCTCCGGGGCCGCATCCTCGGCCAGGTGTTCCGCAGCCGGCTCCGCCGCCGATTCCTCGGCTGCCTCAAGCGGAGGATCGGTGGTGGCTTCGGGCGACTCGTCGGACACTGATTCCGTCGTCTCAGCGACCTCGTGAATCTCGCCGACCTCGGCGACGTCCGCGACCTCGCCCGTCTCAGCCCACTCCACGGCAGTCGCAACCTCGTCCGTCTCGACGGCCGATGCAAGGTGATCCGGCGTGGTCCAACGCGGATCCAGGGCCAGATGCAGCAGAGCGGGCCTTCCGGACTCCATTGCCAGCCGCAACGCCGGCTCGAACTCCTCGTCTGAATTGACCGCGAGCCCGAGCGCACCGCACGCCTCGGCGATTGCCGCGAAGTTCACGGCGCCGAGCTGGGTGGCGAGTCCACCCGGAGCGCCGCGCTGCGTCTGATGCCGCCAGATCATGCCGTATCGTCCGTTGTCGAACACGATCGCGATCACGTGCGCTCGCTCTCGGACCGCCGTCTCGAGTTCGGCCATCGTCATCGCGAAACCGCCGTCTCCGGCGAGCGCCACGCCCAGCCTGCCCGGTCGGGCCAGTGTCGCGCCGATCGCGGCCGGAAGTCCGTAACCCATGGCACCGGACGTGGTGCCCAGGAACGTCCCAGGTCGGCGGAATCGGTATCCGCGCGCGGCCCACGTTCCGAAGTCGCCGGCGTCTGTCGTCAGGATCGCTTCGGCGGGCAGGACGCGGGCCAGAGTCGCCACGACGCGGCCCGGATGCACGCCCGGTCCGTCCCACGCTTCCTCGCCGACGACCGAACCCGCGTCGAAGGCTTCCCGGTCGGCCACGTTCTGGAGGCGCCGGGCGTCGAAGCCCGCCGCGTCCAGCGCGGCATTTGCCAGGGCTCGTTGAGCCATCCGCAGGAACGTGGCGACATCGACGGCCATGACGATTTCCGGCCCATGCGGCAACGCGACGCCGCGTGGGTCCGCATCGACCTGCGCCCAGCGCGTCTCAGCGCCGGGAACGGAGTATCGGTACGTGGTCATCTCGCCCATCCGGCAGCCCAGGACGAGGATTGCGTCGGCTTCTTCCATCCGAACTCGGACGCTTGCAGACGAGCCGAGGCCGGTCATGCCCAGATAGAGCGCGTTGTCGTTCGGGAAGACGTCTCCGCGGCGCCACGAGGCGACCACCGGGACCTGCACCGTCTCTGCGAAACGAACCAGCGCGTCCGTGCTGCGAGCGCGAAGCACGCCGGCACCGGCGACGATCAGCGGCCGCCGGGCGTCCAGAAGCAGGTGCATCACCTTGCGGACGAGGACCGGATCCGGATCGGCCTGGTGCTCGACTCGAATGCCGGGATGCGGCTCGCCGGGCACCTGGAGGTCCAGCAGATCCTCCGGCACCGATAGGAGGACGGGTCCGGGCCGGCCCCTGAGTGCAGTCGCAACCGCTCTCTCGCCCAGAGCGGCTACCTCGCCGGGTTCCTTCGCCTCCGCCGCCCATTTCACTATCGGCTCGAAGGTTCGAACGAGATCCATCTCCTGGAAGGCTTCGCGGCCGCGCACCTCGCGGCGGACCTGCCCGACGATCGCGACAACGGGCGCCGAATCCGCGAAGGCGGCATGCAAACCGATCGTCAAATTCGCGGCGCCCGGCGCTCGCCCGGCCAGAACCAGCGTGGGCCGGCCGGTCAGCTGTGCGACCGCCTCGGCCATGAACGAAGCCGCGCCCTCGTGGCGGGTGGTGACGATCCGGATCTTGTTCGCCGCCAGGCCGTCCAGAAGGCCGAGGAGGCTCTCGCCCGGGACGGTGAAGGCGATCTTCACGCCGGCCCGAGCCAACGCTTCGGCCAGAGCCGCGCCGACCGTGACGGTGGCGCTCTGGCCTTCACTCATCGACATTGCCGCTCTCCTTTGCCGGCGTCACGGTGGACGTGACGTCGTTCCAGATCACCGCGCCGATCGTGGCCGGGCGGGTCTCATCGGTAGTTCGTGAATTGCAGTGGCAACGGTTCATCGAGCTCCTTCAGGCGGCCGATCACCAGCTGGAGGTCGTCCTTGTTCTTGCCGGAGACTCGCAGGGCGTCGCCCTGGATCTGGGACTTCACCTTGGGGAACTCGTCGCGGATCAGCTTGCTCAGCTTCTTGGCCAGGACATCGTCGAGACCGCGGCGAAGAGTGATCTTCTGGCGGACCTTGTCGCCTCCCGCAGGCTCGATCTTGCCCCAATCGAAGATCTTGAGCGACAGGCTCCGCCGAACGGCTTTGCTCTCGATCAGATCCTTGATCGCCGCCGCCCGGAACTCGTCGTCCGTCAGAAGAACGAGCTCCGTCTTGGCCTGCGTCAGCTCGAACGTGACTCCCTTGAAGTCGTAGCGCTGCTGCACCTCGCGTCTGACCTGGTCGAGCGCGTTGCGCATCTCCATGTCGTCGAAGTCGCTCACGACGTCGAACGATGACTCGCCTGCCATCGGGCCTCCTGACTCATGTCTCCCGGAACGGTGGCGCCGGGGCACGTCGATTGTGCAGCAGAACAAGCGACTTGGGGACTCCGGACTGCGTGGCCGGCCGCAACCGGCATCCGGCCACGATCGCGAGTCCCTCAGCGTCGGAGCGACTCCAGGAGCAACTCGGCGATGCGATAGCTCTTCCCGCCACCCATGACGAGCACGGCGTCGCCCGATCGAACCTCGCCGGCAAGCCAGGCGGCCGTCGCCTCGACCGAACCCGGAGCCATCGCAGGTATTCGCGGGTTGCGGCGGGCCACCGCCTCGGCCAGCGCCGCCGCCGACGTTATCGTGGTGTCCGGGTCGCGGCTGGCCCAGATATCCGCGACGGCGACCGCGTCGGCCTGCGCCAGGACTTCGGCGAACTGCTCGAGCATGGCCGCGGTCCGGTGGTAAGTCAGTGGCTCGTACACGGCCCAGATCCGCTTGCCGGGCTCTCTCTGGCGGATGGCTGCGAGTGTCTCGCGGATTGCGGTCGGGTGATGGCCGTAGTCGTCGTACACGACGACTCCTCTGCCTGCACCTTTCCGCTCGAGGCGCCGCCCGACTCCCTCAAAGCTCGCCAGGCCCACTGCCACGGCATTCGGTGCCACTCCAAGGGTCAACGCCGCGCCTGCCACTCCGAGCGCGTTGGCGGCGTTGTGGCGGCCGGCCAGCGCCAGGCGAGTCGTCAAGACGTCGTCGTGGCCGCCGTCGTCACCACGGACGCCCGCGATCTCGAGCAACGTCCCGTCCGGTCCGGCCTCGACGACGCGGCCGAGCAACACCCGCGCCGGTTTCGCGGCCGTCCCAAAGCGTTCCGCCAGCTCGCGGCGCCAAATTTGGTCCGGGAAGGGCCGGCCGGCCGCCAGGAGCGATACCGCACAAACGGTCCCCGGCCATCCCCGCAGGCGCCCCACTACGGCTGCAACTCCGGGGTCGGCAACGTTGGCAACGAGAATAGGCACGGCTCCCGCACCTGCAGCTCTCTCCAGCCACGACGTGAAGGTCGCGATCACGGCCTCGTCGTCGGCGAAGACATCGGGGTGGTCCCACTCGGCCGAGGTCAGAATGGCGATCCCCGGCCGGTATGCGTCGAAGTTGCCGGCATACTCGTCTGCCTCGACCACGAACGGGGCGCCCCGGCCGACGCGTGCGGTCGACGGCAAGCCGCCGGTGAGCGACGCCGGGAGCAAAGCGCCGACGAACGCCGAGGGATCGAGCCCCGCCTGAACCAGCACGTGGACCAGCCAGCCCGCGGTAGTGCTTTTCCCGTGAGTTCCGGCCACGCCCACGAGAGGCCGTCCCGCGGCCGCATCCGCAATGACCTGCTGCCAGGGCTCGATCGGGATCCCCGCGGCGCGTGCAGCTTCCAGCTCGGGATTGTGGGGGTCGATCGCGGTCAGGGCCTTGGTCACTGCCAGACGCTCCGGACGCGGCAGATCGGTCACGTGGCGCGCATCGTGGCCGCCCGCCAGAGAGATGCCCAGAGCGTCGATCGCGGGCGTGTAGAGCGACGGCCCGCCCGGGTCGCAACCACTGACCTCGGCGCGTGCGGAGTGCGCGAGAATCACGGCCGCACTCGCTCCGGCGCCCGCCGCGCCCACGACGTGGATCCGCTCGCCGATTCGGATCGGCCGAGCAGCGCGCGCGGGCGCCAGTCCTGACCCGATCGACGCCGAGCCCCTCACGCCGGTCACTCGGGCGCTCCTCCCGCGGCCGGATCTGGGTCGGCCGATCGGGAAACAGCATTTGCGTGCAGGAGGAGGAGCTCCAGCGCCGCCCTGGCGCTCGATTCCTTGTTTCCGAGCCGGTCCCCGGCCCAGGCGAAGCGCCTCACATCCACACCTGTTGAGTCGGCGATCGCGACGTAGGTCAGACCCACAGGCTTCGAGGCGCTGCCGCCTCCCGGACCGGCCACCCCCGTCACCGATACCGCGAGATCGGCCGAGAGGAGCGCCTGCACGCCCAGGGCCATCGCCCTGGCTGCTTGCGCGCTGACGGCACCATGGGCCTCCAGAAGCGCCTGGGGGACTCCCAGGAGCGCGATCTTGGCGTCATTGGAGTACGAAACCACACCGCCGCGGAAGTAGCCGCTGGAGCCGCTGACGTCCGTGATGGCACTCGCAACGAGGCCGCCGGTGCACGACTCCGCCATGGCCACGGTCAGTCCCAGGCGCAGGCACGCCTCCTGCAACTTCTCAGCGAGGGCCCTCAGAGATTCTTCCGCCATGGTTGGCTCACCTGTCGTTTGACGGCGTCGGCGGCCCGAAGGCGGTGATGCGCCAGCTCCCGGCGTTGTTCGTCGTCCCCAGCCGCCCGAGCGGCACACCATTTACCGTCACGTACGTGTACTTCGGGACTCCTGTGAAGATCCAGACCGATTGATCCGCGACGATCTTCACCTGCTTGCCCGACTTGTACTGGATGTACGGCGTATACCCCGAGACGACCTTTCCGTCCCTCCAGATCCTCAGGTCCACCGGTCCGCCCCTGATGTCGATCACGACGGTCAGCGAGCCGGCCGTGACGATCACATTGACCTCCACCGGCTTGGTTGCAAGTCCCTGGGCGTTGGCACCGACCACGGACAGCTTCCACCGACCAGACCAGAGTTGCATCTGGGCCGAGAACTTGCCGTCGATCGTCGGAATTACCTGGACCGGGGCGGGGGCGTTGGATGCGTTCGGCGCCGGGGTCGGACGAGGCGAAGGCGTCGGCGAGAGAAAGGCGATCAGCGGCGTATCGGTCGCCAGCGGCTGGAGCGTCGCCTGAGCGGTCGGGACCGGGCCGGCCGTCTTGATGGGCTTGGGAGTGGGCAGGTCCGACGGCGCCGGGCCTATGTAGATGGGCGTGACCGTGACTGAGGTTACGGCAACGACGGTGCCGGTCACCATGAAGCTGCCGTCGCGGAACCCAGCCCCATCCACCGGCGAGTTCACTGCCAGGAATAGCGGCACAGGTGAGGCCGTGGGTGTCAGGACGTTGATGACCCTCGACACGATCGCGGAATCGTGGTTCGTGTTGAGATCGGTCGACCAGATGTCGAACTGGTTGTTGCCGTTGTGGAGCGTGACCTGGAAGGCCCAATTCCCCGCGGCGTCGGCTTGGGTGTGCATGGGGTCGCGGTTGTCCCACCGGATGCTGATCTCGGCCTTACTGGTTGCCTTGCCCTTCAGGGCGAAGGTGGTCGTGCCGGTGGGGCGGTTCTCGAGGGCCTGAGCGGGCGAGCTCACAGTGAGGGTCGGATCCTGAAGAACGCGCGTGGCCTGAAGTCCGAAGAAGAGCGCGACCGCCACGATCACCACCGCCAGCAGCAGCAGCACCACGTGGGTCGGCTGTAGCAGCAATGAGCGGCCGGGCATCGTGAGCGGCTGCGGCCCACCAATGAACGGCTCGACGGCCTTGTCGCTTTCTCGCCGCTGGAGAAACGCCGGGATCCGAAGGGAGAACGACGGCCGATTCCATGGCGGTGGTGCCAGGACGGGCGTCTGAGTCGGGGGCAGCGTCGCGGCCGCGATAGCTTGCTTCGCTGCAGCCTGGGCAGCCTTAGACGCCACCGGGGTGGTCTTTGACGTCGCCGAGGACTTACGCCCTCCCGGTGCCGGCTTTGCCGCGGCCGGTGCGGCAAGCGGCTCGCCGGCCGGCTTCGTCGAGATGGGCCACTTCAGGGCCGGCAACTTGAAGCCCGGGACTTTGAACGTGGGCACCTGGAAGGTGGGGGCGTGGAAGACGGGCGACTGGTAGCTGATCGGCGGCAGTGCCGGCGGTTCGACCGCAGGTCCGGAGGGCGGCGGGGCGCCGTTGCCGTTGCGCCACTCGGTCTCCGCTTCATCTGGATCGAGTCCCAGATAGCTGGCGTAGTTCCGCAAGAAACCGCGTGCGTATACATCCCCCGGCAGTTCGTCGAACTGGCCCAGCTCCATGGCGACCAGGTACTTGATCCGGATCTTGGTATCTCGTTCCACGCGGAAGAGGTCTATCCCCCTCGCCTCGCGAGCAGCCCGCAGGCGCTCGGAAATGTACTGACCGGCCGAGGCCGAGGCTCCGGACCTGCTCCCCTCCCCTGCCTGGCGCCGCAGACGGCGCGGTTGCTGGTTGGCGGTCATACCTCATCCTCGCCGTGCCCGGTAAACCCGTGCATGGGCGCGGCTCCGTCCCTGCGCAGCACCGGCCGCGCATTGGATCCGTCGAACGGACCGATGTAACCGCGCGCCTCCAACTGATCGATGATCCTGGCGGCGCGGGCATAGCCTACTTTGAGACGTCGCTGGAGCAGCGAAGCGGAGGCACGATCGTACTCCTGGATGACGCCCACGGCATCGAGCAGGAGGCGGTCCGCCTCTTCGTCCACCGGTTCCGGCGCCCCTTCGGAATCGTCGCCGGTCTCGAGAATGCCCATGTCGTAGTGCGGCTCGGCCTCGGCGCGCCAGTGCTCCGTGATGTTCGTGATCTCCTTGTCGGAGACGAAGACGCCTTGCAAGCGGATTGGGCGCGGCAGGTCGGCCGGCTGGAAGAGCATGTCACCGCGGCCGATCAGATCCTCGGCGCCCGGCATGTCGAGAATCGTGCGCGAGTCGATCTGGGATGCCATCGCAAACGCGATGCGGCTCGGGAAGTTTGCCTTGATCAGGCCGGTAACGACGTTCACCGAAGGCCGCTGGGTTGCGAGGACGAGGTGGATGCCCGTGGCGCGAGCCTTTTGGGCCAGCCGAACGATCGGATCCTCGACGTTCCTGCCCTCTCGCATCATCAGGTCGGCCAACTCGTCGATGATGATCACAAGGAACGGCATCCGGTCGGCCGGATCGACGCGGCTCTCGTTGAAGCCGGTGATGTTCCGAGCGGTTGCGCCGGCAAAGCGCCGGTAACGGTTCTCCATCTCGGAGACGGCCCATTTGAGCGCGGCCTTGGCCCGCTCGGGCTCGGTGATAACCGGCACCATCAGGTGCGGGAGACCGTTGTAGCCGGCCAGTTCGACGCGCTTGAGGTCCATAAGGACGAGCCTCACGTCGTCCGGCGTGGCGTTGCACAGCAGGCTGACGATGAGGGCGTTGACCATGACGCTCTTGCCCGACCCGGTCGCGCCGGCGATGAGCAGATGAGGCATCTTGGCCAGATCGGTCGCGCGAGCGTGACCGGCCACGTCGCGGCCGAGGGCGAAAGTGAGCTTCGAGGCTGCCCTGAGATCGACCTCCTCGAGGATCCGCCGCAGCTGCACGATATTGGGGTCTTTGTTCGGGATCTCGATCCCGACGACGCTCTTGCCCGGAATCGGCGCCTCGATCCGGATGGTCGGGGCTGCCAGGGCCATTGCCAGGTCGTCCGAGAGAGCCTCGATGCGAGAGACCTTGATCTCCGGCGACGGCTCCACCTCGTATTGAGTCACAACCGGGCCGGCGTTCCAGACCGCGACCCGCGCCGGAATGTTGAAGCTGGCCAGCTTGGCGACGATGATCGAGGCGTTGCGACGGTGGTCCATCGTGCTGTCGCCGCCGCGAGGTGCGATGTCCTCGAGCAATGCCAGCGGCGGGAGGTGATACTCGGGTCGGGGCTTGGCCATCTCGGCCGCCAGGGACTCGGTGGCGTCGCCGCTCGCCGAGAACGCGCCTTGCTGGCCGCGGATCGGGGCGCCGGCGCGGATCGACATTCCGGGGCGCGTCCCCTCGGGCACCGGGGACGTCACTCGCAGGGGACCGCCGTCACGAGTGGTGGCGCCGGGCGCAGCCGGCGGCGCGAAGGTCACAGAGGTGGGGAACGGATTGGAGATCGCCGGCGGGATGGAAGATGCCCGCTGGTCCGCAGCCTTGCCCCTTGGTTCGACCGCGATCGCCTCCCTGCCGAGCTGCTCGGGCCGGTCTACCTTGTCGCGCCTGGTCACCGCCCCTTCGGCCTTCTCCAGGGCGGGTCGGAAGAGCGAGTTGGCCGACTTGGAGGCGAGTTGGGAGATCGGTGCGATCAAGGCCGGCAGCGACATGTCGATCGTCAAGAGCAGGCCGGCGATCAGGATCACCGTCAAAAGGATCGCCGTGCCCGGACTCGTGATCAGCCCGGGAAGGTTGTGGGCCAGGGCCTTGCCGATGATCCCACCGTGCGACGGCACGAACAACTCGATCAGGCCCAGCCCCGCGCAGAAGCTGACCGCCGTTCCGAACGCGGCCAGCTCCCAGTCGCCGCGGACGCCTTTGGCCCGCTCGACCATCCACCAGCCAACGGCGAGCATCAGGAAGGGCAGGACACGCCGGCCGAAGCCGACCCACGGGGCGATCGAATCTCGCCACCAGTCGGTCAGCTTCCCTTCCCCCGGCAGAAGCAGAGCGATCAGGGTAGCCACGCCCACGAGCATCAAAGTCAGCCCGATGATCGACCTGACCACGTCGGGTGCGATCCGGGGCCCGCTGCGGCTGCCACGGCGGCGCACGGCCGCCGGGCGGCTGTTGCGGCTCGCGGACGAGCCGCTGCGAGTTGCCATTAGACCTCCACCACGACCGGGAAGACGAGCGGCCGTCGCCGCGTCTGCTCGTAGAGGTACCGCGACACCTCGTCCTTGATCTGGCTCTTTAGCAGGCCTACCTCGCTGGTCCGATCGCCCGGGCTTTCGACGGCCGACATGATGCGCTCGACGGCGCCCTCCATGAGCGGATCGCTCTCGTTCCCGTGAACGAAGCCGCGGGTCACGATCTCCGGCCGCGCGACCACTTTTCCGGTCTGCTTGTCGACGGTCACGACGACGATGAACATGCCGTCGTTTGCAAGGGCCTTGCGGTCGCGCAGGACGACTTCGCCCACGTCGCCCACCGATAGGCCGTCCACCAGCACATATCCGGAGGTAACCGGAGTTCCGCGCCGGGCACTGCCGTCGGCAAAGAACTCGATGGCCTGGCCGTTTTCGATGATGTAGACGTTCTCCGGCGCGACACCTGTCTCTACTGCCAGGCGGCCGTGCTGGACCAGCATCCGGAACTCGCCGTGGATCGGGATGAAGTACTTGGGCCGGGTGAGGCCAAGCATGAGCTTGAGCTCCTCCTGGCTGGCATGCCCCGAGACGTGGACATGCTTCACGGAGTGGTAATAGACGTTGGCGCCGGCCTTGAAGAGATTGTCGATCGTCCGGGCCACGTACTCTTCGTTGCCGGGGATCGGACTGGCGCTGACGATGACCGTGTCGCCGGCTTGAATCTCCACGAAGCGGTGATCGCGGTTGGCCATGCGGGCGAGGCCGGCCATCGGCTCACCCTGGGAGCCGGTCGTGGCGATCACGATGCGCTCGTGTGCGCCGATCTGGTCTTTGGCGACGACCTGACCCGGCGCGTGCGTGAGGTACCCGAGGTCCGTGGCGATGCGGAAGTTCTGTTCCATCGACCGCCCTATGACGGCCACCTTGCGATCGAATGTGGCGGCGGCGTCGATGACCTGCTGGATCCGGGCGATGTTGCTGGCGAAGGTGGCGACGATGACCCGGCCTTCGAGCGGCTCCATGATCTCCCTGAAGGTCTCGCCCACCGTTCGTTCGGACAGCGTGTAGCCGGGCTTCTCGGCGCCGGTCGAGTCCGACAACAAACAGACGACGCCGTCCTCGCCCAACCTCGAAAGGATGGCGAAGTCGGAGCGCCGGCCGTCGACCGGCGTGTGATCGAACTTGAAGTCGCCCGTCGTCACGACGGTGCCCACCGGCGTGTGGATGGCCATGCCCATGGCATCGGGGATCGAGTGGCCGATCCGGAACGGCTCCACCCGGAACGGCCCGATCTCCACGTTATCGCCCGGATCGAGCGGCAGGAGCGGGTTGGAGTGGAGCTTGTGCTCCTTGATCTTTATCCCCAGGAGGCCTCGGGCCAGCGTGGACGCGTACACCGGCACGCCCGGGAAGTACGGCAGGATGAAGGGCAGCCCGCCGATGTGATCCTCGTGGCCGTGGGTGATCAGGAAAGCGCGAACCTTGTCGCTGTTCTCCCGCAGATAGGTGACGTCGGGAATGATGAGGTCGATGCCGTACATGGCCTCATCGGGGAACATGAGCCCGCAGTCGACCACGACGATGTCATCGCCGTACTCGAAGACGTACATGTTCTTGCCGATTTCCCCTACGCCTCCGAGGGGGATGATGCGGAGCGGGGTTTGGGTATCAATCATCTGAGCTCGAGTGACGGGAGGTATCGGTTCTGTCCATCCTAGAAGAGGTCGAGCTGCGCCGTTGGGTCGAAATCGGCGGCAGCATCGGCGACGGAATCGTGTTCGACTTCAGCGCGCGGCGCCGTCGGCGGAAGCTCCTCGGACACCGCCGGCCGGCTCGCCACTTCGGTGCGTTCGGGTTCGGACATGGAAGCTCGCTGAGCACGAGCCTCGGTCAACGCCTTGGGCACGCCCTGCATGTCCGAGAAGAGCGTCTGTTTGAGCGAGCCCTGGTGCAAGGCCGCGGCCGGGTGGTACATCGAGAACGTGAGGGCGTTCGGCGTCCCGGAGGTTGCGTCGGCTGCACGGAACGTTCCGTGGACCTGCCCGATCCGCGACCCGGGGCTGAAACGTGCCATGGAGAAGCGGCCCAGGGTCACCACCAGCGCCGGATCCAGGACCTCGAGCTGCCGCGTCAGATAGGGGGCGCAGGCGGCGATCTCGTCGGGTTCGGGATCCCGATTGCCGGGCGGGCGGCATTTGACCACGTTTGTGATGAAGACCTCGCCGCGCGACCACAAGACGGAGGCGAGCAGCTCGTCGAGGAGCGCCCCGGCCTGACCGACGAACGGCCGGCCCTGGCGGTCTTCGTTCACCCCCGGACCTTCGCCCACGAAGACGACCTCCGTCGCGGCGGTCCCCTCGCCCGGCACCGCCCTCGTTCTGTTCTCGTGCAGGCGGCAACGTGTGCACTGCGCGATCTCGGCCCCTATTGCGTCGAGCGCCGCCTGACGAACGGCGTCGGTCACGAGGCTTCCCCGACCCGGGTCGAGACCGGGCGACGCGAGCGGGCCTTGACCCAGCCGCGCTCGATCAGGGCCTCGCCGATTTCGACGGCGTTGGTGGCTGCGCCCTTGCGCAGATTGTCGCTCACCACCCAGAAAGCGAGCCCGCGCTCCACCGAAGGATCGGACCGCACCCGGCCCACGTAGACCTCGTCCGACCCGGCGGCCTGGGTGGCGATGGGATAGCCGTGGTTCTGCGGATCGTCGACGACCACCACTCCGGGGACGGCCGCGAACGCGCGGCGAGCTTCGTCGGGCGTGATTGCCCGCGTCGTCTCGACGTGAACCGCCTCCGAATGGCTGACGAAGACGGGCACGCGCACGGCCGTGCACGAAACCCGCAGCTCCGGCAGATGCAGGATCTTGCGGCACTCGGTGACGACCTTCCACTCCTCGAGGGTATAGCCGTTCTCGAGGAATACGTCGATCTCCGGCAGCGCGTTGAAGGCGATCGGGTGCGGGTAGACGGAGGCGATCTTCGGCTCGCCCGCAACATGGGCGCGGATCTGATTCTCCAGCTCGGCAAGAGCCTCTGCGCCGGTCCCCGAGACGGATTGGTACGTGTCGACGATGACGCGCTCCAGCCCCACCGTGTCGCGCAGCGCCATCAGGACGGGCGCGAGCTGCATCGTCGAGCAGTTCGGGTTGGCGATGATCCCCTCGTGCCACTCCGCGTCGCCGGGATTGACCTGACTGACGATGAGAGGCACCGCGGGATCCATGCGCCAGGCATTGGAATTGTCGATGACCGTCACGCCTCGAGAGGTCACTTCGGGAACGAGTTCCTTCGAGACGTCCGCCCCGGCCGAGAAGAAAGCGATGTCGACGCCATCGAACGCTTCTGGGACGGCCTCCCCCAACGTTATCGTCCGGCCCTCTGAACTCACGGTCGTTCCGGCAGATCGCCCGGAGGCCAGGAGCCGGAGCTCACCGACCGGAAAATGCCGTTCGGAGAGGACGCGGGTCATCGTCCGCCCCACGACGCCGGTGGCGCCGACGACCGCGACGGTGAACAACTGGCGTTCCTGGGACATCTCTCCACCACCCTTCTGGGCTTACCGGCACCACTTCGAGTATACCAGCGGACCGGCCTTCGCCGGTCCTGGGGTGCATATGCGGACGGAGAACCGTATAGCTATGCACCAGGTGGATATTGAGTGGCCGGCGCACGCGTCTCGCGACGGCGGCGGCGGCCACTCTCGATCAAGCGCGAAATTAGCCCTCGGTGCGGGCGAGATGGCGCTGCATCGCCGCCTTGCGCGAGAGATTGACCCGACCCTGGCGGTCGATCTCGGTCACGACGACCATGACCTCGTCACCGACCGAGACCACGTCCTCCACTGTGGGGACGTGATAGTCGGCCAGCTCGCCGATCCGGACCAGGCCTTCCTTGCCCGGCAGGATTTCGACGAAGCAGCCGAAGCCCATGATCCGGGTCACTTTGCCCAGGTACAGGCCGCCGACTTCCACGTCGCGGGTGAGGGACTCGATCCACTGGACCGCCTTGCGCGAGCTTTCGCCCGACACGGCGGCGATCGAAACGGTGCCGTCGTCCTCGACATTGATCTCGGTGCCGGTTTCCTCCTGGATCTTGCGGATCACGGAGCCGCCCTTGCCGATGATGTCGCGGATCTTCTCGGGGTTGATCTTGATGGTGATGATGCGCGGCGCGAAGCTGCTCATCTCGGTCCGGCTGGCCGGCATGACCGCGTCCATCTTGTCGAGGATGGCCATTCGGGCGGTGTGCGCCTTCTCGAGACCCTGGCGGATGATCGCCTCACTGATGCCCTTGACCTTGATGTCCATCTGCAGCGCCGTGACGCCCTCGCGGGTGCCGGTCACCTTGAAGTCCATGTCGCCGAAGGCGTCTTCCTTGCCGAGGATGTCAGTCAGGACGACGAACTTGCCGTCCGGCTCGGTGATCAGGCCCATCGCGGCGCCGCCGACGGCTGCCTTGATCGGCACACCGGCATCCATGAGAGCCAGGCTTGATCCGCAGGTCGATGCCATCGAGGTCGAGCCGTTCGAGGTCACGCACTCGCTGACGAGGCGGATCACGTACGGGAACTCATCGGCCGACGGAAGGACCGGCAGAAGGGCCCGCTCGGCGAGATGGCCGTGGCCGATCTCGCGCCGCCCGGGACCGCGCATCGGCTTGTTCTCGCCGGTGCTGTAAGGAGGCATGTTGTAGTGGTGGAGGAACCGCTTCTCCGTCTCGGGGCTGATCGTGTCGATCCGCTGGACGTCGGAGGAGGGGCCGAGCGTCGCTACGGTGAGGGCCTGCGTCTGGCCGCGGGTGAAGAGCCCGGAGCCGTGAGCCCGCGGCAGCACGCCGACCTCGACTGAGATCTGGCGGAGCTCGTCGACGCCACGCCCGTCCATGCGGATGCCTTCGTCGAGGACGGTCTTGCGGACCGTCTTCTTCTGGACGAGCTGGAAGAGGTTCTTGCTGACGCGACCCTGGCGTCGGGCGGCGTCGAGCAATCCTGCCGAATCCTCGCCTTCCTTGCGGTTGGCGCGGATCGAGATTGCGATGGCGTCCATCAGGTTCTGGACGCGGTTCGGGAGGTCTTCCCCGAACTTGGCCAGGATGGCGGCGGTCGTCTGGGCGTCCGGAAGGCCGCGGTGAACGGTCTCGACGGTGATGCCGAAGAAGCGAGCCACGTCGCCGAGCTTGTAGGACTCGAGGTCCGGATAGGCCTCTCGAGCGATCACGAGGGTGTCGAAGTAGCCGCCCTCGATGAACTTGCCCGGCTCGCCCAGGGCAAGGTCCAGGAAGCCGAGGTCGAAGCCGATGTTGTGACCGACGACCGGCGCGCCCGCAACAAAGGCGAGCAGCTGCTGGGCCGCTTCCTTGGCAACTGGGGCTCCCGCCACGTCAGCGGTAGTGATGCCGTGCATCTGGGCGCCGAAGATGTCCCGGCCGGGGTTCACGAAGCTGGAGAACTTGTCGACGACCTTGCCGTCGCGAACCCGGACTGCGCCGATTTCGATCAGGTCGGCGACCTTGGGATCGCGGCCGGTCGTTTCGGTATCGATCACGACAAACTCGGAACCGCGCTGGCCGGCCTTCGCGACGAACTCGAGAACGGAACCGGTGCCGGGTTCGAGGTAGCCCACGGACTTGGGCTTGCCAACGGCGGCGCGCATCTCATCCTGGATGTCGATGAGCGGCTGGAGGGCGCGGTGGCCGAAGAGGATGGCGTCGGCCATCACGTCTTCGGGAACGATTTGAGCACCGGCCTCGACCATCATGATCGCGTCGCGGGTACCCGAGACGATGAGGTCGATGTCGGAGCGCTCGAGGTCGCTGATCGTGGGGTTCACCACGAACTCGCCGTCGATGCGGCCGATTCGCACGGCGCCGATGGGGCCGAGGAACGGGATCGCGCTGATCGTCAGGGCGCACGAGGCCGCGAAGGTCCCGAGGACGTCGGTCTGGTTCTCCTGGTCCGTCGAAAGGACCGTGATCACGATCTGGATGTCGTCCTTATAGCCCTCGGGGAAGAGCGGGCGGATCGGGCGGTCGGTCAGGCGGCAGGCCAGGATGGCCGCTTCGGACGGGCGGGATTCGCGCTTGATGAAGCCGCCCGGGATCTTGCCGGCGGCGTACATGCGCTCTTCGAACTCGACCGTGAGCGGGAAGAAGTCCAGGCCGGGCCGAGGATCGGACCGGTTTGCGGTGCCGAGCACCATGGTGTCGCCGAAGCGGACCGTAACGGCGCCGCCGGCGAGCATAGCCAGCTTGCCGGTCTCAATGCTGAGGGTGCGTCCGGCGAATTGCGTCTCGAATGTCTGAGACACGGGTTTCTACTCCTCCTGAGCCAGGAGGACGGATGGTGTTCCGAAGTTCGCCTGGACGGGCCGAGCGAAGGATGCACCGGCGTGAGGTCTCTGCCCCGCGCCCGGGCTGCAGCGCTAGCGGCGAAGTCCGAGCCGTGCGATGACGGCGCGATAGCGGGCGTTGTCCTTCTTGATCAGGTAGGCAAGAAGGCGCCGTCGCTGTCCGACGAGCTTGAGGAGGCCGCGGCGGGATTGGTTGTCCTTCGGAAAGCTCCGCAGGTGCTCCGTGAGCTCCCTGATCCTTTCGGTCAGAAGCGCAATCTGCACCTCTGCAGAGCCGGTGTCGCCGTCATGTACGGCGTAATCCGAGATCACCTGTTCCTTCGCTTCCCGCGCGAGCGGCACACGATCCTCCGACTAGCTCTCTAGAACGTGGGTTTCTTATCTCTCTAAATGCCTGGCGGATGGTAGCAGGCTTCGCCCGCCTTCGCCAGACGGCCGCCCCCGCCGACGCTGCCGTCAGGTCGCAAAAACGATCCTGAGGCGCTCCGACGATCCGTCCCAGGGGCCGCCTTCGAGCTTGAGGAGCTCTCCTTCGACGAAGGCCGTGACGGCCCTGTCGGCGCGCAGAGGCGTGGCGTCGGCCCGCCAGGGCGCTCCGACGAGAACTGAGTACCGCCCCGCCGGCGGCAGGACCACGGGGAGCTCGAAGCGGACCAGAACCGCGTCTCGGACGCCGGGGACTGCCTCTACCCGTCCGGTGACGGAAAGCGGCCGGCCGAGCATCCGTTGCGCGCCCGCCAGATCGCCGGCGGCGATCCGCTTTCGGATCTCCGAGCTGCGGACCTGCTCGCCATCGAGGAGCAGCGAATGGACGACCGTCACGTCGAAGCCGACTTCCTTGCCGAGCGCGGAGAGCGCGTCCGGAGTGCCCTGACGCTCGTAGCCGAACGCAGCTTCAGGCGTCATCACGAATCCAGCCAGGTCGACCCGATTACGGATCCGCGCCACGAATTCCTGGTAGGTGGTCGTCCGAAGAGAGTGGTCGAAGTGCTGGACCACGGTGATCTCCGCGCCGGCGGCGGCGAGACGGACGAGCCGCTCGTCCGGGTCGCACAGCAATGCCGGAGCCAGACCCAGCACGATCTCTTCGGGATGGGCGTCGAAGGTGATGACCGCGGGCCGCGCATTCGCCCGCGCGGCTGCATGGCGGAGCTCGCGCATCAGGTACAGGTGGCCACGATGGAGGCCGTCGAAGACGCCGACCGCGACGTACAGACGGCCCATGTCCTCGCGCAGCTGGTCC
>JADGQJ010000137.1 GCA_017881885.1 Chloroflexota bacterium
GTCGTGAGCGGCTCGCTCGACTCCTACCTGGTCCTGTCGGGCCTGCTCTTCGCCATCGGCACCTTCGGTTTCCTGGCGCGCCGCAACGCCATCAGCATGCTGATGTCCATCGAGCTGATGCTGAACGCGGTCAACCTCACGATCGTCGCATTCGGGGCATTCGTGAAGCCTCTTCAGACGCACGCCGCGGTCATCGCCCTGATCGTGATCGCCGTGGCCGCTGCAGAAGCGACGGTCGGTCTGGCAATCGTCATCGCCATCTACCGGAACAAGAAGACGCCGCTTGTCGACGAATACGACTCGATGAGCGAATGAGCCAACGATGAACGCCCTCCTGCCGCTCATCCCGCTCCTGCCGCTCGGCGGCTTCTTGCTGACCGCCCTCCTCGGCCGCCGCTACCCCGACGACGCCCACCGGATCGCCGTCTGGGCCGTAGTGGCGTCGTGGCTGGTGGCCTCGCTCGTGGCGTTGATGACACTCGTCCACATCGCGCCGTTCGGCCCGCAGGGCTCCGGCATAACGCTCTGGTCGTGGATTCCGGCGATCGGCTTCCGCGCCGACATGGGCCTCTTCGCCGACCCGCTGACCGCCTGCCTGCTCATCGTCGTCACGACGATCGGCATGCTCGTGCACGTCTACTCGATCGGCTACATGGCCCACGACCCGGGGCGGTGGCGCTTCTTCGCCTACCTCAACCTGTTCATGTTCTCGATGTTGCTCCTCGTCCTTGCGGACAACTTCCTGCTCGTCTTCGCCGGCTGGGAGCTGGTCGGCTTGTGCAGCTACCTGCTGATCGGGTTCTGGTATCCGCGCCGGTCCGCGGCCGTCGCGGCCAAGAAGGCCTTCCTGGTCAACCGCGTCGGCGACATGGGCTTCGCGCTCGGCATCATGGCCATCTGGACTCAACTCGGCACGCTCAACATGCAGTCGGTCTTCGCCAAGTTCGGCGCCGTGCCGCACGAGTGGCAGATCGCGATCGCTGTCCTCCTGCTATGCGGAGCGGTCGGCAAGAGCGCCCAGTTCCCGCTTCACGTCTGGCTCCCCGACGCGATGGAAGGCCCCACTCCGGTCTCCGCCCTCATCCACGCGGCGACGATGGTCAACGCCGGCGTGTACCTTGTCGCCCGTTGCAACCCGATCTTCGGAACGGCGTCGGAAGTGATGGTCGTGGTGGCCGCGATCGGGATCTTCACCGCGATCATGGCCGCTTCGATCGCCTTCACCCAGACGGACATCAAGCGCGTGCTGGCCTACTCCACGCTCTCGCAACTCGGCTACATGTTCGCGGCGCTGGGCGTCGGGGCGTGGACGGCGGCGATCTTCCACCTCATGAGCCACGGTTTCTTCAAGGGGCTGCTCTTCCTGGACTCGGGCTCCGTGATCCACTCCGTGGGTGGCGAGCAGGACATGCGCAAGATGGGCGGGCTGGCGCGCAAGATCCCGACCACCTACGCGACCATGCTCATCGGCTCGATCGCGATCGCCGGGGTGCCGCCGCTGGCCGGGTTCTTCTCCAAGGACGAGATCCTCGGCGGGGCGTTCAAGAACGGGTTCCTGTGGGTCTGGGCGATCGGATTCGTGGTCGCCGGCATGACAGCGTTCTACATGTTCCGGCTCATGGGCATGACCTTCTGGGGTCCCAGCCACGTCGATCCCGAGGTCGAGCACCACATCCACGAATCGCCGCGGTCGATGACCGGGCCGCTCATCGTGCTCGCCGTACCGGCCGTCCTGCTCGGCCTTGCGGTCGGCTTCCCGCCGGAGACGGGGCTGCTCCACCAGTGGCTCGCGCCCGTGTTCGAGCACACGATCGCCGCCGGCGGCCACGCGGAGGCGGCCTACACCTTCTTCGGCATCGACGGCGCCCTTGCGATCGCCACGACCGCGCTCGTCGCCATCGCGATCGTCCTGGCATGGCGGCTCTTCGGTGTCGAGATCCCGGTCCTCGGGCTGCGGTCCCAGCCGCGTCCCGACCAGGTCCGAGCGCTCAGCGCGCGGCGGGCCATGGCGCTCCTGTATAGGGGCTCGTCCAACAAGTGGTGGTTCGACGACATCAACAACAAGGTCTTCGTCGAATGGGGCGGCAAGCTCGCCGCCGCGGCCTTCTGGTTCGACCGCACCGTCATCGACGGCACCGTCAACGGCATCGGCACCGTGACTGCCGGCGCCG
This sequence comes from Chloroflexota bacterium, assembly GCA_017881885.1. Lineage (GTDB taxonomy): Bacteria > Chloroflexota > Limnocylindria > Limnocylindrales > CSP1-4 > Fen-1039. The sequence goes on from JADGQJ010000137.1 coordinate 2,172, forward strand.
GTATGGCGCTACGTCGCGTCCAGACGGGCCGGGTCCAGAACTACGCGCTCGGGATTGCCCTGGGCCTGATCGTCATGGCCGCCGGCTACCTCGTCATCTCGGTCACGGTCAGGTAGGAGGAAAGCACGATGCCTACCCTCCCGATCCTGGGCCTGATCACCTTCGTGCCGCTTGCGGGCGCGGTGCTCATCGCGGTTCTGCCCTCGAAAGAGCAGAACCTCATCCGTCGCACCGCCCTGGGCACGTCATTGGCGGCCTGGGTCCTGTCCCTGCTTCTTCTCGTGACCTATTCCCTCGGCCAGGCCGGCTTCCAGTTCAAGGAGGCGGCCGACTGGATCCCCTCGTTCGGCATCCAGTTCAAGCTCGGCGTCGACGGCCTGAGCGTGCTGATGGTCGTCCTGACGACAACGCTCAGCTGGATCAGCATCCTGGCCAGCTTCGGGCCGATCAAGGTGCGGGTGAAGGAATACATGATCTCCTTCCTCGTCCTCGAAGTCGGCATGATCGGCGTTTTTGTCGCCCTCGACCTCTTCCTGTTCTACATCTTCTGGGAGCTGGTGCTCGTGCCGATGTACCTCATCATCGGCATCTGGGGCGGCGCCAACCGCATCTACGCCACGACGAAGTTCGTTCTGTACACGCTCGTCGGGTCGCTGCTAATGCTGGTCGCGATCCTGGCCACGGCCTTCACCTACCAGGCCGCGAACGGCTCCTGGGCGGGCGCCTTCGACTACGAGAAACTCCAGGCATTCGCGGCCGCGGGTTCCTTCGGCCACAACTTCCAGCTGCTGGCCTTCCTGGCGCTCTTCCTCGCCTTCGCCATCAAGGTCCCGATGTTCCCGTTCCACACCTGGCTGCCCGACGCCCACACGGAGGCGCCAACGGCGGGCTCGGTGATCCTCGCCGGTGTGCTCCTCAAGCTCGGCGCCTACGGCCTCATCCGCTTCGCCGTCCCGCTGTACCCCTTTGCGGCGCACACGTTCGCCGGGCCGATCATCGTCCTGAGCCTGATCGCCATCGTCTACGGCGCTGTCGTCTCGATCGTCCAGCCGGACCTCAAGCGCCTGATCGCGTACAGCTCCGTCAGCCACATGGGCTTCGTGACTCTGGGCATCTTCGTCTTCACCGCCACCGCCCTGCAGGGCGCGATCCTGCAGATGCTCAGCCACGGCCTTATCACGGGCGGGCTCTTCCTCCTGGTCGGCGTGGTCTACGAGCGCACCCACGACCGATCGATCGCCAAGATGGGCGGCCTGGCGGCGACGATGCCGTTGTGGTCGACCGTCTTCGGCTTCTTCATCCTGGCCTCGATCGGGCTTCCGGGGCTCTCGGGCTTCGTCGGTGAGTTCCTGGTCTTCGTCGGGTCCTTCGCGTTCGCGCCAGTGATCGCCGTGTCCTCGATCATCGTCATGGTCCTGGCGGCCACATACCTGCTGTGGATGTTCCAGCGCGTCGCATTCGGCGCCGTATCGGACTTCCTCACGGGGCTCGGTGACCACCTGACCGACATGAGCCGGGTCGAGCTCCTCACTCTCGCCCCGCTGGCGGCACTGATCGTGTTGTTCGGGCTCTTCCCGAGCCTGATCCTCGACTTCCTTAGCCCTGTCCAGACCTTCCTCGCTGCGGCCGGCGCCGCGGTCGGCGGCTGAGAGGAGACGCGAGATGAATTGGTCTGACCTGGGCACGCTCGCGCCGATCGTCGTGGCGGTGCTGACGGCCGCGGCGGTCCTGATCGTGGACATGGCGGCGCCCGGACGGCGCGCTCCGGCCATCGCGACCGCGCTCGTGGGGCTGACCGTCGTCGGGCTCGTCGTGCTGTCGCTCGCCGGACACACCGAAACGGCGTTCGGCGGCGCGTACGTCGTCGACGCCCTGACCGCCTTCCTTGACCTGCTGTTCGTGGCCATCGCGGCCCTGACGATCCTCTTCGCCGCAGACTATTTGGAGCCGCGCGGCCTGCCGATCGCCGAGTTCGCGGCGATCCTGATATTCGCCATCACCGGGGCGATGCTGATCGCCGGCTCGGCCGATCTGCTCCTCCTCTTCGTCGCCCTGGAGCTGATGGTCCTGCCGGGTTACCTGCTGGCAGGCTTCGCCAGGAACGACTCGTATTCGACCGAAGGCGCCATCAAATACTTCCTCCTGGGCTCATTCTCGAGCGCGATCCTGCTCTTCGGCCTGGCGTATGTCTGGGGCCTGACCGGCAGCACACGCGTCAGCGATGTCGCCGCCGCACTGGCGGTCGCAGCAGCGAAAGGCTCTATCGCTCCCGGCCTGGCGATGGGTCTGGCCTTCATGACCGCGGGCGTGGCCTTCAAGATGGCCGCGGTGCCGTTCCACTACTGGACTCCGGACGCGTACCAGGGCTCGCCCACGCCCGTCACGGCGTATCTATCGGTCGGGCCCAAGGTCGGCGCCTTCGCCATCGCCCTGCGGCTCTTCGTCGGCGCCCTCGGCCCGCTCAAGGCCGATTGGCTGCCGGTCGTGATCGTCCTGGCGGCCCTGACGATGACCCTCGGCAACCTCGTCGCGATCACGCAGGACAACGTCAAGCGGATGCTGGCCTACTCCTCGATCGCCCACACCGGGTACATCCTGGTCGGCCTGGCGGCTTATGCCGGCGGCCAGCGCAGCGGCATCTCGGCGATCCTCTTCTACGGCGCCGCCTACACGTTCATGAACATGGGCGCGTTCGCCGTGGTCACTGCCCTGCAGCGCCGGCCCGGCGTCACCAGCCAGATCTCCACTTTCGCGGGTCTGGGGCGCCGCGACCCGTGGCTGGGGTTCTTGATGGCGCTCTTCCTGTTATCGCTGACCGGTATCCCGCCGCTGGCGGGCTTCTGGGCCAAGGCCTACGTCATCGTCGCGGCGATCCAGGCCGGTGGTTGGCTGACGGTCCTGGCGGTGCTGGCGATGCTCAACGCAGCCGCGGCGGCGTTCTATTACCTGCGCGTGATCGTGTACATGTACATGCGCGAACCGGCCGAAACGGCCCAGCCACTGTCGCCCGGCATCCTCTTCCGGGTCGGCCTGGCCGTGACCGGCATCGCAACGCTGATCTTCGGGTTCTTCCCGGCGATCCTGGACGTGGCCGGCAAAGCCGCGGACGTGTTCAAGAGCTAGACGCGCCCGGGGAGCGGCCGGGGGCGAGGCGCGTGGCGGCGCCGAGTCGCGGGCGCGCCCAACCTGACGCCGAATGCGCCTGTGATGCCGCACGCCTGAGACGGCGCCGGTTCCGCTGCCTCTATCCCCTTCCGGCAAGCCTCCGCCCCATGGAGGCCGCGGGTCTACCCGTCGCCGAAGGGCGCGATCGTTGCGTCGGGGTTGTCACCAGCAGCGCCGGGCGTGGGCGTAGGCGTCACGATCGGCAGAGGCGTGGCAGTCGGCGTCGGCAGGACCACGAAAGTGGGCTTTGCCGGGAGCGCCGTCTGCTGTGGCGGCATCGCCACCACCGCGCCCACGAGGAGCACGACGGCGGTGACCACTCCGAGAAGGGCCGCGAAAACGAAGTTATGACGTCTTGTCATGGCCCGAGATTAGCAGGAATCGGCTCCCGGGGCGACCGAAGACGCCGTAAGAGCAGCTTAAGAAAGCCCCATCCCGGCGCCCCGGGCACCGCATATCAGGGTCTGACCCGAGGCGAATCGACCGTTCAACTGCTAGGATCGGGCCGATGCTTCGACTTCGCTCGCTCGGTCGCACCGTCGTGGGCACGGTCCGCGGATCGCTCGCGCGGTCGTTCGGCGCGGTCGTCTCGGTTCTTCGTCCGGTCGGCGTTGCGCTCGCTGCGGGCGCCGGCGCAGTCTCCCGGACCGCTCGCCCGATCCTCCACCCACTCCGACGGCTGGCTCGACCGCTCGAGGGGCTCTCGCGGGACCTCGCGGGTCTCGTACCCGCGCTACTCGCGGGGGCCGGCGTCTTCCTGGTCGTGGCCGGGCTCTTCAACTACTTCTCGCCCGCGGTCGAGTCCAACCCATCGCCGACCGACGTGGTCGCATCCGACTCGCCGGCCGCGTACAGCCTGCCGCCGCTGGTGACCGTGGGGCCATCTGGCTCGGGCAACGCGTCACCGGGCACGTCCGAGGGCATCGGGCTGGCCGTCGCGACGCGGGTCGTCATCCCGGCTCTCAACATCGACGTGCCCATCGTCGCCTCGCCCCACAACGAGCAGTACCCGCTCTGCAACGTGGCCGAGTATCTGAGCCTCGGCAAGGACTACGCGTATCCAGGAGCCCCGCAAGCGGTGTACCTGTACGCCCATGCGCGAGTGCACATGTTCTGGAACCTGCTGGTCAACTCGAAGATCAACAACGGCGCGGCCATGATCGGGATGTGGGTCGAGGTCTATACGGACGACAACCAGCGCCACGTCTACGAGATCAGCCAGGTGATCCGCCATGTCCCGCCCTCGACGTCATTCGCCGACACGGCGCTGGCCGCCCATACGGATCAACTCTGGCTGCAGACGTCCGAAGGCCACGCCAACTCATCGACCAAGTTGCAGATCGTGGCCACGCCGATCGGCGTGCTGGCCGCGTCTCAGGCGGATGCCCACCCGGCCGGACGCGGCAACGTCTGCCCGGACGCGCCTTTCTGTACGGCCTCGAACCAGGGCGGCTGCCGGCGCTAGGCGCCCGATCCGCTGGCCCCCGATCCGCTAGATCCAGTCGATCTTGTGCAGGATCGCGGCCGCGACGCCGGCGAGGAGAATACACAGAGCCGTGACGATCCAGAATCCCGGCCCCTCGTCCAGGCGGAACGCGGCCTGCGCCTCGCTCATTCCGAAGATGCCGCCCAC
>JADGQJ010000138.1 GCA_017881885.1 Chloroflexota bacterium
AGATGGCCTTCGTGATGCGCCAGGGCGCTACCGACCGCCACGGACAGCAGGAGCAGCGCGAGCGGAGACGCCAAGACCCAACTGGCGTGGAGCCCTCGACGGCGCCTTCTCGACAACGCGGCATACCTCCTCGGGCATAGGAACCCGTCTTATCCAGGACAATGGGACGGCCGGGGAAACCGGGCAATGGTACGGGCGTCATGGCACCCAGGACCCGCCTCGGCCGCAATCCCGCCGGATCTTTCGGGTGCCCCGGCAGCGGACGACAAGAATGCGAAACCGACCCAACCTAACCCCACCGGACCGGCCTCATTCCACGCGTACGGCTCCGATGGACCCAACACGGACCAGTTCCATCGGGGTTGCGTGGATGCACCGGGCTAGGGAGGCGTCTGCGAATCCGGTCTTATGGCCCTCCGGTCGTCCGGTAGGCTCGGGACTTACGGCCCGCAGCAGGCGCACATTGGCCCTACTCGCGGCATCGGGTGATCCCCGAAGCTCGACTGTAGTTGCGGACGCCCTTGCAAAGCCACTCCGACGCGGGCGCCCGGCATTGGGTCCACGCAGGCCCACCCCATCACTAGTGAAGGCGACAGCATGAGCACGAGCTACTCCCCGCGAGACATCGACGTAGTCCTGCGCGACGGCGCGTCGGTGCGAATACGGGCGGCCAAGCCGACCGATGAGGCGGCGATCCTGGCCTTCCTGAGCGGCCTCTCCGACGAGTCTCGCCGGCTCCGTTTCCGCTCCAAGGCGACCGACCTCAAAGCCACTGCCCGGAATTGGTCCGGCGTCGAGGAGTGCTCGGACTGCTGCGTGCTCGCGGTCCACGGCCCCGACGTCGTCGGCCAGGCAAGCTACGACAGAACCGCCGAAGATCGGGCCGAGGTCGGCTTCACGGTCGCCGACGCGTACCAGGGCCGGGGCCTTGGGACCCTGTTGCTCAAGCGCCTGGCCGAGGCGGCGGACGCGGACGGGGTGGCCGTCTTCGAGGCCGCGGTGCTGGCCGAGAACAACAGGATGATCGAAGTCTTTCGCGAGAGCGGCTTCAGCGTGACGATGAAGAGCGAGCCCGGCCTGGTCCGGGTCCAGTTCCCGACGTCGATCACGCCCGAGGCGCAAGCCCGATTCGAGGCTCGCGAGCAGATCTCGGCGATGAACGCGGTGCGCGGCATGCTGGCCCCTCGCTCGGTGGCGGTGATCGGCGCCGGCCGCAAGCGCAAGACCATCGGCGGCGAGGTCTTCCACAACCTCATGGACGGCGGCTTCAACGGGCCCGTCTACCCGGTCAACCCCAGCGCCGAAGTCGTGCAGTCGGTCCACGCCTATAAGTCGATCCTCGACATCCCGGGCCCCGTCGACCTGGCCGTTATCGTCGTCCCGGCCAAGCTGGTCATGGCCGCGGCCAAGGAATGCGCCCAGAAGGGCGTCCACGGCATGGTCGTGATCACCGCCGGCTTCGCCGAGACCGGCCCCGCCGGCCGCGAGATGCAGCGTGAGCTGATGGGCATCGCTCGTGAGAGCGGAATGCGCGTCATCGGCCCCAACTGCATGGGCGTCATCAACACCCACGACGATGTCCGCATGAACGCCACCTTCTCGCCGAACGCACCCCTGCAAGGCAACGTCGGATTCCTGTCGCAGTCGGGCGCTCTCGGCCTGGCCGTCATCGAATACGCAAACACCTTGAACCTGGGTCTCTCGACGTTCATCTCGGTCGGCAACAAGGCCGACCTTTCGGGCAACGACTTCATCCAGTACTGGGCCGAGGACCCCGCAACGGACGTCATCGCCCTGTACCTCGAGTCGCTCGGCAACCCGCGCAAGTTCGCCCGCATCACGCGCCGCGTCGGTCGCCACAAGCCGATCCTCGCGGTCAAGAGCGGCCGGTCCTCAGCCGGCGCCCGAGCCACTTCGTCCCACACCGGCGCACTGCTCGGTGCCTCGGATGTGACCGTGGATGCGCTGTTCAAGCAGGCCGGCGTCATCCGCACGGACACCCTCGGCGAGTTCTTCGACGTCGCCACGCTTCTGGCCAATCAGCCCCGACCGAAGGGCAACCGCGTCGCGATCCTGACCAATGGCGGTGGTCCCGGCATCCTCTGCGCCGATGCCTGCGAAGCCGACGGCATGATCGTGCCCCAGGTTCCGGACGACATCAAGGCCAAGCTTGCCGAATTCCTGCCGGCGGATGCGGGACTCAACAACCCCGTCGATATGATCGCCGCAGCTCCGGGCGAGTCGTACCGCAAGGCTCTCAAGCTCCTGGCCGATTGGGACGGCATCGACGCCATCATCATCCTCTACGTCCCGGTTCTCGTGACCAATTCCGAGGAGATCGCGGCCGGCGTCCGCGCCGCCTGCCTCGAGATCGATCGCGAAATCCCGATGCTGTCGGTCTTCCTTTCGAGCAAGGGCACGCCCGACACTCTCAAGACCGAAGGCCTCTCGATCCCCTCCTACCCATTCCCCGAAGACGCGGCGCGGGCCCTCGCCCACGCCGTTCGGTACGGCATCTGGGCCGAGACCCCCGAGGGTGTCGTCCCGCGATACGCCAACATCCGCGAGTCCGAAGGCAAGGCCCTGATCGCCGACGTGCTGGCGTCCCTGCAGAAGGCCGGCAACGAAAAGTCGCGCTGGCTTCTCCCCGACGAAGTCGCGAAGCTGCTCGGCTGCTACGGCGTCCCGATGGCGGCGTGGCGACTGGCGGCCACTCCCGAGGAGGCAGGTGCCGCCGCGGCCGAGATCGGCGGCAAGGTCGCGCTCAAGGGCGTGGCTCCCAAGCTGATCCACAAGACGGAGGCCAAGGCCGTAGTCCTCAACCTTTCGGGCGCGGCCGAAGTCAAGCAGGCGGCCGTCGAAATGGCAGCCCGAATCGCCGCGCAGGGCACGACGGTCGAGAAGTTCTTCGTCCAGCAGATGGTCCCGTCCGGCGGCGTCGAGATGCTCGTCGGCGTGGTCAACGACGCGCTGTTCGGCCCGGTAGTGGCATGCGGCGCGGGCGGCACAGCGGTCGAGGTCCTCAAGGACGTCAAGGTCCGGATCACCCCGCTGACCGATCGCGACGCCCACGAGATGGTCACGTCTCTCCGCACGTTCCCGCTCCTCGACGGCTTCCGCGGCGCGCCCAAGTGCGACGTCGCCGGCCTCGAGGAGCTGCTTCTCCGGATCGCGGCGATGGTCGAACGCCATCCGGAGATCGCGGAAATGGACTGCAACCCCGTCATCGTGCGGCCCGAGGGCGCGGTCATCGTCGACGCCCGGATCCGCATCGAAGCCAGCCAGGAGTAACTTCCGGGGCGGCTCAGGCCGACGCGGATTGGCGACTTTCCCCGACTGTCGGGTACTTCGTAGCGAGTGTCAGCCTCTGTCGACCAGCCTCCGGCCGTCGACCCAGCCACGCCAGCCGTTGACCGCCCGAACCTGCGCCCACGCGCCGGCGCGGGATTCCACGACCAGCTCGAGCCGTTCGGGCAGATTGAGCATGGGCGGGCGCGACGGATCGGGCGCGATCCAGGCGGCCATACCGCCGGGAGGCACGAGGTGGGTCGGGGTCCAGCGCGGGGCCTGGGGCGGCGGGACGGCGATTGGCGCCGCGGTTGCAGCCGCGGCGATTGGCGCCGCAGTGGCAGCCGCGGCGATCACCGGCTGAGGTTGCGACTCGACCGCCGGCTCGGCCGCAGGCTCAGGGACGGGCTCGAGCGCCGGCTCGGCCGCTGCCTCGAACGCCGGTTCGCTGGCCGGTTCTGCCTCGACCTCAGATTTGGGCTCTGGTTCCGCCGCGACGGTCTCCTCAGCCTCTGAGTCGGGCTTCGGCTCCGCCTCCACCACGGGCAGCGCGTCGGCAGCAGAAACCGAGGCAACCGGGGCCACGAAGCCGGCCTCGACCGGCGTGACGTTGAGCGGCGGCGCCGCGGCCAACGGCGCCGGGGCAGTGAACGGCGGCGGATAGCCGTAGGTGGCCGGTGCTGTCGGGGCCGCGGGTACGACCACGCTCGCGGGTACGGGAACCGGCACGAACGGCACGGCACCGATCTGCGCCCGAATTGTCCGTATCTTCAACCGCTGGGCATCGAGGGCCGGATCGGTCAGCGTGTCGACTCGACTGCGGATCATCGAGTATTCGACCTGGGCCGACTGCAGATGCCCGGTCAGCTTCGAGCCCTGCGGTCCGCGAAGGCGTCCTGCGGCGGAACGCGCCCCCCGCCTGGACCACAAGCTGCCGAGAGACTTGATCTCGGCCTCGGTGATGACCTGCGGGTCGGGCTCACCGGCCACGATCGCCCGGAAGTTCTTCTCCTCGCTCCTGGTCGCGAACAGGACCATCAGAACCAGAAGTGCGAGGAACGGCAAACCCTTGAGCCCACCGTATTGGATCCATTGGAACGTGCTCGGCTTGTCGGTGCCCGGGGCGATATCCAGAACCGACGCCATCCACGGCGAATCCCAGACGAAGTGCGCCCCGGCGCCCGCCACCACCAGTGCCCCGAATACGAACAGGCGCTTGGAGAACGATTCCTGGCGGCGCGTCACGAAATAGGCGAAGCCCATGCCGGTCAGGCCGGCGAAGAGAACGTGGCTGTAGAGACCGCCGGCGACGATCCGGATGAAGAACGTGTCGAGCACGGGCCCAGCCTGATCTGCACCACCGAAGGCCGCGGTGGCCTGGATGAAGTAGGAGACGTCCTCCACCACGGTGAATCCGAGTCCGACCATGGCCCCGTAGACGAATCCGTCCATGACTCCGTCGAACTCGGCCGGGACGATCAGGAAGAGACAGACGACGCCCGTCAGCTTGAGTATCTCCTCAGTGACGGGAGCGACTACCGCCGCGCCCCAATCCGACGTGAAGTCGGCCGGAGCGATCTTGCCCAGGACCGAGAGCCACGCGTCGTTGGCGTAGCCGGCCAGGCTCACGGCAATGACGCCGCCCCAGATCAGCGCGGCTGCGAGCATCAGCTTCGGTTCACGCTCGAACAGGTCGAGCCGATATACGAGCAGGAATACCGGAACGGCATAGATCAGCACCAGGCCCCACGAGAGAGCGAGCGCAGTGGGCAACTGGCTGAAGATCGACTGCTCGTTGAGGAAGAGGTATCCGCCGATGCCCAGCAGCGCGAGGAAGAGCCAGAACGCCGGCTGGCGCGGCTGGATCAGCGACGCCTGGACGCCCCAGCGCGGGGCGGATGACGACTGGCCGGGAGAGGTCGGGGCGACCGAGGCGCTCATTGACCTACCTCAACGCTCGAAACCATTGCCTTGATGTCGTCCGCAACGTTTCCGAAGCTGCCCTGAGCCCCGGCCACCACGAGCACGACCCCGTTGCTGCCGGCGATAAGGCAGATCACCTCGCCGTCGAGGGTGGCCCCCGACGAGCCCGAGTCGATCGCCTCGAAGCCGGCCATCGAGACTTCATGTCCGGACAGCTGGCCGTCCTGCTCGTCTCCGAATGTGATCTGCGCCGTCTCCGATGTCAGAGAAGTCTCGGTCTCCTTGAGCAACGTCTTGGCGGAGCCGTCGTAGGCCTCGGCAGCCACGGCCAGACGGACGTTGGCTTTCTGAAGCACGACGCCACTCGTGCCGCCGCCCTTGTCGACACGGACCCAGCCGGGCGCGGCGGTGATCGTCACAGAGCCACCGATGTTCACGACGCCCGCGCTGGGAGCGGCGATGACCTTGTCGAGGCCGATGCCGCCGAGAACCACCCCGGCGATGAGGGCTGCCACCACGACGGTTGGCATCCATTTCTGACGATCGAACATCGGCTTGCGGGAGACTGCGGGGGCGACGCCTGCCGGAGCCCACACGGGCTGGCCGTAGCCGGGTTGGCCGTAGGGCTGAGGGGCCGGCTGGCCGTAGCCGGGCTGAGGGGCCGGCGCGGGTTGTGCCCAGCCGGGCGCAGGTGTCTGATTGGGCTGGCCGTAGCCGGGTTGGCCGTAGGGCTGAGGGGCCGGCGCGGGCTGCGTCCAGCCGGGCGCCCCAGGCGCAGGTGTCTGATTGGGCTGGCCGTAGCCGGGCTGGCCGTATGGCTGAGGCGCTGGCGCGGGCTGCGTCCAGCCGGGCGCCGCAGGCGGAGGCCCGGGTTGCGCCCACGCTGGCGCTGCGGGCGCGGGAGCCTGCGCCGGCTGCGCGGGAGCGGGCTCGATCGGCAGTCCGTTTGGGGATACCGGCGCGACGGGGGTCGATTGCGGCGCACCGGCCCACGGTGGCGGCACGGCCGGAACAGCCCAGCTCGGCAGCGCCGCCGAGTCGTCGGGCTCGTTGTCCCCTGGTTCAGGCGCGTTGGGCGCGTCGGGAGGGAGAGTGCTCATCGCGGGACGGACCTCTTCCAGCTTGCCGAGTTGACGAATCTCCGGCAGTCAACGGCCGTGGCGCCGTCGGGCACATCGTAGGGGCGCGGGCGGCGCTTGGGGAGTCCCAATCGATGTTCGCCGAATGGATCTCGCGGATCGGCGGCGCGTGAACCCGTGAATCCGGGCCTACGTCGCCCTCGACCCCACGGCACAATGACGTGGCATCGCCAACCGTTCCGGACCTGGGAGTCGCCAATGTCGGTAGAAGTTGCGGGCCGCCGAACCTCGAGATCGCCGCTGACTCCCTTGAAGAATGTCTTCGACCAGTCCGCCCCGGCAAATCGGCAGCTCACACTCGGTCTGGCGGCCCTGTTCGTTCTGCTGGCGATCACGGTTCTGCCCGGCTTCCTGACCTGGTCGTTCGGCGTGGATCTCGAGATCCCGCTGCGTGCCGCGAGCCGATGGGCCAGTGGCGGACAGCCGTACCTCGCGTCGAGCTTCACCGAGACCACAGGCCCGACTCTGCCGTTCCTGTATCCGCCGTGGCTCCTCCCGATCCTGAC
>JADGQJ010000139.1 GCA_017881885.1 Chloroflexota bacterium
ACCACCCGACCCGGTTCAAACCTCATATGTGCGCGGACTGGCTAGACTGGACGGGTTGCGCCGGACGGTCCTGCGCCGGGGATCGAGGAGTCGAAAGGAAGGAATCGCCGTGCGCGTGCCATCGCGAATCGCGGGCGGAGCGCTCGTCGCGTTGTTCGTGGCCGGGTGTGGCACGACAACCGCAACGCCGAACCTCGGCGTCCCGACTCCCTCGCCGGTGTCTGGCGTGACTCCGGGACAGTCCACCGTCGTCCCGACCGTCGCACCAGTCCGTTCGGCGATTCCGATAGGCAAGTTCACCCGGAGCGGGACGATGACGACGGCCCGCCGATCGGATACGGACGCCTTGCTGGCAGACGGCCGAGTCCTGCTCGTGGGCGGCCAGGACCTCAACGGCGCCACGCTTGCCTCAGCCGAAATCTACGATCCGAAGACATCAAAATTCACCGCGACCGGATCCATGAAGGTTCCGCGCTGGGGTCAGACCGCGACCCGGCTCAAGGACAACAGGGTGCTGATCACCGGCGGAGAGAACGAGGGCATCGTGCCGCTCGCCTCTTCTGAGATCTTCGACCCCTCCACAGGGGCGTTCACCAACGGCCCCAAGATGTCGATCCCGCGCGTGAACCACACCGCCACGCTCCTGCAGGACGGCAAGGTCCTCATTGCCGGAGGCGGAGATGAGACCGGCAACGGCCTCGACGGGGCCGAAATCTTCGATCCCACCGCCAACTCATTCACGCCAACCGGCAAGATGACGACCGGTCGCTGGGGCCACGCGGCCACGCTCCTCAAGGACGGCCGTGTGCTTGTTACCGGCGGCCAGGACACGCCGGACGTCTTCGCTTCGGCCGAGATCTTCGACCCGGCCTCCGGTGCCTTCACTGCCACAGGCGCGATGGGGACGCCTCGGTGGGGTCAGACCGCCACGCTCCTGACTTCCGGCCAGGTTCTCGTGGCCGGCGGCCAGGATGGCGACAACACGCCTCTTCAAACCGCCGAGCTGTTCGACCCCGCGTCGGGTTCGTTCACGGCAACTGACACGATGACGACGACACGGGTCGCCCACACGGCCAACCTGCTGGCGAACGGCCTCGTCTTGCTGGCGGGCGGCGTTGACGCCGCCGGTAGTGGCGTTGCCTCAGCCGAGGTATTCAATCCGGCCGATGGGTCGTTCACGGCGACCGGCTCGCTCAACGACAAGCGAGGGAACCACACCGCAACCCTGCTCGCCAACGGCCAGGTGCTGATCGCCGGCGGTGCGGACACCGACCTGGTCTACGACTCGGCCGAGTTGTACCAACCGTAGGCATTAGTCGCCGCCGGCGATGGTCGCACTCAGCGATCCTCGACCGGCGAGACCGGATCCAGGCGCAGAACGCCCAGGGCAGGGCGCCCGGCTGGACGCGCGACTCGCGGGGCCTGCGGCTGGATGGGCCGCACGCTACTCGAGAGCGTTGCGCGGCTACTCCGACTAACCCTGGCGGGGCGGCTCCACTTGTGGCGCGACGGGCTGACCGTTCGGCCCGAGCGGAAGCTGCGGATCGACGGGCGGCGCGTAGGGCTGGCCCGGCATCGGCGGCTGGTAAGGCGCCTGCGGATACGCCTGCGGCGGGTACGGCTGCTGCGGGGCGTACTGCTGCGGCGGATAGGGCTGCTGAGGCGGGTACGGCTGCTGAGGCGGGTACGGCTGCTGAGGCGCGTACTGCGCCGGGTAGACCGGGGCCTGAGGCTGGACAGGTGCGGGCGGCTGCTGGGCCGCGGGGGTCTCGCCTGTTTCCACCGCGTCCTTGAAACCGCGGAGGGCCTTACCGATCGCCGCACCGGTGTCGGGCAGCTTGCCCGGCCCGACGACGATCAGCACTATCACGAGAATGATGATGAGGTGAGCGGGCGTGAGGCCCCACGGCATGACTGCTACTCCTTGCGGCCGCCCTTGTGAGCGCCGCTTGTTACGGGACGGGCGAGGTACGATTACCGCCGTGCGAACAATACTCCTTGAGCGGGGCCGAGTCACACTTGCTGCGGCCTCGCGCCCCCTGCCGGCGTGCGGCTGAACGCTGAGGCGGGGGTGCCCCAGCTTCTCACGATGGACTCCGGCGGGGCCCCGGATTCGCCACGCCGATGAGGTGGCTGATCGTCCTGGCGGCGGTCGGCGCGGCCGTCGTCGCGGCCCAGATACTCATTTGGGAGCGGCGGAGCGGCCGACATCGACCGTCGACCCTCGGCCAGTTCGCCGGCGCCGTGCTGACCGTGGCCGTCATGGGCGGCGCGGTCTACGCAGCCCATCTGCTGGGAATCTTCTCCATTCCATTGGTGGCGGTTGTGTTCGTGCCGTTCGGCGTCGCGATCCGGTGGCTGGTCCTCAACACCCGAGCCTCGCGGCAGAGGGCCCAGGATGCCCGCGCCGCCGCGGCCCCGGCCGCCACTCAGCGCGCCAGACTGCTGGAGCTGGCGGCGTTCCCGGTCTTCATCGTCCTGGTCGGGGCCGTGGTAGTAGTCGCCCTCGTGGTGGGGACGCTCGTGGGGCCGCACTGAGCCCGGCTCCCGTCCCCCGGGCCGGTCAGACCCGCTTCTTCGCCACTATCGGCCGGACTTCGCGGGCCAGTCTCTCCAGGGTTTCGGGGTCGTACGGGGCGGGCATCTCCACGATCACGGTGGCGAACCCCGCATCGCAGTACTCGAGCAAACGCTCGGCGATCGTCTCGGGGGTTCCGAACAGAGGTCGCGAGGGTTCGATCCCCCGCTCGAGCGGAGTCCGGTTCAGATCCATCCAGGACGACCACTCGCGCCGCGCCTCCGCCTCCGAGTCGCGGATGACGAGCCAGAGGTTGATCGACCGCTCGATCTCGCGCTCGTCGCGGCCCACCTCCTCGCAGTGGCGCCGGAGCACTCCGTCGAGCTCGCGGACCTCCGCCGGCAGCCCGAACGCGTTCCATATGTCGCCGTACTTGGCGAGGGTCCGGAGGGTCTTGGTCCGGCCGTTTCCACCGATCAGGATGGGCAACCGCTTCTGAACCGGAAGCGGGTTGATGGTCAGGCCGTCGAACGCGTAGTGGCCGCCCGCCGGCGAGGTCACCGTCTGCCCGGACACCAGCGCTCTGATGGCGCCGACCGACTCATCCAACCAGTCGAGCCGCTGGCCGGGGCTCCTGCCGAATTCGATTCCGAACTCACGGTGCTCGAGCTCGAACCAGGCCCCGCCGATGCCGAGGATCGCCCGCCCGCCAGAAACGTGATCGAGCGTGCTGACTATCTTGGCGACGAGCGCCGGATTGCGGAACGTGTTCGCCCCTACCATCAGGCCGACCTTGACCTTCTCGGTCGCCATGGCCCAGGCCGTAATCGTCGTCCAGCCTTCATGGATGGGCTGATTCGGGTCCCCGAAGATCGCCTTCACATGGTCCCAGGTCCAGAGGTGCTCATACCCGAGGCGATCTACGGCTTGGGCCGCGGCGAGTAGCTCTGACCAGGACCCGCCTTGACTCCAGAGGTTGATGCCGATCTTGAAGTCGTTCATGAGGGCCTCCCGCTGCTAGTGCGAAGCGCACGCCGTCTCGCCGATCGAACAGTTCCGGAACTCGGCCGACGTGGTGGCGGCCGGCTGCCGCCATCGATCCGGCAGGCATGGTCCCAAGGGGCAACATCACGGAGCGTGCGATTATGGTGGAAAACGTTGACTTAACCTGTTGGGTGCGGCAGCATTAAGGATACGGCAAAGGGCCGGATAGACACGCCGTCGAGCGGAGAAGGATTGGGTTGCGAGCCAGTGGAACACACGGGGGTGCGGACGTGCGTGCCGCGAGCGGGCAAGCCGAGGTGATCGAGAACCCGTCGCCGGCAGTGGTCATGGCGCAGCCTCACCGTCGCTACAACGCCCTTCTGGACGAGTGGCTGCTGGTATCGGCCGAGCGGACGAGCAGACCCTGGCTCGGGCGTCAGGAAACCCCGCCGGTGGTCGACCTGCCGACGTACGACCCGTCCTGCTACTTGTGCCCGGGCAACGTCCGCGCCAACGGCAAATGGAACCCGAAGTACGAATCCACCTTCGTCTTCACTAACGACTTCGCCGCCCTGCGGCCCGACGCGCCCGACACTGCCGTCGAGGACGGCCTGCTGCGGGCGAAGAGCGAACGAGGGACCTGCGAGGTCATCTGTTTCTCACCGCGCCACGATTTGAGCCTGTCGCGCATGAGCCCGGCCCAGGCGCGAACCGTCATCGACCTGTGGGCGAACGAGACGGCTTCACTGGGCCAGCGCTACGAGTGGGTCCAGGTCTTCGAGAATCGTGGTTCCGCCATGGGGGCGTCGAATCCTCACCCGCACGGCCAGATCTGGGCCGGCGACGCCCTGCCGCGCGAGGCGGTGAAGGAGGACGCGACGCAGCGCCGCCACTTCGATGAGACCGGGCGGCGGCTCCTGATCGACTACGCCGAGCAGGAGGTCGGGGGCCCCAGAGATCTCGGTAGCGACGACGACTGGCTGATCGTGGTCCCGTTCTGGGCCGCCTGGCCGTTCGAGACCCTGATCGTTCCTCGCCGGCCCGTTTCGCGGCTGCCGGACCTCGACGATCGCGCGCGCAACTCACTGACCGAGCGGCTTCTCGGGTTGCTGCGTGGCTACGACGGGGTATTCGAGGCACCGTTCCCGTACTCCATGGGATGGCACCAGGCGCCTTTCGACGGAATCGAGAGGCCATACTGGCAACTCCACGCCCACTTCTACCCGCCGCTCCTGCGAGCGACGGTTCGCAAGTTCATGGTCGGCTACGAGCTTCTTTCTGAGCCGCAGCGCGACATAACCGCGGAAGATGCGGCGGAGCGGCTACGCTCTGCGATCAACGCCGCAAGTCCCAGGGCCGCCCAACCGGGAATCTGACGAGCACCCGGCCGGGCGACAACCAAGGAAGAGAAGGAACTCCGATGTTTGGCCTTTCACCCGCGCACCTGTTGATCATCATGGTGATCGCCCTGATCGTGGTCGGGCCCGGGAAGCTGCCCGAGGTGGGCGCCGCGATCGGCAAGAGCGTCCGCGAGTTCCAGAAGGCGTCCGGGGGAATAACCGACACGCTCACCGGCGTGGTGTCATCCGCGACGCAGCCCACGCAGCCGACCCAGGCTCCCCAGCCGACGGCGCCGGTTCCGCCGGCCCAGTCCTACTACGCGGCCCAGCCCGCCTACCCTGCTCCCGCATATCCCGCTCCCGTATCCCAGGCCCCGGCATACCCGGTGATGCAGGCCCCATCGCAGCCGGCCCCGGTGCCGTATCCGGTGATGGGCGTCGTCGAGCCTGCGCCGCCGGCCATCGCGCAGCCAATTCCCACCGGCGATCCGCAGCAGGACGCCATCGTGCAGCAATCCCCCTTGCCTCCGAGAGTCGACTGAGATCCTCACCTCAAGGTCGGCCCTCGCCTCCGATCCGGCCTTGTGCCACGGCTCCCGCGCTGGGTCGGGAGTCGTGGCACGGGTCGGTTCATCTGATGCCGACGATCGCGGCTGCGCAACGAAGGAGCCAGTTCTATGACCGCTGGGCACACGGGCAATCCTTCGACCGCGGGGCGGGCAGCCGCGCTGTCGGCCCGGCTTGAAGCGCGGCCGGGCATGCCGCCCGGCCCAAAAGCGTCCGGGCCGGTTCGGCTGGTCCGTGCGCCCGGTCGAGTCAATCTCATCGGCGAGCACACGGACTACAACGAGGGATTGGTCCTTCCCGCCGCGATCGATCGCGAGATCTGGATCGCCTTCCAGGGGTGGGACCGGCCGGAGGTCGAGTTGACCTCAGCCGAGTTCGACGACACCCGTTCGTTCTCGTTCGAAGGCCTCTCACCGGAAACCCGCGGCGCCAAGTCCTGGATCGACTACGTCGCCGCCACGGCGTGGGCCATGCGCGAAGCCGGGCTGCCGATCCGTGGCTTCCGGGGAGTCATGAATTCGACGATTCCGATCGGGTCGGGGCTGAGCTCGTCGGCCGCGCTGGAGATGGCGTCCAGCTGGGCTCTCGCCGTACCGGGTGCGCCGCGGCCGGATCCAGGAGCGATGGCCGCCATTGCGCAGCGTGGCGAGAACCGCTATGTCGGCGTCAACTGCGGGATCATGGACCAGTTCGCGAGCGCGGCCGGGATGGCCGGGAACGCTCTGCTGATCGACTGCCGGATCAACCAGTTCACGACCGCGCCGATGCCGACCGGACTCTCGCTGGTCGTCTGCGAAACCGGTTCGTCGCGCAAGCTCGAGGCGTCCGCCTACAACACTCGACGTTCCGAGTGCGAGCTCGGGGTCAAGCTGATCGCCGAGCGCGAGCCCGGCGTCAGGGCTCTGCGCGATGTCGACGAAGCGATGCTGGAGCGCAATCGCGATCGACTGCCTGAGGTCGTGGCCCGCCGCTGCGAGCACGTCGTTCGCGAAGACGCCCGCGTGATGGCGAGCGTTGCCGCCCTGCGGGACGGAGATCTTGACGCACTCGGCCGGCTCTTCGCCGCTTCGCACGCGTCGCTCCGGGACCTCTACGAGGTGAGTTCCCCCGAGCTCGACGCGATGGTCGATATCGCAGTTTCGGTCCCGGGCGTGATCGCCAGCCGGATGACAGGCGCGGGCTTCGGCGGCTGCACCGTGAGTCTGGTGGAACGCCGGGCGGAGGAAGCCCTGCGAGAGGCCGTTCTGGCGCAGTACCAGAAGCGGACCGGGCTGGAGCCTCGCGTCTATATCGTCGCCGCCGTCGACGGGGCCGGCGAGGTCATCCTGGGCGCATGACGCGCCGCGCGCCGATCGGGACGCGGGGGATCGGGCTGCTCCGACGCACCGGGCGAGCCTGCACCACCTGCCTGTGGGCCGGTCGCGGCATACTTG
>JADGQJ010000003.1 GCA_017881885.1 Chloroflexota bacterium
GCCGCGTCCGAGGCCGACGACGACGTCATGACGAAGTACCTCGAAGGCGAGGAGATCAGCGACGCCGAGCTGGAGTCGTGCCTCCATACGGCCATCCGGTCCGGCATGGTCGCGCCCGTCCTGGTCGGCAGCGCCTCGAAGGACATCGGCGTTCGCGCGCTGATCGACGCAATCGTGCACTACCTCCCATCGGCCGCGGAGCTGGGCGAGATCGTCGCCACGGACTCCAAGGGCAAGGAAGTCAAGATCGTCCCGAGTGCCACCGGCCCGCTCGTCGCCCGCGTCTTCAAGACGACGGCCGACCCGTTCGTCGGCCGTCTGACGTATCTGCACGTGCTATCGGGGACGCTGCACGGCCAGGGCCAGGCCTGGAACGCGACCCGCGGCGAGGCCGAGCGGATCGGCCAGTTGCTGCTGCTCCACGGCAAGGACCAGGAGACGATCGGCCAGTTGCAGGCCGGCGAGATCGGCGCCATCTCCAAGCTCACCGTGACCGCGACCGGCGACGTGCTCTCGTCCTCTCGTGAGCAGGCCTACACGCTTCCGCCCCTCTCGTTTCCCATTCCCACACTTCAGGTCGCGATCGAGCCGCAGACGAAGGCCGACCTGGACAAGATGGGCTCGGCCCTCCAGCGCATGCTCGAAGAAGAGCCCTCAGCACGAGTCGACCGCTCCGACACGGGCGAGCAAATCCTCGTTTCGATGGGCGACGCGCACGTGGCGGTTCTGGGCGAACGCCTCAAGCGCAAGTTCGGCGCCGCGATCGTGACCAAAACCCCCCGAGTCCCCTACAAGGAGACGATCCGAGGCAAGACCCAGGCCCACGGCCGATACAAGAAACAGACCGGCGGCCATGGCATGTTCGGCGACGTCTGGATCACGATCGAGCCAAACCCGGGCGGCGGCGTCGAATTCGCCGAGCACGTGGTTGGCGGCACCGTGCCCAAGAACTTCTTTCCCGGCGTCGAGAAAGGCATCCGCGAGTCGGCGGCAGAAGGCGTGCTGGCCGGTTACCCACTCAGCGACTTCAAGGCGACGCTATACGACGGGTCGTTCCACGCAGTTGACTCCAACGAGTTGTCTTTCAAGATCGCGGCCTCAATGGCCCTCAAGGCGGGCGTCCTCGAATGCAAGCCGGCTCTCATGGAGCCGATCATGACGGCCGAGATCCGCATCCCCGAGGCCTACTTGGGCGACGTCAACCGCGACCTCAACGGCCGCCGCGGACGCGTCCTCGGCATGGACACCAAGGACGGGATGCAAATCATCACGGCCCACGTGCCCCAGGCGGAGTTGTTCTCCTACGCCACTGAGTTGCGCTCGATTACCGGCGGCCGCGGCACCTTCAGCGCCGTGTTGGACCGCTACGAGGACGTGCCGGCGCACATCGCCGAAAAGGTGATCGAGGCCCACCGCAAGGTCGTCGAGGCCGCACACAAGGAATAGCGGCGCGCGCGTAACTGAATTGGAGGGGCCATGACACCGTGGCAAGGGCCGCCGCCCGGATACGGCTGGGGCCGCGCCTGGCCGCCGCAGCCTCCGTTCGTCCCGGGACGGGCCTTCTACGCGCTTTTGGCGGTGGTGCTCGGCATCGGCGTCGTGGCATCCAGCGCGCCAGATCTGGGCTTCCTGCTCGCCCTGGCGTACCTGATGGGCCTCACCCTCGGACTCGTCTGGCTCATCGCCTTCTGGGTTGCGGCAGGTGACACGCGTCTCCACATGCCACGCCGAAGCTGGGCCCGCTGGGCCGGCATCCCGGTCATGTGTTTTGCTTGCGCGGCACTCATTTCCTCGGGTCTGCCCTTGACTACGCGTTTCGAGGCGAGCAGGCCGGCCCTGGAGCAGGCCGCGGTACGCGCCGAGTCGGGGGAGCATTTCGAGTCGGGCTGGATCGGCCTCATGCCTGTGCACGAAGTTCGAACGCTTGGGCGCGGCACGCTGTTTGTCCTCTCGGGCTCCGGCGAGACCGTCGACGAATGCGGCCTGGCCTACAGCGACATCGGCATCTCGGCTTTGCAGTCGTTCCTCAGTGACTCATACAACGTGTCGAGCTACGGACATGGTTGGTGGTACTGGTGCAGCTACCCGCCGGGCGATTGAGCCGCCGGCGGATCTGGGGTACCGGCTCTACGGCGAAATCGCAGTCGGCTGGTGGGTCTGGTGCGACAACATCTAGCCTGAGTTCTGTGCAGACACAAATAGCGGGCCCCGTACAGGCCGGTGCGAGGCCCGCTTGTATGACTGCGACAGGGCCGGCCGGCGCACGGCCGTCCTCGCGCCGGGGCCGGACAGTGCCGCAGGGTGACGTCGCACAGGACCGTGGCCGTAGCCCGTGAAGACCGAGCTCGGTGCCGACGCCTCCACATGAGGGATCGGCCGGCCCACAGGCGGCTTTAGGCGGTGATAGTCCCATGGCGCCTGTACGCTTCGGCGAGCACTCGGAGCCAGGAGCCCGGATTTGAATTCAACGGAACGCCCCCTAGAGATTCGCGCGAGCTACACCCTGACGGCGCGGGAATGGGTGTGGGCGATGGCTCGGCTTCGACCGGTGGCGCTGGTCTACGACTCGATTGCCGCGGCCGGGCTCCTCGCGTTTGGCGTGTGGGAGTCGGACCTGGCATACCTGCTCGTCTTCTGGGCGCTGTCGGTCTTCGTTATCACGTCTTATCTGTGGGTGCCGTGGCTGGCCGGGCTTGTGTCCGGCACGCTCCGGCGCGCGACCTCACCTACTGATCTCGAGATCGATGGCGCGGGACTCACTGCCCGCACCGCCGGCGGCACGGCCCTGATGGAATGGGGCGCCGTCAAGAGCGTCAAGGAGATCGGAAGCTGCCTGGTGTTCGTCCGGCATTCCGGCAGGTGGCGGATCGTTCCGAAGCGCGCCTTCTCGGCCGAACAGCTCGCGGAGCTGCGAACCTACCTCAAGACCGAGGGGCTTCTCGACGACAGATCACTCTGGGCGAAGATCCAGAAGGTTGCCAACGACGGGCCTGATTCTTAGGCGACACCGCTCGCTGGCGCTCTGGGCTCAGCCGCCGTTCACGAGTCGCAGCGCTTCCGCGAGGTCGATCCGGCCTTCGTAGAGGGCCCTGCCGACGACGGCTCCCGCGCAGCCGATGGCTCGGACGGCCGAGATATCTTCCAGCGACGAGACACCGGCTGAGGCGATGATGTCGCCCCGCTTGAGCTCAACCATCAGGCGGAGCAGATCGAGATTCGGGCCGGTCAGAAGGCCGTCTCGTTCGATCGCCGTGACGATGAAGGTCCGAGCGCCACGATCCGCCAGGTTGGTCAGCGCATACGCGACCGGCACGCCCTCGGCTCCCGGAACCCAGCCCTGCCCGACTGCAACGCCGTCGCGCACATCCAGCGCAATCGCGATCCGCTCCACGCCGAACCGCGCCACCAGCCGGTCCACGAATCCCGGGTCGCGCAGCGCCGCCGTTCCCACGACCACCCGAGCCGCCCCGGCATCGAGCGCGGCGGCGACCGCCGCCTCGTCACGCAACCCGCCGGCCACCTCACACGCGACCGACTCCCCCACCGCTGCCACGATGCGCGCAACTGCCTCCGTCTGCCGCCGCGCGCCGTCTCGCGCTCCGTCCAGATCGACCACGTGGATCCATTTAGCCCCAGTCGCCGCGAAGCCCCGGGCAACCTCGGCCGGGTCGGAGCCGTAGACCGTCTCCCGCGCAAAGTCGCCTTCGGCCAGCCGAACGACACGACCATCGCGCAGGTCGATGGCCGGCAGGAGCTGGAAGGCGTTCGGCCGCACCACTTGCTCTCGTATCACCATGCTACTATGCTACTACACCAGCAGGGCGGCCGAACGGCCGGCAAAGCGAGGAAATGACGATGAGCGCAATCGAAGCATGGCGCGACGAGGCAACCGCTGAGCTGTTCGGTGCAGTCGTCCGCCTCGAGACGGTGGACGAGGCGTCCGCATTCTTCCGCGATCTTTGCACGCTCGGTGAACTGCACGACATGGCGCAACGCTGGGCCGTGGTCCGGCTGCTCGACCAGGGCCTCCACTACGCCGAGATCTCGCACCGCACCGGCGCGAGCACGGCCACAATCACGCGTATCGCCCAGTGGCTGCATCACGGCGAGGGCGGCTACCTGCGTGCCCTGGAGCGGTTGCGCGCCGCAAACGCCGATTCCACCACCGGAGACAACGCCCGATGACGCGACGCCTCCGCCTCGCAATTCCAAACAAGGGCCGGCTGGTCGAGCCGACCGTCCGCCTGCTGCGTGACGCCGGGCTCGTCTTCGAGGCCGGCGAACGGGCGCTGGTCGCGCGCGTCCAGAACTTCGATCTCGACATCCTATTCGTGCGGACGAACGACGTCGTCGAGTTCGTGGCCGACGGGGTCGCCGAACTCGGGGTGACGGGGCTGGATCTGGTCGCCGAATCGGGATCCGACGTGCCTCAGTTGCGCAAGCTCGGTTTCGGGAAATGCCGCCTCACGATCGCGGTTCCGAACGACTCGCCGTTCCGAGCCGCCGAGGACCTCGCAGGATTGCGCGTCGCGACGTCGCACATGAGCCTGACGAAGAGCTTCTTCGCGGGCCGGTCCATCCCCGTAGACGTAATCCCGGTGTCCGGAGCGGCCGAAGTCGCCCCCAGGCTCGGCCTGGCCGAAGCGATCGTCGATCTCGTATCGACCGGATCGACGATGGTCGTGAACGGCCTCCGACCGATCGAAGAGGTCTTCGAATCCGAGGCGGTCCTGCTCGCGAATGCCGGCGCCCTGCGGGATCGCGCCGACGCGCTGGGAACTATCCAGACGATGCTGAGCGCCACCCTGGCAGCCCGCGATCGCAAGTACCTGATGATGAACGCCCCCGAGTCCCGGCTTGCCGAGCTCGAGGACCTCCTGCCCGGCCTGGAGTCGCCCTCGATCATTCCGCTGGCGCACAAAGGAATGGTGGCCATTCACTCGGTCGTCGATGCCGACGCCGTCTGGTCGCTGCTGCCCCGTCTCAAGGCCGCCGGCGCTTCCGGCATCCTGATCCTGCCCATCGAGAAGATCGTCTCATGAGCGCCCCGTCCGTCAAGCTGCGCCGGCTCGAGCTGTCTCGCGCGGCCGGGGATCCGTCGGTCGCCGCGGAGGTCCTGGCTCTCGTGCGCCGTGGCGTCGTCCCGGACCAGCGAGTCCGCGAAGGCGCTCGGGCCATCCTGGCCTCGGTCAAGGCAGGCGGCGACGCGGCCGTCCGCGCCGCCAACGCTAGCTTCGGCGGCGGCCGAGCCGATGGCTCGCTGCTGGTCGGCAAAGCTGAGATGGAAGCCGCGCGCGACGCGCTGCCGCCGCGGATCCGGACCGGGCTCGAGCAGATGATCGAGAACATCCGCCGCTTCGCCGAAACCGAGTTGCCCCAGACCCGCATGACCACCATCGTGCCGGGCGTGGAGATCGAGCGGCGCTGGGTGCCCCTGTCGCGCGTCGGCGTCTACGCCCCGGGTGGCTCGGCGGCATACCCCAGCTCGCTCCTGATGGGCGTCGTTCCGGCCAAGGTGGCCGGTGTCGGCACGATCGTCGTCGCCTCGCCCGCGGATGCCGAAGGCGCGATCAACCAGACGCTGCTGGGAGCGGCCGGACTGGTCGGAGTGGACGTCTTCATCGTTGCGGGCGGCGCCCAGGCCGTCGGGGCGATGGCCTACGGATTGCCGGACGCGGGCATCGCGCCGGTCGACCGCATCGTCGGTCCGGGCAACTCCTGGGTGACGGCCGCCAAGCTCGAAGTCTTCGGCGAGTGCGGCATCGACCTGCCCGCCGGCCCGTCCGAAGTGATGGTCGTGGCGGACGGAACCGCCGACCCCGTGCACGTGGCCGCCGACCTGCTCTCGCAGGCGGAACACGGCCCCGACTCCCCTGCCCTGCTGGTCACCTGGGACGCGTCCTTCGCCGCGACGGTCGAGGTCGAGCTCGGGCGCCAGCTGGCCACGGCGGCGCGCCGCGAGATCCTGGAACGTTCGCTCGGGAAGGGAGCGCTCATCGTGCTGGCGCCGAACCGCGACGCAGCGATCGACTTCGTCAACGACTACGCCCCGGAGCACCTCTCCGTGGTCGTGGAGAATGTCGAGGAGGCCGTCGCGCGGCTCCGAAATGCGGGCTCGCTCTTCGTCGGGCCGTACGCGCCCGAGTCCGCCGGCGATTACGCGTCGGGAGCCAACCACGTCCTGCCGACCGGCGGGCTCGCCCGCTCTTGCGGCGCCCTCTCCACCGAGGATTTCGGCAAGTTCATCCAGGTCCAGCGCATCACCCGCGACGGCCTCTCCACGATCCGCGACGCCGTCGAGTCGATCGCCGAGGCCGAAGGGTTGATCGCCCACAAGCGCGCCGTCGAAGTCCGGTTCGAGGGAGCCGCTTCATGAGCGCCTCAGTCGAACCCGGCGATGCCGTTGAGCTGGGCCCTCTCCCGACATATGTCTGGGAGCCGACGACCGACTTCCTCGCGGCCAAGTACGGGTTGCCCCGCCGGTCGGTCGTCCGCTTCGACGTGAACACCTCGCCGCTGCCGCCCGATCTGCGGGACGTGCTGTCCGGCCCGTTCGACCCGCTGCTGTCCGAATACCCGCCCAGCGACTACGCGGAGCTGGTTTCGGCGGCCGCGGATTCCTACGGCGTTTCGCCGGGCGAGATCCTGCCCACGGCCGGCGCCGACGAAGCCCTCGACCTGTCCGCTCGGGCGTTTCTGCGCGGTTGGTCGGTCGCCGTGGCGGCCGTACCCACCTACGCGATGTACGGCATCGTGACCGAGCAGCGAGGGGCCTCGTTCATAGGTGTGCCGCGGTTGTCCCGCGAGCAGGGCCTCGGCCTGGACATACCGGCTCTTGCGGAAGCGGCCCGCACCGCCCAGCTCGTCTGGCTCTGCGAACCGAACAACCCGACCGGAACCGTCGAGCCGCCGGAACGAATCTCCGATCTGCTGGACCGCCTTGCGGCCGACGCGGTCCGAGACAACCGCGAAGCGCCCGCCGTCGTCGTCGACGAGGCCTATGCCGAGTTCGTCGGGAGCTCCGTGCTGCCGCTCCGCGCCCGATACCCGCGTCTGGTCGTGATCCGGACGCTGAGCAAGGCTCACGCTCTGGCGGGGGCCCGCGTCGGTTTCGCCGTGGCCCGGCCGGAGACGTTGGCGCGGATCCTGTCCTTCCGGGCGCCGGCTTCGGTCTCGACCGTGTCTGCCGCTCTGGCGACCGCGTCGCTTCGCCGGCCCGAGCTGGCCGCAGCCAACGTCGCCCGGATCACGGAGCAGCGTTCCCGACTCATCGCCGAGCTGGCCCAGATCGGCTGGCACCCCTATCCGTCCGAGGCCAACTTCGTCCTGTTCCGCTTCGGTTCGCCGATGATCGCCGCCGCGGCCGCCGAGGCGCTGTTGCGTCAGGGCCTCGTCCCGCGAACATTCGGCCCCGATCACCCGCTCGCCGACTGTCTGCGGCTGACCGTCCGGTCGGCCCAGGAAAACGACCGTCTCATCCGCGCCGCGAGGGAGATATCAGCATGACCAGCCAGATCGGTACCGTCGTGAAGTCGGGCGATCGCTCGGCCACCGTCAGCAGGAAGACCCGCGAGACCGAGATCACGGTCACTCTTCGGCTCGATGGGACCGGCGAAAGCAAGATCTCGACCGGAGTCGGTTTCTACGACCACTTGCTCGGGTCTCTCGCTCACCACGCCCTCTTCGACCTCGAGATCGAGGCGACCGGTGACCTGGCGATCGACGAGCACCACACCGTCGAGGACGTGGCGCTGGTCTTCGGCGCCGCGCTGGCGGAAGCGCTCGGCGATCGTTCCGGCATCGTCCGCTTCGGCGACGCCGCCGTGCCGATGGACGAGGCGGTGGCAACTTCCGTGGTCGACGTGGGCGGACGCCCGTATGCCGTGATCGACCTGCCGTTCAAGGGCAAGCGAGCCGGCAAGCTGCCGCTGCAGCTGATCGAGCATGTCTTCGAGTCGTTCGCCCGCGCCGGCGGCGTGACTCTTCACCTCAAGGGCAAGGGCCGGAACGATCATCACCTGGCCGAAGCTGCCTTCAAGGCTCTCGGCCGGTCGCTGCGCGCCGCGTGCGCCGTGGATCCACGCCGGAGCGGCGTCGCCTCGACGAAGGGATCGCTGGGCTGATGGCCGGGTCGACGGCTGCGCCGGGGCCGCTCGTTGCCGTCCTCGACTACGGCGCGGCGAACATGGTCAGCATCGGGCAGGCGCTCGTGGCCGCGGGCGCTCGCGTGGTCGTGGCCGAGGACGCGGCGGCTCTCCGGGGAGTGGACGCGGTCGTGGTTCCGGGCGTCGGGGCGGCCGTCCCGGCCATGGCCCACATGAGCGACCGAGGCTTGGCCGAGCCGCTGCGCGACTGGGTTCGGGCAGGTCGGCCGTGCCTGGGGATCTGCCTGGGCTATCAGATTCTCTTCGAGCGCAGCGCCGAAGGCGACGAGGGCGATGCCGACACGCTGGGGCTCCTTGCGGGACGAACCGTCGGCCTGGCGGACGCACCGACGCTACCGCACATCGGCTGGAACACGGTCGAGCTGGCGCGGCCGCACCCGCTCTTCGACGGGATCCCCGACGGATCGCACTTCTACTTCGTGCACTCGTTCGCGCCCGCGCCGGAGGACGAGCGCGTCGTCGTGGCTCGGACCACGCACGGACGGCCGTTCGTGAGTGCCGTCGCGTCGGGGTCGCTCTACGGACTGCAGTTCCATCCCGAAAAGTCGGCCGAGGTCGGCCAGCGGCTGCTGGTCAACTTCCTGAGGCTCGTCGCCGAGGCCACCGCAACGGGCGGCGGCACGGCGCGCACGGAAGAGGTGGCGTGATGCTCGCCCGCCGCGTGATCCCGTGCCTGGACGTCGCCAACGGCCGCGTCGTGAAGGGAACCCGGTTCGTCGACCTCACCGACGAGGGTGATCCGGCCGAACTGGCCGAACGCTACGCCCGCGAGGGAGCAGACGAGATCGTCTTCCTCGACATAACCGCTGCCCCCGAAGGACGCGGAACGATCCTCGACGTGGTCCGGCGAACGGCGAGCCGGGCATTCGTGCCGCTCACCGTCGGCGGCGGCGTGCGCTCGGTCGACGAAATGCGCGATGTCCTGCGCGCCGGAGCGGACAAGGTGTCGTTCAACACCGCCGCCGTGGCGGATCCGGAGCTTCTCACGGCCTGTGCCCGCCGATTCGGCCGCCAGGCGGTCGTCTGCGCCATCGACGCGCGGCGGTTGCCTGCGTCCGCCGAGACTGATACCGGCGTTCCCGCCGCCTGGGAAGTCGTGACGCACGGCGGCCGAACTCGTGCCGGTTTGGACGCCATCGAATGGGCGCAACGAGCCGTCGATCTCGGCGCCGGCGAGCTGCTCGTGACCTCGATGGATCGCGACGGCACGCGAAGCGGCTTCGACACGGAATTGCTACGGGCCATCTCGTCGCGCGTTCGAGTGCCGGTGATTGCATCAGGCGGCGCCGCAGGACCGGCGGACTTCGTGGTGGCCGTGCGCGAGGGCGGCGCCGACGCCGTGCTTGCCGCCTCGATCTTCCACCGCCGCATGTTCTCGATAGATACGGTCAAGCAGGCGATGGCCGCGGCGGGATTGCCGGTCCGGCCCGTTGCGGAGGTCGCGGCATGAAGTCCAACCGTGTATTCGAGCGTGCTGTCTCGTGGGGACTGAGCGGACTTGTGCCGGCCGTAGTCCAGGACGTCGCCGACGGCCGCGTCCTGATGGTGGCCTACGTCGACGCCGAGGCTCTCGCGGCCACACTCGCCGGCGGCGAGGTCCATTTCCACTCGCGGTCGCGCGACCGCCTCTGGCGCAAGGGCGAGACGAGCGGCAACGTCCTGCGTCTTGTCGACATCGCTCTCGACTGCGACGGGGACGCGTTGCTCTTCCAGGTAGAGCCAGTCGGGCCGACATGCCACCGCGGAACGCGAAGCTGCTTCGACGCGACCGCCGCGGGCGCCTCAGCCGACGGGAACGCTCCAACCGCTATCGCAGCCCCACTCGCAGCCGCGGCGGCGCCCATTTCCGCCGCTCAGGGCTTCGCCTGGCTGGAGACGCTGTGGGCGACCATCGACTCTCGTGCCGGTGCCGACCCGGCCGCCTCATACACGGCCCGCCTTCTCGCGGGCGGCGTGGACGCGCCTGCGCGCAAGGTCGCCGAAGAGGCCACCGAAGTCCTGATGGCCGCCAAGGACGACGCCGTCGCCGCAATCGACCGCCGCGACAAGACGCGCGACGCCCTCACCGGCGAGGTCGCCGATCTCCTATACCACACGCTCGTTGTGCTCCGCGAACGTGGCCTCCCGCCGTCCGAAGTCATCGCCCGCCTTCAGGAGCGGCACAAGAGCTAGCGGCCCCTTCGCCTGCCGTTACGACCCGGCGATCCCGATTTCGAACGATCCGGCGGCACGATCGCGCAATTCGGGCCATCTCTGTCCGGTGGGACCGGACATCCGCACGATCAGGCCCGCCCCACGGCCCTAGGCGCGGAGCCGCCCGATTCGCAGGCGCTTCTTGCCCATTCGGACAACGAGGTAACGGCCGTCGATCGGCGCCGGCACGGCGTCTTCGGGGGCGCCGACTCGCTCGTCGTTGATCGAGAGCCCGCCCTGCACGATGGTCCGGCGCGCCTCGCCGTTCGAGGCAAACAGGCCGCTCGCCACCGCAAGTCGGAGTGCTCCGCCGGCCAGGTCTTCGGACGTGAACTCGAAGTGCTCGAGAGCCTCGAACAACCCAGCCAGCAACTCTGGGTCGCGGATCGGCTCGGTCGAGAAGGCTGCCCCGCTAACCCGCACGGCCCGGCTAGCTTCGCCGTCGCCGTGGACTCGCGCGGTGAGGTCGTACGCCACCGCTTTCTGGGCGTCACGCCGCTCGGGATGCGCCGCCATGTCCGCTTCGAGCCCCTCGATCTTGGCCCGGTCGAAGAGCGTGAAGGTGCGCAGATACTTGCCCACGTCGCGGTCGTCTGCGTCGAGCCAGTACTGGTAGAACGCGTATGGGCTCGTCTTGGCCGGATCGAGCCAGACGCTCGTACCGGCGGCCGTCTTGCCAAACTTCGTGCCGCTCTCGTTGGTCAAGAGCGGATAGCTCAGCGCGAATCCGAGATCCTGGCCGTCGCCGGCCCCGAACTCCTTGCGGATGACCTCCAGGCCGGCCGTCATGTTGCCCCACTGGTCGGCGCCGCCCATCTGCAACTCGACGCCCCCGTTTCGATAGAGGTGCAGGAAGTCGGCGGCCTGGAGCAGCATGTAGCTGAACTCGGTGAAGCTCAGGCCGGCGTCCAGGCGGATCTGGACCGAGTCCTTGGCCAGCATGTACGGCACAGTCAGGTGCTTGCCGATGTCGCGCAGGAACCGCAGCAGCGAGTACGAGCTAAGCCACTCGTAGTTGTCGACGACTTCGGCCCCGTTCGATCCGTCGAAGTCGAGGAACTTCGTCAGCTGGGCCTGGATGCCCACCACGTTCTCCTCGACGACCGGCCGGCTCAGGAGGAGCCGCTCCGCCGACCGACCGGACGGATCGCCGATCATGGCCGTGCCTCCACCGACCACGACGATCGGCACGCCGCCCGCTCGCTGGAGATGGAGCAATCCGAAGATCGGGACCAGATGCCCGATATGGAGCGAAGGGCCCGTCGGGTCGAATCCGTTGTAACCCTTGATCTGGACTCCGGTCGCCAGCCGCTCGGCCAGGCCGCCGCTGTGCTGGTGCAGCATCCCCCGCCAGCGCAACTCGTCGAGCAATCCGGCCTGACCTGGTGCGCTCGCGAACCCTCGCCCGCCTTTCGCGTCAGCTCCCGTCATCGCCAGAACCGCTCCTCACTTGTCGTCACAGGCTTCGCCGTCGGCCCGTCCGAAGGCTTGGCGGCCGGGGGTGCGATGGCCGCTCACGTACGTATGCTATCTTGCGAGCCGCCATGCAGACCAGCCTAGCCCGACGCCAACGCCGTCGACGCAACGGTCGCGGTGCTTCCCGAGGGGGGGCCGTCGGACGCTTCGCCGTGATTCTCCCGATGATTCTTCTCGGGGGCATGGTTGTGCTCGGTGCCGTCACGTTCGTTGGCGCGGTCGATGTTTACGCGACCTACAGCCGCGATCTGGAGGACCCCAGGACGCTCCTCCAGAAGATCAACTACAACCAGCAGACGATCCTGTACGACAGGACCGGGCAGATTCAACTGGCGGCTTATGGGTCGGAGAACCGGCGCGTTCTCAAGTTCGCCGAGATTCCCAACGTCGTCCTGGACGCGACGACGACGGCCGAGGACAAGACCTTCTGGACCAACACCGGCTTCGATCCGGCGGCGGTCCTGGCGGCATTCCGAGACGCCATCTCCGGACGCCCCAGAGGCGCCTCAACCATCACTCAGCAGCTCGTCAAACAGCGCCTTCTGCCGCCCACGACCAGCACGGTCGACCGCAAGATCAAGGAGATCATCCAGTCGGTCAAGCTCACCCAGGAGTTCCCGGGTGAGGAAGGCAAGCAGACGATCATCACCAACTATCTGAACCTGAACTTCTACGGCAACCAGAGCTACGGCATCGCCTCCGCCGCCCAGGGCTACTTCGGCATCAGGGATCTGAGCCAGCTGACGATTGCCCAGTCTGTGATCCTGGCCTCATTGCTGCAGGCGCCCGGTGCCTACGATCTCGTCCAGAACGCGGAGGAACAGCCGGACGGCAGGCTCATCGTGCCGAAAGACGCCCCGATCGTGGCTCGCCGCAACGACATCCTCGAGGAGATGCGCCAGAACCTGCGCGACAACCTGCTCCGGGGGTCCTACACGGACGCGGCCATCGTGGCCGCCGAATCAGAGCCGGTCGTGGTCCGATCTCAGGTTCAGAACCAGCTTCTCGCCCCTCACTTCGACGAGCAGGTGCGAGAGCAGCTTGCGGATCTGCTGTGCGGCGCCGGCACCGATCCGGCCGACTGCGAGGCAGTGGACACGGGCGGCTTCAAGGTAATCACGACGCTGGACACGAAGATGCAGGCTTCCGCGGAGAAGTGGCTGAAGGCGTACATCGTGGCCCCGAACCAGGGCTCGAAACAGGCCACGATCGACTACCTGGCAGGGCTTGGCATCACCGCCAAATCGGACCCGTTCGACTACCTCAGGATCGTCGGTCCGAACCCGACGACCGGCAACAAGAACGGCCTGCGCGCGAGCAATATGCACAACGGGGCCCTCATCGCAGTCGACTATCGAACCGGCCAGGTGCTTGCCTACGCCGGCAGCGCCGGGTTCTACGAGAAGCCGGTGAAAAACCCGGCCAAGTCGGGCAAGAACCTGTTCGACCCGCAGTTCGACGTCCTGAGCAACGGCTATCGCCAGCCGGGTTCGTCGTTCAAGCCGATCAACTACACCGTCGGCCTCCAGGACAAGACGATGACGGCGGCGTCGCTCTTCATGGACGTGGCCACCGATATGGGCGGCGGCTACAAGCCCCACGACGCCGACAACTACGAGCGCGGTCCGGTCCGCCTCCGCGAGGCCCTCCAGTACTCGCTCAATATTCCGGCCGTCAAGGCAGCCTCGATCAACGGCGTCCAACACCTGCTGGACCGGGCCCAGGACTTCGGGCTTTCCTTCCCGCCGAACCCGGATCCGGGAGTCTCGCTCGGCATTGGGACGGTCGAAGTCCGACCGGCCGATCTAGTGTCCGCGTACGGCGCAATCGCCGACGGCGGCACCCTTGTTCAGCGCTCGATGATCGTCTCCGTCACCGACGCGAAGGGCAATCTCGTCTGGTCGCAGAACGCCAACCAGCCGGCCCGGACGCACCCGACGACGCCGCAGGCCGCATACGTCATGACGGACATACTCAAGGGCAATACCGACCCGGCCCAGAACAACTGGTGGAGCCAGTACAAGCTGACGGATGGTGCCCGGCGGCCCGCGGCGCTCAAGACCGGCACCAGCGACCAGACCGAAGATCTCTTCGCGGTCGGCTACGTAGCGCCACCCGACGATCCCACCGCACACGCCATCGTGTCGGGCGTATGGGCCGGCAACAGCGACCGGACGGCCGGCACGAGCGTGATGTCCCTCGAACTTGCCGCCCCGATGTGGCATGCGTTCATGCAGGATGTCACTGCGGGCACGCCCAAAGTCGACTTCAAGCAGCCGGGCGGCCTGACGTGGGCCAACGTGGACGCGTTCAGCGGAATGCTTCCCGGCCCCTACTCGGGCAAGGTCGTCCGTGAGGTCTTCATCAACGGCACCGTTCCGACGCAGGTCGACAACACCAAAGTCTCGAAGGACATCGACACCGTCACCAACACACTCTGGACCTACGACTGTCCGGGCGTGAAGGACACCAGGGGGTTCCTGGACTTGAGCCAGGTCGATGCCGGCAACGCCAACTTCCAGAACTTCGATCAAATCTGGATTTCGCGCGCCATGACCGGCGTCAAGAAGCGGGGTGGCCCCAACAACGGCTACACCATGTACTTCTACCAGACGGGCTTCTGGACGCCGTACGGGGCAAGCTGGGGTGCGCCGTTCGCACCGAAGACATACTGCACTTCCAACACCGGAACGCCGCCGCCGCCCACGCCGACACCGGAGCCGACGCCGACCCCGGGACCTACCCCGGTGCCCACGCCGACCGCAGCGCCGACGCCGACACCGACGCCCGCACCGGTGCCCACGCCGACCGCAGCGCCGACGCCGACTCCGACGCCCGCGCCGACTCCGACGCCCACCCTGATATTCCCCGGTCTGGCGCTCTTCTCGCTGATCGGCCGAAAGAGCCGCGTGGCGCGGGGCCGCGTGGCGCGGGGCCGCGTGGCGCGGGGCCGGCTAGCTTCCGCGGCGCATGAGAGTCCTCGCGATATCCGTCACCGTCGTTAGCTCGGGCAGCCGCAGCAGGCGCCCCCACGCCAGGTAGACGGCGAGCCCGACCAGGCCCGCCAGCCCCAGATCCACGACCAGGATCGGCAGCGATGTCGAGCTGTGCGTGAAGTTGGCCACCAACCGGTCCATGGCAAGAGCGGCGGCTGCCGCAAGCGACGCTCCCGGCAGGGCGAATGCGACCGTCAGGCCGAGGGGCCGCAGGTCGAACCCCTGCCGGCGTCGCATCATCAGGAATAGCATCGAAACCTCCGCCCACGCCCCAAGGCCGATCGCCAGGGCCAACCCATTGAGCTGGAACAGCGGGAACAACACCGCAGCCGCCGCGACGTCAACCGCGACGGCGAGCAACGCCGCCGCTACCGGAGTCCTGGTGTCCTTGCCGGCGTAGAAGATCGGCGCCAGGAGCGAGATGAGGACGTGCGCCACCAATCCGACGAGGAAGACGAGGAAGACCGGGATCGTCGCCGCCGTGTCCTCGGGCCTGAATGCGCCGCGCTGGTATAGAAGCTGCATGGCCGGTGTCGCGAGCACGAGCATCAAGCCTGTGAGTGGGATGGCGGCGTAGAGCAGCAGCCGTAACGAGCGTTCGACGAGGCTGCGGAAGCGCTCCATATCGCCTCGGGCTATCGCCTGCGACAGCGGCGGCAGCAGGACGATGCCGAGCGGCACTCCGATCAGGCCTACGGGGATCTGGAGGGCCGTGAACGCTCCCGTATAGACCGTCAGCGCGCCGTGTCCTGGCATCTGAAGAGCGAAGTATGTGTTTACCAGGAAGACGATTTGGGTAGCTCCCAGGCCGAGCGCACGCGGCGCCATCAAGAGCAGCGTCTCGCGAACTGCCGGGTCGTGGAAGTCGAGGACGAGGCTGTACAGGCCGTTCTGGCGGACCGCACGAGCCTGGGTTGCCACGTGGCCGGCGGCGCCGATGACAACCCCGAGCGCAAGCGCGTAGACCCCCATCGCCGGCGTCAGGGCCAGTGCGCAGACGATGATCGCGATGTTGTAGACGTTTGGCGCGAGAGCTGGTGCCCCGAAGACACCGGACGCATTGAGTCCGGCGGTCATGACCGCAGCGATGGCGAGCAGGATCGGCGAAAGCAGCATCCACCGCGTCAGCGTTATCTCCAGGGCTAGCTTGCCGGCTCCGGCGGACGGATCGATTATCGGAACGAGAGTCGGCGCCGCAAACCACACCACCACCGCCAGCGGAATAAGCACGATGAGCATCAGGTTGGCGACGGTGGCCACGACTCGACGTGCCCTCTGCTCTTCGCCCTTTGCCAGCAGCGCCGAGGCAACCGGCACGAGCGCGGATCCGACGGCTCCCGCCGCGACCAGTTGAAAGAGAGTGTCCGGGATACGGAACGCCGCCCAGAAGGCATCCAGATCCGCACTGGTCCCGTATTCGGACAGGAATACGGACGTCCGAACCCATCCGAGCAGCCGCGAGAGGACGATCCCCGCGACGACGACCAGCCCGGCCATGGCTATGGCGCGGCCGCCGAGCCGGGCCGCGCTGGCCTTCGATAGATCCGGAGTCGCCGGCGACGTTGTCTCCGCGCTCAGGACCACGTCACCCGCCACGTTCTCGGGCGAGGTCTGTAAGTATCGACGAGGCTGCCACGAGCCTTCCCGTACGGAAGGTGGGCGGCCGACCCTGCGCGAGCCGGGCGGGCGACGAGCACCCGGGCTGCCGTTCACCGGAATCGCCGCGCCAATCGCCAGAGCGCTCCCAGGAGCTGATGCGGCGCGTATTCGTGGGCGCGGACCCGAACCTCGCCGATGGCTCCAAGGCGCCGCTTGAACTCGTAGAGGTTCCAGAGCGGGTGCGAGTTGTCTTTGGGCAGGCCCGGGAACGCGTGCGTGTCGACGCCGCCCAGGTCGTAGCCTTCGAAGCCGGCCGTGGCGGCCCAGCGCAAAATCGACCAATGCAGGAGGTGATTGGCCCGGTTCTTACGCAGGTCGGCGTCGTCCGGAGAGCCGGCCGCGAACAGCACCACGTACCGGCCGCAGTGCAACAGGAGCAGCCCGCTACGCCGCCGGCCCTCGACTGAGGCGAACCAGAGACTGGCCAGGCCCGCCTCCCCCAGGCTCCTCCACTGGTTCAGCTCATATTCGCGGTCCCGCACCAGGAAGTCCTCGCGCCGGCCGGTGGCGGCGTGCATCTCGAAGAACTCGGCCAACGCCGCCTCTCGGACGTCTGGCGATGTGAGGTCCACCTGCTCCGTGGAGACGCCCGCACGGCGCGCCTTGTTGATGTTCGTGGCCGTCGAGTCGTCCAGGAGCGCGTGCTGCTCATCCTCGTCGGCGCGGATCGGGATGACCATCGCGGTGCGCGAAACCTGGACTTCCCTCGCCGCAGGGTGAAATCCCGATTCGGGCAGCTTCGCCGCCAATTCGCCATCCTCGAGCCAGGTTGGGTCGATGGTGAGCGCCAGGCTATGACGGGCGCGGGCAATGCCCTCCAGAGCCCGCAGGACCGCGCTGGCGGCCACAGGCGTCGCCTCCAGCAGGATGGGGCCCCGTGGCGCGTAATGGACGCGGAGGCGCCCCAGCGGCCCGGGCACGCGGCGCATGAGTGGCCGCTCCTGAATGGACACCACGCCGACCCGCCGTCCGTCCAGTTCGACGGCATAACGGAGCGGCGTCCAGCCCAGGCTGCGTTTGACCTCGCCCCACTCGTAGGACTGGAACGCGTCGCCGAGCGGGCTCCGTGCCGCCAGGGCGTCCCAATCGGTCGCCGACCAGGCACTCGCGTCGACGATGCCGTGCACACTGGCAGCGGCGTCTTGCCGTTTGCTCACCAACTCCTCCACAGGGCCGCGACGCGTGACGGGCGGGGCCGCCGGCGGTTGATTCTCGCATCCCCGGGCGCGGAGCGCGGGTTCAAGTCAAA
Organism: Chloroflexota bacterium; assembly: GCA_017881885.1. Taxonomy (GTDB): domain Bacteria; phylum Chloroflexota; class Limnocylindria; order Limnocylindrales; family CSP1-4; genus Fen-1039. The sequence continues at coordinate 17,739 of JADGQJ010000003.1, forward strand.
GAGCCACCACCGTGGCACCGTCTCCGCCCTCCCCTCGCCCACCGCCGCGCCACGATTTGACGAGCGGATGGCCCGCGGCGTAGTCCCGAACGGCGTCGCGCAGAGCTCCGGTTCCGAGCCCGTGGATGATCGTGACCTGATCGAGGCCGGCCAGGGATGCGTCGTCGAGGTAGCGGTCCAGGACCTCGAGCGCCTCGACGACCTTGGCGCCGCGAAGATCCAACGAGGACGCGACCGTGCGGGCACGATCCAGCTGCAGTCGCGAAGCGGCGCCGGGTGACCCGCTGTCTGTCCTCGGCGTCGATCGGCCGCCCGTCCGGCTGCCGGCCGCGGAGGTCTCCCCTTCTCCACCGACGGCCTGCTCGAGGTCGTCCGTCGGCACAGTCACTCTTATGCCGCCGGCCTCCAGAGTGGCCCGGCGGCCGCCCTTCTCCAGCGCTGCAATGCGACCCTCCCAGCCGCCGCTGATGCTGCGAGCGCGCATTCCGGTTCGCCAGGCAATCGCAGTCGGGGACGCCGTTCGCACCGGTTCGGGCTCGGTCGCCGGCAGGCGCTCGAGTTGTGCCTGCGCCCGCTCGAGGCCTTCGTCCAGGCTGCGCTGAGTGACCGTCTCGCGGTCGAGGTGGCGGCGCATGGTGCGGACCTCGCCACGTACCTCGTCGACAAGCCGCTCGGCTTCGTCGCGCGCGGCCTTGACCGATTCGTCCCGCTCGCGTCGCGCCTTGCGTCGCTCGTCCTCGGCAACGACAAGCGCGGCCTTCGCCCGCTCCTCGGCAAGCCTCGCTCGCGCCAGCGCCTCCGCCGTCTCCAGCTCAGTGGTCTTTATCGAGGCCAGTGTTTCCTCGAACGCCTGCTGTTCGTCCGTCAGGCGCGCCCGAGCGTCGGCCACGAGAGCCGCCGGCAGCCCTAGCCGTTCGGCTATCGCGAACGCCTGGCTCTGACCGGGCAGCCCGATCGACAGACGGTAGGTCGGGCGCAGCGTCTCCACGTCGAACTCCACGGAGGCGTTGCGGGCCTGCGGGGTGGTGTGCGCGTACAGCTTCAACTCGGCGTAGTGCGTCGTGGCGGCGACCAGCGCGCCGGCCTTGATGAAGTGATCGAGCAGGGACTGGGCCAGCGCGGAGCCCTCGGTCGGGTCCGTTCCGGCACCGAGCTCGTCCAGCAGCACCAGATGGTTGGGTCCCGCCGATTCGACGATGCGGACGATGGAGCGAAGATGCCCGCTGAAGGTGGAAAGCGACTGCGCGACAGACTGCTCGTCGCCGATGTCGGCATAGATGTCGAGCAGGACCGGCAGCTTCGTGCCCGCGTCGGCCGGCACGTGTAGCCCGGCCTGATGCATCAGATTGAGCAGACCGAGTGTTCGAAGCGCCACCGTCTTGCCGCCCGTGTTCGGACCGGTGATCAGCAGGGCCGTGTAACCGTCGCCGAGGCGGATGTCGATCGGCACGACTCGGCCAGATAGACCCGGATGGCGCGCTCCGAGCATCACGATCTCGGGCCGGGCGGCGATTTCGGCCGGTATGGCGTCCATCTCTTCCGCAAGGCGTGCCTTGGCCGCCCAGAAGTCGAACCGTGCCAAGGCGTCGAGCGTCTCGCGGAGCGGCTGAACCTGCCCTGCCACCAGCATCGACAGTTCGTCGAGGATGCGCTCCACCTCGACCTGCTCGGCCACCTGCGCCTCGCGCCAGGCATTGCCGAGTTCCACCGCCACGAGCGGCTCCACAAACAGGGTCTGGCCGCTGCCGGAGGCGTCGTGGACGATGCCCTTGACCCGCGCCCGGGAGTCGGCCCGGACCGGGATCACATACCGGCCGCTACGCAGGGTCACCAGCGGCTCCTGGAGCGCGCCTGATAGCTCGCCCGAGTGAACCAGCTGATCCAGCCGGGTCCGCAACCGGTCGTAGGCGATGCGCACGGCTCGTCGCAAACCGCCGAGACGCGGCGACGCCGTGTCCAACAGGTCGCCGGTCGGATCGAAGCTACGGCCCAGCACGCTTCGCAGGCCCGGCAGCGGATGGATCTCATGCGCCAGGTCGTGCAGCAGAGGCCTGCGATCGCTCGACAGCGCCTCCGCAAGGCGAGAGGCGGCCTCGAGGGTGGATTGGATATCGATGAAATGCGCCGCATCGAGGCGGCCGCCGCGAGCGGCGCGCTCCAGCCACGGTCCGATGTCCTTGCTGCCGCCGATTCCGGCACCGGGATGTCCGGCCACGAAAGCCCGAGTCTGCGTGGTCTCGTCGAGGCCGCGGGCCACGATCACCGGATCTGTCGAGGGCTCGAGGGTCTCGGCCAGGCGCCGGCCGGGCGCGAACCCGGTCGCAGCGGCCAGGCGGGCGCGAACGAGAGGAAACTCCAGGAGCGCCATCGAGCGCCGGTCCATCTGGTGGCCCTGGCCGCCTGTCGCCGGCGAGACCGCGACGCTCGCCTTGTCGGGCTCCGGGGTCGTCATCGCCGCGTCCTCGGTCCCGACACAGCCGGGTTGCCTGCCGCCCAGACTCGCCACGGCATGCCGAGCCAGGGCTCCGGGGCGTAGCCGATGCCGATCCGCGGCCCATACGCTCGCTCCAGGGGCGAGTCGCCCGGAGCAGCAAGTTCCAGATGCAGCGGGGACGCCGGGTCGCACAGATCCGCGCCGCCATCCTCACGTCCTATCGAGAAGGCGGCACACACAAGGCCGGGTCCGGAGGCCAGACGCGCGGCCGGCAATGCGGCCACTCTCTGGCGGGCGGTATCTGCGCGCGCGGCATCCTCCACCGAGGCGTTCCGGCGGTCGGCCCGGCCGCGGGCGCGCCCGGCAGCTCGCTCCTCGCGGGCGTGGCGCATCAGGTCCACTCCCTCGAGAGGCTCGATCGACCGCACGAGCAGGGCCGCGGCACGTCCGCTGGGTTCAATCACAACGTTCAAGCAGTCGTACATCCCATAGACAAGGTACACGTAGGCGTGGCCGGGCGGGCCGAACATGACGGCGTTGCGGCTCGTCCTGCCGAAGCGCGCGTGGGAGGCCATGTCGTCCGGACCTGCGTACGCTTCGAGTTCCACGATCCTGCCAACTCTTACGCCCGAAGCGTCGTTTCGGACCAGTCGGGCGCCGAGAAGCGCGGTTGCAGCCGCCAGGCCATATCGGGCCAGCAGGTCGCGAGGGTAGGCGTTCTGGAACGAGGCGGGCGTCACGAAGCCGAACGGATGGCTCAGGGGAAGAGCGCGACCAGATCGCTCGGCAGCAGCCACGCGAGCAGATGCATAACCACCGGCACCACGGTGTCAAGGATCGCGGCTCCGATGTGTGATTGGGTAATCAGCAGGTCGTGGACCCATCGCAGCTGGCCGATTTCATCCGGAAATGGAGCCGGCATCGTATAGGAGCCGAGGATGGCGACCGCGATCGTGAGGACGACGAGCGCTTCGAGCAAGCCCAACAGGCCGCCGACGATGTCGTCGAGGATCGGGTGAGCCGCCGAAAGCTCGGTGTGCTTGTAGAAACCCTGGATCAGGATCGAAAAGCCGACCGTGAGGACGACGAAGAGCAGCCCGAAGGCAATCAGGTGGTTATAGCCGGACGGGTACTGCTGCCAGTGGTCTGCGAGGTAGTCGCCGACGGGATTTCTCAGGTTGGCTGAAACGAGAAATGCGAACACGATCGACACGATCCCGAGGATCCGCCGGATGGCGCCCTGCATGACGCCGACGATGAACGCCCCAAGCAGGACGATCAGGATCGCCAGATCGACCAGTGGCGCTGACTGGATTGCTCCGATCATCGGTCTCCCTCGCATCGTCGAGGCGGACAAAGCCTCCCGGCCGCGAACTCGGCCACGTTGGCCGCCTCCGAACCGCCGTGGTCCACCTTAGCAGCGCTCAGGTCGCGGGTCCAACAGGCAACGGTACCGGCCTGCATGCGAACCCGGACCGCGCCCGCCAATTCGGCCGGCCCCGCGGGCGGCCAAGCTAGCTGCGGATATGTGCGCCCAAGTCGGTTTCGAGGCCCTTGCGGACCGCTTCCATTGCCGCGTCCGCTTCGCCTTCGGTCAGGGTCCGGTCCTTCGACCCGAGCACAAGCCGGTAGGCCAGACTCTTCTCGGTGGCCGCAAGTGGCATTCCGCGATATCGATCAAACAGGCGGACGTGGCGCAGCAGCCTGCCGCCGTGACTGCGGATCGTGGCCTCAACTTCTGCGGCCGTCCGCGATTCGGCGACGATCACGGCCAGGTCGCGCTCGACTTCGGGAAACCGCGGAATCGGCTCGACGTGCACGCGCAGCGGCGTTGCAGCGTCCAACCCGGCGACGGCGAGCTCGGCCACGATCACCCGCTGCGCGCGAAGATCCCACGCCGCCAGCGCTTCGGGGTGTAGCTCCGCCAGGCGCCCAGCGACTGCCTCGTTCTCCGACTCCTGCCGGGCGACGAGTGCACGGCCGGGATGGAACGGGAAGCCACGAGCATCGGGAACGTATGACGGCTCGGCGAGGCCCAGACGACGGCACAGCAACTCGACGATACCCTTCGCGTCGTCGAGGTCGTACGAGCGGGCAACGCGGTTCCAGGCCGCGGGCTCGGCCGCGCCGGTCAGCAGGAACGCGAGACGGGTCCATTCGCGCGGCTTGCCGTCTATACGGGCGTAGTGCTTGCCGATCTCGAAGATCGCGACGTCGGGGCGGCCCTGGCGCTCGTTCAGCGAGAGAACGTCGAGCAGGCTGGCCGCCAGATGCCGTCTCAGGACCGAATGCTGAGCGGAGAGCGGGTTCGTGACCGCGATCTCTTCACCCGACTGGGCTGCCAGGCCCCCAGGCAGAGCCGGTGCGGTGGCATCGTCGGGCCATTGCAGCTTAGCCTCGTCCGGCGCCGCAACGAGAGCGTGGGTGACGACTTCGCTCAATCCGGCACCGGCGAGGGTCTCGCGAATGAGGTCCCGGACCCGCAGAGGTGACGGCCGATAAGCCGGCATGAGCGTGTCCGGAAGGTGCGCTGGCGTGGTCTCGTAGCCGCGGACGCGGGCGACCTCCTCCGCGACGTCGGCCTCGATCGCCATGTCGCGCCGCCATGTCGGGACCACGGCGATGAGGATCTCTTCGGACCCAGGATTGACCACGAGCGGCTTCGGTTCGACGGCCACCTGGATCCGCGTCCCCGACGGTGCCGATTCGGTCTCGACCCCGACCCGCAGCAGAAGCGCCCGCTGCTCTTCGCCCGAAATCTCGGCGCCGAGAAGTCTGCTGACGCGGGCCGGTCGGAACGCCAGCCTGGCAGATGCCGGTTCCGTCGGTGCCGTGTCGACGCGTCCCTTGGAGGCCGAGCCGCCGGCCCACGCCAGGGTCAGCTGGGCGACCCGATCCGCGCCGATTCGTGCGAGCCTGAATTCCTGGCCCTTTTCGAAGCGAAGACTCGCCTCGGAGCGCAAGGCGTACCGATGGCCCGTTCGACGGATGCTCACCGGGTCAAAGACGGCCGACTCGATCGCGATCTCGGTGGTCGCGTCGGTGATCTCGCTCTCGGCTCCGCCCATGACGCCGGCAATGCCGATTGGGCCGGAGGGATCGGCGATGATCAGCGTATCCGGCGTCAGTTCGCGATCGACGTGATCGAGCGTCTCGAGCCGCTCCCCGGGCAGGGCGCGTCGGACGATGATGGTCCCCTCGCGGACCGCGGCGCCGTTGAAGGTGTGCGTCGGCTTGCCGAGTTCGAGCATCACGAAGTTGGATGCGTCGACGACATTGCTGACCGGCCGCATCCCTGCGGCCTGGAGCCGCATCTGGATCCAATCCGGGGAGGGCGCGATCTTGACGCCGCTGATCCACCGGCCCACGAACCTGGTGCACAGTTCCGGCTCTCGAACCTCGACCCTCAGGCGATCGGCAACAGGCCCGCCCGTCTCCTCGACGGCGATCTCGGGCCAGCGGACCGGGGCGCCGGTCGCGGCCGACACCTCGCGGGCCAGGCCCACCAGGCACAGGACGTCGCCACGGTTCGGTTTGACGTCCACGTCCAGGACGACGTCGCCGTAGAGGTCCGAGAGTTCGATGCCCAGCTGTGTCGAAGGCGGCAGGATCAGGATCCCCTCGGCGTCGCTCGTGATGTGCAGCTCGTCGCCGGAACAGAGCATTCCCTCGGAAGCTATGCCCATCTTCTCGGTCCGCTCGATGCGGCGGTCGCCGGGCAGAACGGCGCCCGGCAGAGCGACCGGCACCCGCTGGCCCGGGGCGATGTTGTTGGCCCCGCAGACGATGTGCAGCGGCTCGCCCGAGCCCACGTTGACGGTGGTCAGGTGGAGTCGGTCGGCGTGAGGATGCTTCTCGACGGTGAGGAGCTCGCCAACTACTACCGAGCGCCAATCGGCACCCCACTGCTCGACACCCTTGACTTCCATGCCGAGGAGCGTCAGCCGCTCTGCGAGTTGCTCGGGCGACATCTGGACATCGACGTACTCACGAAGCCAGCTGAGCGGGACTCTCATCGGAACTGCTCCAGGAAGCGCAGATCGTTCTCGAGGTAGTAGCGGAGATCCGGCACGGCATGGCGCAGGTTGGAGATTCGCTCGACGCCCATGCCGAACGCGAAGCCCTGATACCGCTCGGGGTCGATGCCGCCGTATTGGAGGACGACGGGATGGACCATTCCGGCGCCCAGGATCGTCATCCAGCCGGTCTTCGAGCAGGCCGGGCAGCCCACGCCGCCACAGACTACGCACTCGACGTCGAACGCCACCGATGGCTCGGTGAAGGGGTAGTAACCCGGCCGGAAGCGCGTCTTGCGCGGCCCGAAGAGAGCATGGGCGAACTCGTCGAGCAGACCCTTCAGGTCCGCCATCGAAGTCCCCTCGTCCACCATCAGGCCTTCGACCTGGAAGAACTCGAAGCCGTGGCTGGCATCCACCGCCTCATACCGGAAGCAGCGTCCCGGAAGGAGCGCTCGGATCGGCGGCTTGGTCGACTGCATGACGCGGATCTGGCCCGGGCTGGTGTGGGTCCGCAACAGGTGGCCCGGAATGTCGACGTACAGCGTGTCCCATAGGTCGCGCGCCGGGTGATCGGGAGCGATGTTGAGCATCTGGAAGTTAGTCAGATCGTCCTCGACCTCGGGCCCTTCGTAGACCACGAAGCCGAATTGTCCGAAGACCTCGGCGATGGCGGCGATCGTCTCGGGGATCGGGTGAAGCGTGCCGCGGGGAACGGTGCGACCAGGAAGGGTCACATCCACGCTCTCGGCCGCCAGTCGCTGAGCCTGAACCACGGAGCGGAGTTCGAGGCCACGTTCGGACAGCGCCGTCTTGACGGCCTCTCCGATCTCGTTCGCGACGGCCCCGACGCGCGGCCGATCTTCCGCCGGCAACGCGCCGATGCCCCGCAGCACAGCCGTCAGATCGCCCTTCTTGCCGAGGTACTGGATCTGCAGCTGGTCGAGTGCCGCGGGATCCGCCGCTTTGGCGATCTCGGCCAGGGCCAGATCCTTGAGGCGATGCAGATCGCCGCTCAGGCTCTCGAAGTCCACGCTCACGTTTCCTCGTCCTCTCGCCGAGCCGAGCGGCTCGGCGTCCTCCAAGTGTTGCACCAGGAATCTAGAACCCTCGACCGTCCGCGTCCCGTTCGGACACGGGGACGAGTCGAGGGCTCGCGGTACCACCCCGCTTCCCGGGCGGCAGACGGGCCGTCAGGGCGCTCTTGTGGGGCCCGATATCGGGGGCCGATCGGTTCGCCTACTTGCCGGGACGCCTGGACGTCGAGGGTTCTGCGAACGGCTCCGGAGCGAACCGGCGAGATCGATCCGAGATGGGCTTCCAGTCGCCGACCCGTCCTCCCTGGTGGATCTCGAGTCAGAGCGCAAAGGCCCTGGCACTCGCCTCTTCTCCGTCGTCGCCTTGCTCTATTTCGGACCCGACCGTCTCCGGCCGGCGGAGACTCAGGCCGACGCTTTTCCGGCGACAGCCACGATCTGTGCAAATGCGGGAGCGTCGCGAACGGCAAGATCGGCCAGGATCTTGCGATCGAGATCGATATTCGCGGCCTTGAGGCCGGCGATCAGCTTGCCGTAGGTCATGCCGTTGAGGCGAGCCGCCGCGTTGATCCGAATGACCCACAGCTGACGCATCTGACGCTTGCGCTGCTTGCGATCCCGGGTCGCGTAGGCCAGCGCGTGGAGCATCGACTCATGGGCACGCTTGACGAGCTTGGAGTTCGTGCCGGAACGGCCCTCGGCATCCTTGAGGAGGCGCTTGTGTCGGTGGTGGGCGGTTACGCCCCGCTTTACGCGTGACATCTAAGCTCAGGCTCCCAGGTACGGCAGCAGCCGGCGGATCTGATCAAGGGACTCGGGGCTCACGAGCGCTTTGCCGTCGTATCGGCGGGCACGTCGTGAGGACTTCAGCTCGAGGTGGTGTCCGCGCCACGACTTGACACGGTACGCCTTGCCACCGCCGGTGACCCCGATCCGTTTCTGGGTCCCCTTGTGGCTCTTCATCTTGGGCACGTCAGTTCACCTTCCCAGTTGACGCCGCGCCGGATTCCGGCTCGGGTCCGGGAGCCGCCGGACTGGCCGGGGTCTCCACTTTTGCTATTGCCACTGCGGCGTCATTCGCTGTTGCCTCTACGGCGTCGAGTACCGGCGCCGCTTCTTCGTCTGTTCTGGCATGGCCCTTGGCTGCCGCCGCCGGTGTCGGCTCGTGCGTCTTGGGCTTGTGGACCGATGCAACGCTGATGTGCATCGACTTACCTTCGAGCAGCGGGAGCCGCTCAACCACGCCGTGTTCTTTGATCTGCTCCGCGAACTTGTCCAGCAGATCGCGACCGATCTGAGGATGGGTGAGCTCCCGTCCGCGGAACTGAACCGAAACCTTGACCCTGTCGCCTTCTTCCAGGAACTCGACCGCCCGTCGGACCTTTGTATCGAAGTCGCCGATCCCGATCTTGGGCTTGAGGCGGACTTCCTTGAAAGTGACGGAACGTTGCCGCCGCTTGGCTTCCTTTTCGCGCTTGGTCAGTTCGTACTTGTACTGACCGAAATCGAGGAGTCGCGCCACGGGAGGACTGGCCAGCGGTGCGACCTCCACCAGATCGAGCCCCCGCTCCTGCGCAAGCCTCAAGGCGTCTGCCGTTCGCATGACGCCAAGCTGGCTGCCGTCTTCGTCGACGAGCCGCACGTCGAACACGCGGATCATCTGATTTATGCGCAGGTCTCGGCTGATGGCGAACCCCTTCTTTACAGGTTCCGGTTACCGGCCGGCGGCGACTCCGTCCGGAGGCAGATGAGCGCGCCGACCCCGGGCACGGCTGCGCCGGGCGGTCGCCCGCGGGACTATATCACAGGGATTCCGCGAGCGGCAAACGCGCGACCGACACGTTTCGCCGTCCTTTGGCGTCGATAAGCGAGCGGTGTGTGATGATGCTCACCGCATTGTCGAATCAAATCCGAGGAGTGGTTATGGGGCGGTCGATTCTGGGGTCCGTGCTCGCTGTCTTTCTGCTGGTTTCTGCTGCAGCCGCATGCCAGGGCACTGCCCCAACCCCGTCTCCGAGTCCCACCCCGACGCCAACTCCGACTGCTACTCCTTCGCCAACCCCGACCCCGACTGCGACCCCTTCCCCCTCGCCCACGATCGACCCAAAGGCAACTCCCACTCCCCTACCGACCGGAGCACCGGGGGCCTTCTTCGCCGTAAGGAAGTACGAGGACGCGATCGTTGCCGGCGAATACGCGAAGGCATGGGGATTGCTCGGGAAAGTCACGCAGGCGAAGTGGGGCAATCTCGCCGCCTTCCAGAAGGACCGGGCCGCCTTCGTGGCGACCGCAGGCGTCGACTATCGGGAGGAGTTGAGCCCTCCCAACACCCTAACACTCAAGCAGTGGATCGAGGGCCTTTCCTGGGCATCCAGCATCGACCAGGCGCACGCCTACTTGGTCAGCGTCAAATGGACCTTCTTCACGAGCGACACCGCAGGCTGGGAGATCTGGGTCGCCAACCCCGGGAAGACCGGTTGGCTCCTCTATCAGGCTCGCTAGCCTTTCTCCGACAGACGGCTAGGGCTTGCGCGCGCCGGTCTCTTCGGCCAGGCGATCGATGAAGGCGTCCCAGGTGACACCGTTCTCCTGCTCGCCGGCCCGGTTTCGAATCGAGACCGTTCGAGCCTCCACCTCCCGGTCGCCCATGACGAGCATGTAGGGCACCTTCTGCTCCTGGGCCAGGCGAATCTTGTTCTGCATCCGGCTGTCGGAGTCGTCCACCTCCACGCGGAGCTTCCGTGCGCTCAACAGGGCCCCCAATTCGCGAGCCGGTCCGCCGTGCCGATCGGCAATGGGGATTACGACGGCTTGAACCGGCGCGCACCAGACCGGGAAGGCTCCGGCGAAGTGCTCTACCAGCACGCCGATGAATCGCTCGAGCGACCCGTAGATTGCGCGATGGATCGTCATCGGCCGGACGGCCTGTCCGTTCTCATCGATGTACGTACAGTCGAAACGTTCCGGCAGCATGACCAGATCGACCTGGATCGTGGCTGTTTGCCACTCACGCCCAAGCGCGTCCTCGATCTGAATGTCGATCTTGGGTGCGTAGAATGCGCCGTCCTTGGGCTTGAGCCGGTACGGCTTGCCGAACGACTCGAGCGCTGCCGTGATCTGGGCCTCCGCCGTCTCCCACAGCGCAGGATCGCCCAGCGCCTTGTCGGGCCTCGTGCCGAAGGTGAAGCGCGGCTCCAAACCGAACCAGCCGTAGACCTCGTAGACCTCACCCAGCAACGCCCTTATCTCTTCCTGGAGCTGGTCGGGGCGGAGGTAGATGTGGGCGTCGTCCTGGACGAAATGGCGGACGCGGGTCAAGCCGGAAAGGGTCCCAGAGCGCTCGTTGCGGTGCAGTCGGCCGAACTCGGACAAACGCAGCGGCAGGTCGCGATATGAGCGCAACTTGCTCTTGTAGATGAAGGTGCTCTCGGGACAGTTCATCGGCTTGAGGCTAAAGGTCTGGCCTTCGGACTCGAGGACGAACATGCTGTCTTTGTAGTTGGCCCAGTGGCCCGACTGCTCCCACAGCTTCTTGTGGACGAGCATCGGGGTGCTCACCTCCTGGTACCCGCGGCGATCCTGGACTTCCCGGATTGCGGTCTCGAGGGTTCGCCACAGCCGCTGGCCCTTCGGGTGCCAGAAGGCCGAGCCTGGGGACACGTCATGGAAGCTGAATAGGTCGAGCTGGACGCCGAGGCGGCGATGGTCGCGGCGCTTGGCCTCTTCGCGCCGCAGCAGGTAGGCGTCGAGCTCGGCTTGAGTCGACCAAACGGTGCCGTAGATGCGTTGCAGCATCGGGCGCTTCTCGGAGCCCCGCCAGTACGCGCCGGCCACGGTCATCAGCTTGAACGGCCCGATCTTGCCCGTGCTCGCCACGTGCGGGCCTTTGCACAGGTCGGTGAACGCACCGTGTGAATACGTGGAGGTCGGCGGCAGCGGCTCGCCGGTCTCTTTAGCTCGAGCAGCAAGGTCGTCGAGGATCTCGACCTTGAACGGCTGGTTGACACTCTCGAAGTAGGCTCGGCCTTCGGCGAAGGGAAACTCCTTGCGCACGAAGGCGTGGTCGGCGGCAATCGAGGTCCGCATGCCGTCCTCTATGGCGGCGAGGTCGTCTGGCGTGAGCGGCCGCGGCAGCAGAAAGTCGTAGTAGAAGCCGTCCTCGATCGACGGCCCGATGCCGAGCTGGGCGTCGGGGAAGATCCCCTGCACAGATTCGGCCATCACATGGGCGGCCGAATGGCGCATGGCATCGATGTCGGAGTGTGCGCCGGCGTCGAGGAGTTCCTCCACCGAGCCCCGCTCGACTGTATCGAAGAACTCCTCCGGCTCCGCCGACGCCGGTCCGACTGCCTTTGCTGCCTCGCTCTGTACTTCGTTAGCCATGTCGCCAGCCCGCCTTCGCTACCGCCGCCCGATGGTCGTTGATCGAAACACAAAACCTCCCGTCCGACAGGACGAGAGGTTTCTCTCGCGGTTCCACCCGCCTTCGCGCCGCCTGGCTCCTCGCCCGACGCCGCGCGCTCCTTCCGCTCTAACGGGCGGAGCCCGGGCCGGTTCTCCGGCCGCTCACGGTTGGTGCTCGCGCCGGCGACGACCGTCATCGATCTCAGCGGTGGCCTAGGCCACCTCGACGACTCTCTTGGATCTTGCCGGCGAAGCGTGTCCCGCTCGTCGCTTTCGATATGGATTTGGTCGGCGCCGCTTGCGCGGCTCCGATGGTGGGCGGTAGAGGACTTGAACCTCTGGCCTCATGCATGTCAAGCATGCGCTCTAACCAACTGAGCTAACCGCCCGGGTGCGCGCCGCATCATAACGCATCGGCCCGGCTGGGCGCCGAGCGTGGTTTGTCGGGCGCCTCAGCGCCGATCGGACTATCCGCGGTAGCGCCAGACTTCTCCGATAGGCAGCGTCGCGACCAGGTCGTAGTGCGACTGGATGAAGGATTGCAGTGGCGCGAGGGCCGCGTAGTAGGTCCGCAGCGGGTTCGTCATAGCCGCCGACTGATTGAGTGGATAGAGCCCGATGAGGTCCGGATTCGTCGCGCGGCTTGCCACAACCAGACGGGGCGGATGCGCCGTCCACTGATCCAGCATCGTTGCTACCGCCTTCTGGTCATAGCCGGGCATGATGAGCGGATGGATCTGGAGGTATGGACCGGCCGGCTGACGATCGGATCGCAGGTAGAGGTCCGGGTCGGTTCCCCAGACGTAGATCGTGTCACCCGGTGCGGAGTTGGCACGTATGTACGCCGCAAGGTTGGCGTTCGCGGCGAGTTGCGGGTCGTTCGAAGGGGTGGGGAGCGATTGCCACAGGAGTCCGGCTGCAACCGAGGCGCACAGAGCGACGGTGAGGACCGCTCGGCTGATCCGCGGACGTTCGACCCAGAGGGTGCAAAGCGTGAAGCCAAACAGCACGATGAGCGGCGGCACGATCAACAACAGATAGCGGGCATAGAACCGCTGACCGAACCCGAGTAGCGCCAGCTCGGCCACGAGCCAGACCAACATCGCCCGGGCGAAGTTCGACCGCAGGACGTTCAGTCCAAGCAGATAGCCGCGAGCAGTCGGGGTCAGGCAAATGATGAGCGTCGGGAACCAAAGAGGCCAAACGTCGAGGATCCCGCGGACCCAGGCCCGGGGCTGGAGGTGGCCCGCGGCCCGATACAGGCTCTGGTAGTGAACGAAAGCATCGATGGCGGCCGGCACGGCCCCACCGGCGAGCACCGTCCACCAGACCACCAGGGAGACCATGGCCGCGGCGGCGATAGCAGCGCCAAGGCGTCCGTCCAGAACCCGCCGACGGAGCCACGTTCGCATGTTGGATCGCGTCGGTGGATACAAAGCACCATCAATGGGGATCGACAGCCAGAGAACGGCCAGAGCCGGCACGGCCCCGGCGGTAAGGAACGATGAGCCGACCGCGAGAGCGAAGGTGGCGCCCGCGGCGGCCGGCCATATGAGGCTCCGGCGTCCGAGGACGATCCCGGCGATGATCGCGAAACAGACGGCAAGCCAGGCCACGCCGAACAGCTCCGACATTCCGCCGCCGTAGCTGAGCGCGGGCAACGAGAGACCGCCGGCGAGGGCTACGACGGTCGCGACGCCGACCCAAAACCTGGAATAGACGGTCGCAACGAGCCAGCCACCAGCCGTAGCCGCGGCAGCGATCGCCACGACAGTCAAGGCCTGCATCGATACGGTCGTATCGCCCGGATCGAGGATCCAGGCGAGAGCGCCCACGAGGTAGATCGCCGGCGGTTTGTAGTCCCAGATGCCGAGGAACGGCGGCCGCCCCTCGAGCATCCCGCGACCGATGACGACCCAGATGCTGGCGTCGTGGGATGCCGGACGCGGCTGCGTGACGAACACGGCGGCGGCGACAGCGGCCGCAAGAAGCGTCACGAGTCCCCATCGCAACCGCGAATTCGAGATGGACAAGACCTTCCTCCGCCGGACAAACGGGCCCGATCTTAGCATCCGTGTCCGCGCTTCGGGGATCGGTCACCTCAGTGCCTGCCAGAAGGGTCCCGAGTCCTCAGATCCGCCCTATCCAAGCCAGATCTGGCCGCCGACCTGATCGAACGGAACCGGCGAGTTGAAGAGCGGCGCCCACTCTCCCTGTTCCCACCCGTATCCGAGCTCATGGATGTCGCCCACCGTGCCGTCTGGAGATTCGGTGCCCGACAACATGGCGACACGGGAGTTGTCGCCGCTGAGGGCAACGTCCCACACGACCTGCGACGGCTTCAGGGTAGCGACCGCGGCCGGTACCCTGCCCGCCAGCCACTCGGAAATAGGTGCCACGTACACGCCCGACTCGGTCGCCGCCACGAGTCTCTTGCGATCAGGCGACACCGCGAAGACCCGCACGCCCGTCAGCCCCTGGAGCAAGGCGACGGTGCCTTTCGCCGGGTCGATCACCGCAAGCCGAGATATCTGGCGGTTGTCCGTCGACAACGCGACCACCCTGGACTCGTCCAGCCATGCGACCGACGGCCCGAACGGTGACGCGGGCGTGGGCGTCAATGGGCTTCCGGCTCCCTTACCACTTACCACCGCGAAGTTGAGCCCATCAGCATCCGCGATGGCGATGATCGCCTTCCCCGAGTCGGAACTGTCCACGCACACAACCGTCCCAAGGGATACCTGCGCCGACCAATTCACACCGAGCGACATGCGCCGATCCTGCGGTGTGGCGAGGTCGCGGTATTCCAGCGAGCTTCTCGTGGCGAGCGTGACCTTCATGCCGTCCCGGGCGATTGCAGTCACGCCGGGAGTCTTTGTGCCGCGTGTCCAGGTTCCATCGTCGGCGTAGGTCCACAGCCCCGCCTCCTCGTTTGAAGCGTTGCCGAGAACCAGGAGTTGCGGAATGCCGGCGCCGGGAGACACGGCGGACGGCGCGCTCGTGCCGGAAGGCACGGCACTGACCACAGCCGTGGGCACTGCTACGGCCGTGGGCACGGCTACGCCCGTCGGCACCGCTGCGGTCGTGGGTGCGCCGGAGTTGACGACCGAGGCGCAGCCGGTCACCGCGACACAAAGTGCAGCCGCGATCGGCGCGTAGGGCCGCAGGACCGCACAGGCATGGTCGTTTACGCGACCCACGAAACCCCCGAGATACATGCGTCCCCTTTCTGGGTCGGTCCGCGGGCCCAGCAGGCGGCCGCGGACCGACTATTCCAGGACTACTCCACGAAGTCGCCGCCGATGATGTTCCCGTCACCCGCGTCGACGAACAGAGTCATCAACCACATGGAGTTCGCCGCGTCGCCCGATGGCTTGACTTCGGTGACCCAGGCCAGGCGATATGGCACAGACGTGTTGGCCGTCAGCGACGGGTCGAAAGCACCGTTAGGCTCCACCCATTCAAGGGCGACGCCCTGGATCGCATAGCCCGAGTGGCGCCCGGAGAACCACCGATCGAGGTTGTCCGACGCGGCATGCTTCGCGTTTTCGGCGTTGATCCGCTGACCAGGTGCGGGCCCCAGATCGTGCTCGACGCGAGACACGCTCTGAATGCGCCCGTCCGGCCAGACCTGGACCCGAGTCTCGTCGCCGCGGACTCGTATGCCGGCCACGACCCGATCCCAATGAACCGTCCAACCGCCCGTGGCCTGATCGGCGTCCGTTGCACTCGGCGTTCCGAGCGTCAGACCGGCCGTCTGTGCTGATCGCTGCGCCGCGCGGATAGCGCCCGCGCCGCTCACTTTGAGAACGCCTCGCGGAGGGCTGTCCAGCCGGATCGCCGTGCGCAAGCGCCCGCTCTTGTCGAACTGGGTTATCGACGAGACCCGGCCCTTCGAGTCCAGTTCGGTCACTTCGTCGTACTCGGCCTGCTCGAAACCGTCTCGAACGTGCTTTCCTATTCGCTTGACGCCGACCGGGAAGCCGAGTGCGTTGCCCGTCTCGCCGGCTTGAGCCAGCAGCGTTGAGCTCGTACCCGCGTCGAGAACCGTTTCCTCACGGGCGAGCTTCCCCATGGGGTCCGGATCCGACGATGGCGCCTGTCTCGGCGCCGCCGCGAGCTGTCCCGCCGTGACCAGCAGACACACTGCCAGCGCACACGTACCAGCTGCCGTCTTGATAGAGCAGCGCACTCCTAGAAGTTGCATGTCGGGCACCTCAGGGTCGGCTGGAGCGGCGTTCCGTCGTATTGGGGATTGCCCCACCAATTGGCCTGGAACGCCTCAGTTCCAACAGCCTCGTAGCCGCCGATGCTTGCGGCGTACGTGAAGGCCTCGGACAGCCACCGGGTGTGCGGCGCCCCGCCGTTCATGTATCCCCAGAACGCCTTTTCGAAGCGAAGGCTCGAGCTGTCCCAGGTGTGTTTGACGTAGCTGAGGTAGAACTTGAACTCGGCCGACGTCTTGGTCTTGGCAATCTGGAACGCATTCGGCATCGTGCTCGAACTCGATCCAAGCATGCACGTCGACATGATCACGATGTTGTAGATGGTGCCGGCCGTGGCGGTCTTGATCGCGCTGGACCGGACCATGTCCTTCGACGTATTGCACTTCCCGGTACCCGGATCCTGCAGGAAGGCGGAGTCGACATTCGGCGCCCCGCTCGCCGCCCAGTAGTTGTCGCCGTGGCTGTGCACATAGACCGCGTAGTCGTAGAACACGTTGCCCAGAAACGCTGAGCGCGTGAAGCCGGCACCGAGCGCCCCGGACACGGGGCTGAACCCGAGCTTCCCGAACTGCGAGACGGTCAGGCTGTAGTGCTGTTTGGGGTACGTGTCCGTGAAGCCCAGACACGTGGCCGCGAACGCGTCGGAGTTGGACCAGACGTGCGCGTTGTAGGCAGCGGCTGCCTGCACCGAAGCTCCGAGTGTCGAGGTCGCTAAGACGATCGAAACGAGCAATGTCGACGCTCGCTTCATGCGATCTCCTCCCATTCCGGCGGGCGGACGATTGCCTGCGGCGGGCTGGACGTGAGACGCGGCTCCTCGACGGTAGGGCTGCCTCCTTCACGCGAACATGAGCGGATCCGGGGTGATGGACTGGGGCGACCTCCCTTCAGCCGAGGCGACCACGCGCGTGCGCGGCCCAACGGACCGATTCCTTGCCCGACACCGAGCCCCGGACTTGCGCCGGTGGTCACAGCGAGCGGACGCCGGGAATGTAGGCCCCTCCGCTTACTTACGGCTTATCTGGAGATCACCGCGCGAGGTCGCGACGCGCAGCGTCGCCCGATCACGCCCGGGCGGCTCGCACGAGGCCTCTACTGCTCCCACTCAGTGGCGCCGGCGCCATCGTGCTCCATCTTCTCGTATGGGACCGGGCCGGCGCGCGAGATCATGTTTACGAGCGCCTGCGGGACCACGGCCAACCACAGCCCGTTGAAGAGCGAGACCCGCACAGTGCGACGGGCTCGCTCCATTGCGCCCAACGCCCGGCCGTTTGCCCCGCGCTCCCAGCGCAGAGCGTCCCAGCCCAATCCGGCGCTG
>JADGQJ010000140.1 GCA_017881885.1 Chloroflexota bacterium
GACGATCGCACCCGCGCCCAGGAAGCCGATGCCGGTCACGATCTGCGCCGCGATCCGGCTCGGGTCCGTGCTTCCCGAGCCGGCAACCTGGGGAAAGCCGTATATCGACATGACGGTGAACGCGGCAGAGCCCAGCGACACGAGCATGTGGGTTCGCATCCCCGCCTGATGGCCGTGGATCTCGCGCTCCACTCCGACCACCGCGCCGAAGAGCGCCGCCACCAGGAGCCGCGTCGAGATATCGAGCTGGAACTGCAGATCGGTGGGCACGCCACGTCACCTCGCTCAGGCAGGCGACCTCCACCCCACGGCGATGGCTTGGGCCTGTTCGCCGCAGTGTAAGTCTCGTACCCATACGTCAACCGGCGATCTGCGGACCTTTCGGACCGCACGTCGGGCCGATTCGTTAAGGGAATACCCTTGCCCCATTCGAATGCCGGGTTAGCAGTACCCTGCCATTAGTCCGGCCCGTACCCTGGGTACGGATGAGCGATTGAGAATCACCCGCCGATAGGGGTATGGTTGCAGAACGCTGCACACACTCTCTCGGCAGCTCGGGTACCGCAATCAAGGAGTCGGCCGTGGATCTCGGCGAACTGGCTCCGATCGTCTTGGCGTTTGTCGTCATCATTTGGGGCAAGCGCTGGTAGACCGGAAGAACCACAAGAAACCCGGACCTGGGGTCCGGGTTTCTTCATGTCCGGGAGGCACGACCCTGAGCGAATCGAGCGTTGCCGGCCGAGTCTGGTGGTTGTGAAAGCCGGCCGACCCCTCCGCCCTACGAGGGCTCGGTGAGACCCAGCCTGATTGCCGCGGCGGCAGCTTCCACCCGCCCCGACACGCCGAGCTTCGTCAGGATGTTGCTCACGTGCACCGCTACCGTCTTGCGCGTGATGTAGAGCTGCCGTCCGATCTCGGGATTGCTCCGCCCCTCTGCGATCAGTGCCAGGACTTCCAGCTCGCGCTTGCTCAGACCGAAGTCGTGCTGTGCCTGCCGGATCGCCGAGGCGGCAAAGTCGGCCGCGACCGCCGATTCCGGGCGTGACCCGACGCCGCCCGAGGGCCCACCGGCTTGACCGGCGCCCTGGCCCAGACGTATGGCCGACGATGGCATCGCCGACCGAGCGCCAGGCGCGCGCGAAGCAGCGGCGGGTGGCTCGAGGCGATTCTCGAGCGCCGCCTCGATGTGTTTGGGAAGTGGCAGCATTGCCCGCCGCGAGAGCTCGGCCACAGCCCTCAAGAGGGGCCAGGCGCCGAGGGCATATGCGCCTTCGGCCGCGGCGACAAGCGGCTCGCGGGCGATCGTTCGCGTGGACCTGCCGTGGGACCTGTCGAGCAGAGCTTCGGCCTCACGCCAGCGCGCCCGGGCAGACTCGTACGGATCGCCGAGCTGAGCCCAATCCGTTGCGAGCTGCCCCCATGTCTCCGGATCGTCGTGGTCCTCCACGCGAGCTCGGAATGCCCGGGCGACCCTGATCGCCAGGTCGGCCTGGCGGCGCGATCCGAACCGGGCCGAAACCCCGCAGCTGTTAACCACGGCCTCGGCCTGGAGGACGATCGGGAGGCTTCGCTCGCGCGCGGCCGCCAGACTCGCGAAGTCACGCCGGCGGTGGGCGTCGGCGGCGATCGTTGCGTCTACCTCCAGACACGTCGACGCCATTTGCGCCATCAGCAGCCAGTCCTCGGTGTCGCTGACCTTCTGCCAGCCACGTTCGGCCGCCCGGCGGGCATCGGGCAGGTCCTCCTGCCAGAGCGCGTAGGCGGCCGCGGTCTGCTGGGCCGGCACCGCGAACTGCGGATCCTGGACGGTCTCGATCGCGAGCAGGACCTGCCCCAGCAGTCTCCCGGCCGACTCGCCCGCGCTCATGGCAACTTCGACAGTCGCGAGAGTCAGCAGCGGCGAGAGGAACCAGATGCCGACGGGGTTCCAGCTGAGGGCCTCCAGGCAGAGCCGGCGGCACTCCTGCCAGCGGCCGATGAAGTACAGCGAATCGGAGGCGTTGGCCCGCAGGAAGTTGCCGTATACCGTCGCCTGGCCCTCTTTCTCCGCCTCGGCGATTCCTTCGTAGGCCATCGCGATCGCTTCGTCGCGGCGGCCGAGCAGGTCCAGGACGGTGGTCAGGTTGGCATAGACCCTGAACAGGTCGTCGAGCCGGCCGAGAGCTGCGGCGTCGATCAGCGTCTGGCGCAGCATCTCCACCGCGGGCTCGGGTTCGTCACCCCAGGCCTCGGCCACGGCCAGCGTGCATGTGGCGTGGAGGAGCTCCTGGCGAGCGTCGTCGCCCACCGCCGTCGCCACCGCAACCGCTTCCTCCGCGTACCGCCGGGCTTCGGAGAAGACACCTTCGAGCATCCGGAACTGGGCCAGTGAGCCGAGAACGCGAGCCCGAGCCGCAGTCGGTTCGCGAGGAACGAGATCGACGGCGCGTTGGTAGGCTGCCAGCGAGCCCTCCTGGTCGCCCGACGCGCGGCGATATCTGCCCAGTTGTTCCATCACCAGGCCGAGCGCGAGCCGCTCATGGGGGTCGTCCAATGCGGCAGCGGCGGCCTCTGAGTAGGCCGATGCGCGGGCCGGGTCGCCTGCGGCAAAAGCCGCCTCGGCGGCGCGGATATACAGGTCGGGCAGGCGCGGCGCGTCCTCCTCCAGGCGCACGATCTCGTACAGGCTCAGAGCCTTCTCGTAGTGGACGAGCGCATCTGCTCCGGCGTCGAGAGCCTCGGCCGCTGCGGCCGCGGCCAGTGCCGACTGCTCCGCTTCGGGAAGCTGATGAGCGGCAAGGTAATGGGCGAGGGCGGCCGCAGGCTGCGGCGGTGTCACCTCGAGCGTGGGCGGCTCGGTGGCCCCGAACGCAGTTCTCGTGGCTAACGGAGCGACACCAGACCGAGGGCGCGCGCCGGTCTGCCGACCCGTCCTCGGCGCCGCGATGACTGGCTGCACGAGCGACGGGTCGCCCTTTCCGGCGGCGGCAAGCGCGGCGTGGTAGCGGCGCCGAGTGGCGGGCAGCAGGTCCGCGGCTATGGCTTCGGCGATCAACTCATGGCGGAAGCAGATCCTGGGCTCACGACCCGTCCCGATGAGCCGCCCGTCGGCGGTCTCGACCAGAAACCCGTGGGCGAGTCCCTCGGTGGATCCCGCCAC
The DNA here is from genome assembly GCA_017881885.1 of Chloroflexota bacterium. GTDB lineage: Bacteria > Chloroflexota > Limnocylindria > Limnocylindrales > CSP1-4 > Fen-1039. Next base: position 3,140 of record JADGQJ010000140.1, read on the forward strand.
GATGTCCGCATCCAGTCCCTCGCCCTTCCGGCCGCTGCTCGCCGACCGGGGCGGACGGGCCGGTGCCCGCCGCTCGAACTCCGTCGCCATCGCCATCAGCATCGGCCGTGTGACCGGCGACCCGGCCAACGACAGAAGCCGCAGCACTCGGCGGCATTCCGGGGAGCGAAGCGAAGACCGAGCCGTGACAAGCCGCTCGAACGAGCCCGCCAGAGAAACGCCGGAGAGCTCGCGTCTGGCCGCAAGCAATTCTTCGGCGACGAGCGGGTTGCCGCGCGACCGTTCGGCCACGAGCAGCAGCGTCGTGGAGGAAGGCCGTCCGCCCTCGATGGCCTCGATGAGCTGGCCGAGCTCGGCCCGATCCAGCGGCGGCATCTCGACGGTCACGACCGATGCCGTCGTGGAGAGCGAAGCCAGCGTCGCCCGCAGCGGATCGGCGCGGAGGAGACGGTCGGGCTGGTATGTCAGAACCGGCATGACCCGCTGGCCGCGTGAGACTCGAGCCAGGAAAGTGGCGAGCCCCCGAGTCGCCGCATCCGAGTGGTGCATGTCTTCGAGCATCAGTACGACGGGCTGCCGCTCACCGAGTCGCTCGAGCAATCCCAGGACCGCCTCGAACATGCGCGCCTCGCGCCACTCGGTCGCGACGACACGCGGCCGGTTTGGCAGCAGCTCCAGCGCCGCGAGCCGTGGGCGCAGGCTCGGGACCAGCCGGGCGATCGCATCGGCCGTCGGTCCTACCAGGGCGGCGAGCGTTTCGTCGGAAACCGGCGCCAGGAGATGATCCAGGGCCGCGCTGATCGGCGCGTAGGGCACTCCCGACGTGGCCGGCAGGGCGACCCCGTGGACTGAGACGAACGGTTCCGGAAGCGCCTCGATGCGCCGCTCCGTCTCGGCCAGGAGCCGCGTCAGTCCCATGCCGGCCGTGCCCGACAGGACGAACGCGCTGGGTCTGCCGTCGGCCACCCGTTGCAGCCCGAAAGCGATTCGGTCCAGGGGATTCTCGCGGCCGACGAACCGGTCGCTCCAGAGCTTGCGGTGCGAGGGGCGCCCGTCGAAACCGCGTGCGCCGCCCCGCTCGATGCTGTTCGTCATTGCCTTCCGAGATCCAACTTGCGGCGCAGGTCATGGGGGAGCCCCGCCGTTCCCCTCGGCTTGCGTAGGGTAACCGCTCGACGCCCGTCCCCGGATCCCCTTTCCGTACTGGGCGCCAGAAGAACGGCCGCGCCTGGTAGGCTCGTCCGGTGAGCCCCAGACATCCGGACAACACTCTCAACGACCTCTCCGGCGAGGAGTGGCTGTACTTCACAAAGTCCGTCTGGGGAACCGCCTACCCCTCGGAGCTCGGCCACAATCTGCGCAAGCAACACGGGGCCAACAAGCCGCCGCGGCTCATGGCGCGGCTGATCGAATTCTTCACGACGACGGGTGAGCTCGTCCTTGATCCGTTCGCGGGAGTCGGCGGGACTCTTCTTGGGGCGGCCATCGCACGAGGTCCGCGGCGGGCCGTCGGGATCGAGATCGAAGCTCGCTGGGTCGCCCTCTATGAATCTCTGTTGCTCAGCCTGGCAGCCGAGCGGGACGGAGGCGGCCCGATCCTGGCCGACCTCGGCTCGAACGACCCGGTCGGCGAGCGGTCGTTCGACGCTTCGGGCCTCGAGATGCGCCTCGGCGACGCGATGCTCGTCCTGCCCGAGATGGCGGCCGACAGCGTCGACTTCGTGGCGACCGATCCGCCTTACAACATCCAGCTGCCGATCACGATGGCCGGCGGGAAGCTGGCCGAGACGCACGTCAACCGCCGGACCGACTACTCGATGGTCACGGACCAGCCCGGCGACCTTGCCAACAGCGCCGACTACGGGACGTTCCTCGATCGGATGGAGAGCGTCTTCTCGCAACTCGCGCGCATCCTCCGGCCAAATCGATATGCGGCCGTGATAGTTCGGGACGCCTACCAGGCGGGGCGGTACATCTTCACCGGAGCGGATCTGGCCGACCGCGCGACGCGTGCCGGCTTCACCGTGAAGGGCGACGTGATTTGGTACCAGGCTGGGACGCGGTTGAGGCCTTACGGCTACCCCCGCTCTTACGTCCCGAATATTGCACATCAACACGTTCTGGTTCTGCGGCGGGAGCTGCCGCGGCCGAAGGCTCGCCGGTCGGCGTCTTAGGCGGCCTGGTCTTCGGTGCCGTCCGGGGCTTGACTGCGCGGCGAACCGCCGGCTCGGAACTCTGAACGGCGAACCCGGCCTTTTCGAGATAGTCGCGTGCAAGCGCGACCGAAGGCTCGGCGGCGGGCGCGGACTCGACTCCGCCGGCCGGCGCGACTGCGTCCAGTCCGGTCGAAGCGTCTGAGACCCGGCCTGTGACCAGCTCTGCCGAATGCGGACCATCGCTCCGGGCTCGAATATAGGCTTCCAGAAGCCCTTCGACGTTCTCCGGGCGCGCCATCCCTGCAGCTTCGATTGGCCCCCCGGCCGCTCCAAACGCAGGTTCTGGCGCCGCCTCGGACAACGTCATACGGTGGACCCAACCGCTGCGTCCGTCCGGGCACAGAACTCGCCAGTACACGCAATAGCGTTCCAGAAGCTGGACCTCATCGCCGCGATCCAGGATTCCGATCTCCGAGGCGCGGACCTCATCCGGGCAGTCGAGCAGCCGAACGAGCCGATACCGGATCTGGCGCCGCTCGAATGCCTCGATCGGCCGGACGCCATCCCTGGCGAAGGACAGCGACGTAGGCGCTTCCGCCACGACGCGCAGAGGATCGGTCTTGCGAACCTGCTGTAGCGACGGCCGGCGCCAGCGCGGGAGCAACGACTCGTCGACGACCCGCACGCACTGGGCAGCGCCCGTATCCAGGGCGGTGGCCGAGGAGGTCGCCAGCAGCGGATCCGATTCGGAGGCGTCTCCGTCGCGGCGGCGTTTGCCGAAGATCACGAAAGCTGCCCAGGCGGCTCCGCCGGTCGTCGCTGTGACAATCGTGGGCGTCAACTCGCGAAGCAGTGTCGGCAGCGAGGGGTGGCGATCAAGTAGCGGCAGGCGGATAGGACCCGGATCCGTGCGAACCGCGAGCGCCCCAAGCGTTCCCGCAATTGCTCTGCCGACGACATCCCCTCTGGCCGCGAACCCGGCCGACTGATCTGCCGGCTGTCCGCCGACGGGCGGCGCCGACGTGTCGACAATTCCAACGGCACTCGGCCCCAACGTCGGGACCGCTCCGGGCTGCCCGCCGGTCTGGCCCGCCCCGGGAGAAGATGCCCCACCCGGCGCCGGAGTGGCGCCCGGTACCGGCGTGCCGCCGGGCCCTACGGGAGCGGCCGACCTGCCGGGAGCGCTCGTGGCGGATCCGCCGTCGGCGGGCGTCGGCTTCGGACTTCCCTCGCCCCCGCCGCCACTCTTTCCGTCGCCGCCACCGCCTTTTCCGCCCACCGGCGTCAGGGCCGGCGTGCTCGTCCCTGTTGGTTTGGGCGAGGGAGACGACCTGGCTGTGGGAGTGGGAACGGCGCTTGGCTTCGATGTCTCGGCGCCTTTGACCTGGACGTTGCCGGCCCAGACCGTTTCCTTGTTGCCGTCGGCGTCGGTTGCGACGAACGAGATGGCATGCCACCCAACGCTCGGCGTGAGCGAAGCTTCGTAGCGCACGCCC